>DAIPZN010000071.1:0-23286 GCA_036782195.1 Cyclobacteriaceae bacterium | reverse complement strand
CCATTCCATTTTATAAAAAAATGAAGTGTAAAATATAAAAAAATCTTTTATAAAGTAAGAATACCTAGTTTTAGGTATTGACAAGCTTTTAGTTAAGATTTATTTTCCATTTTGAGTTTCGAATTATTACAGGTTAAACCAAATGGGAAGCACAATGATAATCGAAAAAAAGAAGTGTCAGAGCTGTGGGAAAACCATACAGGGAAGAGCAGACAAGAAATTTTGTGATGATTACTGCCGCAATACTTTTAATAATTTAAGGCGTTCTGGTGATGACAATGAAATCCGGAATGTAACCAACAAGTTGAGAATCAACAGAAGGATACTTGAAAGTATCTTAGTAGATGGTGTGGAGACAGTAAGGGTGCCTAAAGAAAGTCTATATAGATTGGGTTACCATTTCAAATACCACACACACACGTATACAAACAGAAAGGGACAATCTTACATATACTGTTTTGATTATGGTTATTTGGATCTTTCTGAAGATTGGATCTTAGTAGTCAGAGACATGGGTGAAAGTTATCTCCGGCACTTAGGTTCTGAGTAAAAAAGCAGATACACTTTAGTCCGATTTACCTGCTGTTCCGTATATTCCATTGATGCTATTCAACAAAAAGAAAAAGGAGCTGCAACCGCTAAGTCCATTGAAGGATTTTTATGAGGAAATTGCCTTTGCAGAAATGAATGCCTGGATGATCAAGACCAAGAAAAGACCTTCTATTCTAGACTTGATCACCAAAGGCACCCAAAGTACCATCAATAACCTGATTCCCGAAAAAGTACATCAAGTAGTCACTTTTGCGATTGAGAAAATGGTAAAGGGTATTTTATTTGGAACCAAATATATCACCCCATCTCCTTTTGCAGCATCCAATCTTCAGGAAAGGGAAATGAAAGTCAAAAAAATCATCAAGCGCTATAGAAATGCAGCTTCAGCAGAAGGGGCAATCACCGGAGCAGGAGGGATATTGATGGGTTTGGCTGATTTTCCTGCATTTTTGACCATCAAAATGAAAATGCTTTTTGAAGTTGCTGCAGCATATGGACATGATGTACGTGTCTTTGAGGAGCGGCTGTACTTGTTGTTTATTTTTAAACTGACTTTTTCCAGTCAGGAAAACCGGCAGGAGACCATCAGAATATTGGAAAATTGGGATGCTTATGTAGGCACTTTAGTCAAGGACAAGGATAGTTTTGATTGGAAGGATTTTCAGCTGGAATACAGGGATTATATGGATTTGGCCAAACTGGCACAACTGGTTCCGGTCATTGGTGCTGGAGTTGGTGCTGTTGCCAATTACAAGCTATCCAAGCATCTCGGCGAGACAGCGATGCAATGCTACAGAATGCGGTACTTTGATTGGGAGGTTTAGGATTGCAAGCTGTTTCCACTTTACCTCACTTTATTTCCATTCTTACCCTTAGAGTTTAGATTGACCACATTTTTTAAAGAATAAAAAGAGTAATGTGTAATTTTCGGTCTCTCTACCCGAAATAGCATAATGAAAAAAGCAGGTTTACTCCTTCTCTTGTCCGTATTTTGTATTCAAGGATCATTTGGCCAAAAAATCAACTCCAATTATCGCCTGCATATCAAAAAAGCCAGCTCCCCTATACTCATAGATGGGGAAGTTTCGGAAGATGCTTGGGCAGAAGCTGAGGTTGCGACCAACTTTTTCATGATCACTCCAATGGATACCTCTTACTCACAAGTAAGAACGGATGTGCGGATGACTTATGACGAAAAGCATCTTTACCTTCTGGTAGTGAATTTCCATGCAGTGGAGGGACCCTATATGGTAGAGTCCTTAAGGAGAGATTTCAGTTTTGGAAAAAATGACAATTTCCTGCTATTCATGGATCCATTTGAAGATCAGACCAATGGTTTTTCTTTTGGTGCCAATGCTGCTGGGGCGCAATGGGACGGCATCATGTACGATGGAGGTAAAATTGACCTGAGTTGGGACAATAAATGGGTTTCTAAAGTTCAAAACTACCCCGATAAATGGATTTTTGAAGCAGCAATTCCTTTTAAGTCAATCCGATACAAGCAGGGGATAAGTGAATGGGGAATTAACTTTAGCAGGCTGGATTTGAAGACCACCGAAAAATCAGGTTGGGCTCCAGTACCAAGACAGTTTCCTTCAGCCTCATTGGCCTATACTGGAATGCTAATCTGGGACAATCCTCCTCCAGCCGCAGGACCCAATGTTTCGGTAATACCATATGGGCTAGGTGGAATGAGTCAGAATCTGGCTCAAGATCAGCCAGCTGAATCCAGAAGGCAAGTAGGTATGGATGCAAAAATAGGCTTAGGCACCGCCCTTAACCTTGACTTAACTGTCAATCCCGATTTTTCCCAGGTTGAAGTGGACAGACAGGTGACCAATTTGGATAGATTTGAGCTATTCTTTCCAGAGAGGAGGCAGTTTTTTCTGGAAAACGGTGACCTGTTTGCATCCTTTGGATATGAAACTATCCGCCCGTTTTTTTCCAGAAGAATCGGTCTCAATGCACCCATCCATGGAGGAGCGAGGTTGAGTGGCAAACTGAATCAGGACTGGAGAATCGGCGCCATGTCCATGCAGACGGGAGAGGTGCCATCAAAGGACCTGGCAGGCCAGAATTTCTCGGTGCTGACTCTTCAGCGGAGGGTGTTATCCAGATCTTATGTCAGCGCCATGATGGTCAACAGGCAGGCTTCTGCTTTCGCTTCAGACGATCCTGCCACTCAACCGGGTTCTGCTTTTAATCGAAACGTGGGAGTGGAGTTTAACCTTGCCTCAGCCAACAACCTTTGGACAGGCAAAACTTTTGTCCTCAGATCTTTCAGTCCAGGGAACCAATCGGAAGGTTGGGTATATGCGGCCAACTTGCGCTATACCTCAGGACATTTGTACTGGAACTGGCAGCATGAATATGTATCGGAAAACTATACAGCAGAAGTAGGTTTTGTCCCCAGAACGGGATTCTTTAAAGTACATCCCTCAGTAGGATACCTGTTTTTTCCAAAAAGCAGACTGATTTTGAGTCACGGTCCAGAAATTAACTCACGTTGGTTTTTCGACACAAAAGGAGATAAAACAGATGAAGAAAGTTATATCGCCTACAGAGTAAGGTTTAGAAGCCAAAGTGTCTTTACCGCTTGGTTCGCAAATGATTACGTTAAATTGCAGCGTCCCTTTGACCCAACCAATTTCAGCGGAACAGTGCTGCCCACCGGTTCTGAGCATCAATGGTACGCTTGGGGAACTGAGTTTACTTCCAAACCACAGAGTATCTTTACTTATGCATTTACCACAAGAATGGGTGGCTATTTTGCCAATGGTAAGCGCTACAATGCAGGTGGGGAAATGGGGTATAGGTTACAGCCGTATTTTAGCATGACGCTGAATGCCAACTACAACGAGATCCACTTGCCTGAGGCTTGGGGACTGACTTCTTTTTGGCTTGTAGGACCAAGAATGGACCTGACGCTGACCAACAAGTTTTTTATCACGGCATTTGTGCAGTATAACGAACAAATCGAAAACATCAACCTGAACACCCGTCTGCAGTGGAGGTTCAAGCCTGCTTCGGATATCTTTTTGGTGTTCACAGACAATTACCTGCCTGCGCCTTTTTATGCCAAAGACAGGTCCATTGCACTCAAGTTTACCTATTGGTGGAACATTTAGCAGCTCAGGGTACCTTGTGGTAATCTTTGGGTAGTTCGCCGAACTGCTTCTGGAAGCACTTGGAAAAGTAAGATGGGGAGTTGAAGCCTACCATGCTGCAGACTTCCGACACGGTATGCCGTCCTTCAGCCAGTATTTCAGCCGCTTTTTTGAGCCGTACCAGACGGATGTACTCATTCGGAGTCAATTGTGAAACACCTTTGATTTTGCGGAGCAGGCTGGATTGGCTCATGTTGACAGCCTCCGCAAGTTCATTGACCCCAAAATGTTCGTCTGCCAGGTGGAGGATAATGGTCTTACTCACCTGATGGAGAAACAACTCATCAGCTTGGGTATGGGCAATGGTTTTCGCAAGTGCCACGGGGGAATTGGCAAATTGCTGCCTGATCTGATCCCGATAGTGCAACAGGTTTTTGACCTGTAGCATGAGGTACTCCATGCTGAAGGGTTTTTCGATGTAGACATCTGCCCCTGTTTCCATTCCCTCGATTTTTGTCTGTATGTTGCTTTTGGCGGTCAGTAAAATCACCGGGATATGGCTGAAAGCCAGACTGCTTTTGATCTCTTTACACAATTCTATCCCATTCATCACAGGCATCATGATGTCACTGATGACCATGTCAACAGGTTTTTGTTCCAAAAGGGTAAGCGCCTGCCTTCCGTTACTAGCCTTGTAAATATGGTAGTCTTCGCGGAGGTTATTGTAAAGGAATTTCAGCAGCTCTCTGTTATCTTCCACCAGAAGTAGAATAGGCTTGCTTTGGTGGCCGTTTTCTTCTTGCCTGTCGCGCTCTTTGTTAGGACTCCAAGATTCATATGCTTCAATGTCCAACAAAAGTGATTTCTCCTGATGAAGGGGAAGTTGAAGCTTAAAGGTATTGAGTCCCTTAGAATAGCTGTCGTCAAAAAACAGTTTTCCTCCATGCATTTCGGAAAGTGACCGGGCAAGAGGAAGCCCAAGTCCTGTGCCTTCTCTCGGTCGTGTATCTTCTGCCTCCGCACTAATCTGATAAAAAGGCTCAAAGATTTTTTCTCTTAGAGCTTCGGGTATTAGGTTGCCGTCATTGCAGACAGCAATACTAAAATGTTGATCAGTAGAGTCATGAAGGTGGACAGTCACGTTTTTTTCAGCATTCTTCAAGGCGTTGGAAATCAAGTTACTCACGATTTTGGTGATGCCTTCACGGTCAACATCTGCAATGAATTCATCCTCACTTACATCAAGTTTAAAAGTCACTTCCTTCTGTATCGCCATCGGGCTGAACCTGTAATGTAGTTCCTTGAGCAGCTCTACGAGGTTGGTAGGTAGAAAATTAAGGCTGAATCCCTGCTTTTCTGTCTTCCTGAAGTCGAGCAATTGGTTGCTCAGGTTGATCAGTCTATTGGTGTTTTTTTCCATTACCAACAGGTTTTCCTGCATGTCAGGCTCAAGAACTTCCTGTTTTTTGAGGAGCAGTTCCAAGGGCCCTTTGATCAAAGTGAGTGGCGTCCTGATCTCATGGGTAATATTGGTAAAGAATTCGATTTTGGATTGATAAAGCTCCTTTTCTTTTTCATCTTCAAGCAGTCGGATGCTTTCTTTGTGCTTTTGGAGCAGCCTGTGCCGGTATCTGCTGATGGCAAAGACCAACAGGGCAAGAAGCAGCACCACATAGCCAAAATAGGCCAAAGGTGAAAGGTAAAAAGGAGGAAGCACTTCTAAGGTGAGACTGGCCTCTTCTTCACTTAGGGAACCGTTTTGTAGTACTAATTTTACGATTAGCCTGTAGTTGCCTGGACGAAGGTTGAGGTAGCTGATTTCTTGGTTTTGCTGAAGGTAGTTCCAGTCCTTTTCTAGTCCTTCCATCCTATAGGCATAGCGGTAGGAATCGGGGGAAGTAAATCCTAAAGCAGCGAAGTTGAAAGAAAGCGAAGATTGATGATGGTTGAGAACCAGATGATCAGTATCAGTAATTGACTGCTGAAGTGGGGATTCCTTCTTGCCTATAGGAAGCTCTTGGTTAAAAAGTTTTATCCCTGTCAAAACCAGTTCGGGCTGCATGCCCGGTTCACGGAATGATTTCGGGTCGAAGCCTATAAAGCCGTGAAGTGAACCGAAATAGAGCTTTCCCTCTGCTGTTTTCAGTCCTGATTTATAATTGCCCTGATTGGCGAGCAGTCCGTTTGACCTGGTGTAGGTCATACTTTGACGGTTGTCCGGATGAAACCTGACAAGGCCTCCTGTGGTGCTCAACCATAGGTAGCCCAAATCATCTTCAAGAATTTTGTAAACAGTCCTGCTTGGTAGTCCCTCATTTTCCCCAAATGTCAAAAAACTATCGGATCCTGGTACAAACATTGCCATGCCATATCCCTCAGTTCCAATCCAGATCCTGTTTTTGCTGTCTTCAAACAAACAAGTAACAGGAAAACCAGGAAGACTTTCCTCGGTATCCAGTCCCGGTAGATAATGGGATAGATTTCCTGATGGTAAATGATAGCGAAACAGCCCATTGTTGATGGTGCTGAGCCATAAATTGTGCTCTTTATCTTCAAGAATGTCATAATAGAAGCTTATCGGAAGCTCAGGAACAGCTTCAAGTCTTGTCGAACCTGCTTCCATCTTAAATACTCCACTGATGGTCCCGAACCATTTGGTCCCAAAGCTATCTTCATAAATGGAGAAAATATCGGTGTCATAATGCGGATCCTGTAAACCTGACTGATCATTTTTTCTGATGGTGCCAGTGGCAAGGTCAATTACATCCACTTTTAAACCTTGACTGTGGCTGCTGACCCATAGCTGACCTTTGCTATACAGCAGTCCATGGATGTTGTGATAAGTAAGTTTGTTGGGACCTTTTCCCGGTTTAAAGTGTTTAAATTCCCCTGTTTTAGGGTCAAACCTGTTGAGCCCGGCGTCTTCTGTTCCTATCCAGATGGCCCCTTCCTTGTCTGCCACCATTTCCCTTACTCTATTGCCACTAATGCTGTTGACATTGGCAATTGGATAATATTTCTCAAAGAATGTCAGGTGGTTGGGCAGGTAATTCAGCCCTCCAAAATAGCTCCCTACCCAAATTCCTCCTTCTCTGTCCTTATACATGGTATAGATGGCATTGTCCGAAAGGCTGTATGGATCTTGTGGGTTTTCCTTGAGGTGCTTGTATGCACCATTGGCTGCATCAAAAAGGTAAATACCCAGTTCAGTCCCAATCCACAATTCAGTCCCGGCAGTCTGTAAGATAGCTCTGACAAAAAGGGGGTTGTTTTCACCGTCTTTGGCCAATACAGATTCTATTTTCCCTGTTTGTTTTACCAACTTTTTTAGGCCCCCGTTTTTTGTACCTATCAAAATATCAGGTCCATAGTCAGCCAGCTTGAGAATCTGGTCCTTTTTGAGCTGTTCTTTGGGATCCATAAACATCTCAAAAGTGGCATTGGCAGGAATAAACTGCTGTACTCCACCACCTAAAATGCCGACCCAAACCACTCCCTTTTCATCTACTACAAGAGATGAAACAGAACCAGAGGCCAAAGTCCCTTTAGTGTCGGCCTGATGGAAGTAGTGATGAAGCTTATTGGTCGGCAAGTGAAATCTGTAGAGACCTTGTGTAGCAGAAGCAAACCACAAATTACCGGAGAGGTCCTCCTGAATCTCTAAAATCTGACCACCGATCTTTGACCCATTCTGACTTGTAACTTCAAAGGAGGAAAAATCTTCTGTAACAGGATTGTAAATGCTCACGCCATTATAGGTGCCAACCCAAATCCTGCGATCCTTGGTCTCATAAAGGGTAAGAACATGATTGTTTTGAAGAGAAAGAGGATCCTGTGGCCTGTTTTTGAAAATTTTGAACTGATGCCCATCATATCTATTGAGCCCATCCTTAGTGCCAAACCACATGAATCCCTTGCTATCCTGGAAAACTGTATAGACGGTATTATGCGAAAGACCTGAATCCACTGTAAGATTTTTCCAATAAAAATTCTGAGCAAAAATGGGTTTGGTAACTCCTGCCAAAATAAAGCACAGAGATATTCTATAGACAAACAAGATGAGTCGATTGAGTATAACTAGATCATAAAAATTTTTAAAGAGGATAGTCATGTCGAGAGTCTGCTCTTGATTAGGCAATTAATGCAAAAAATTGTTCAACAGTTAGTCCTATTACATCAATTTATACAAATAGCAGGAATAATTATAGAGAATGAAGGATTTGTGTTAAGCTTTTTGCAGGGGTTGAAGTAGCTTACAACCAGTCTTTGAAGCTTCTTTGATATGTTTTGAAAAGCAACGATGGCTGCTGAAATACAATAAACCTAATCCAAAATAACTACATGAAAAAAATACTACAACGATCGGCTTTGTGGGTATTCCTGCTCTGCTGTGTTATGGCACAGGCACATGCCCAGACACCGCTCACTATCAGAGGAACTGTCGTGGACGGAACTACAGGTGAGCCATTTGCTGGGGTTACGGTTCTCGAAAAGGGCACAAGCAACGGAACGGTGACGGATATGGATGGCAACTACCAGCTCCAGGTAGCCGGCAACCAATCCGTTCTCGTGTTTTCCTTTATCGGATTTCTCAACAATGAGCAGGCAGTAGCCGGAAGAAGTACTATTGATGTGAGCCTTGAGGAAAATCTCAGCGAATTGGATGAAGTTGTAGTCATCGGCTACCAGACTGTCCGCAAAAAAGATTTGACAGGTGCTACAGCCGTCGTGGGAACAGAAAATTCCAACAGGGTCCTCGCGGCTTCCGTGGGAGAAAGCATCCAAGGGCTTGCACCGGGTGTTTCCGTCCGCAACGGTGGCGCTCCTGGTCAAGGTGCCCAGGTAGAGATCCGCGGGGTTGCCAGCTTTATCAATTCCAATCCGCTTTATGTGATTGACGGAATGATTGCTGATGCCAATCCCACTATTAATACCAATGACATTGCCTCCATTCAGATCCTGAAGGATGCTTCCGCTGCTGCCATCTACGGCAGTAGGGCCGCCAATGGAGTAATTATCATCACGACCAAGCAAGGCAAGGAAGGACCCGCAAGGGTCAGTGCGTCGGCCAAATTCGGTCTGCAGCAACTTCCTCCGGGATACGATATGATGAACAGCACCGAATTTGCCCAGTTGCAGCGGACTCAGTTCACCAATTCGGGACTGACTCCTCCTGCATCTGTGGGCAGCCAGTTTGATCCCAATGTCAATACGGATTGGTATGGCGAAACCACCAGAATGGGCAATACCCAGGATTACAACGTGACCTTGTCAGGCGGAGGCGCGCAGAGCAGCTACCTGATCTCGGGAAGCTTTTTCAAAAACAAAGGCGTGCTGATTGGCAACAGTTTTGACAGGGCCGCATTGAGGATCAATACCAAAAACAGCAGGGGGAGGGTCACCTTTGGGGAAAATATCCTGATCTCCAATTCCATTACCCAATCACCTGGTACCGGGAACCCTTTCTATGACATGCCGCAGCATCTTCCGGTCATTCCTATTCAGGCAGACAGGTTTATCTCGGCTGCCAATCCGGATGGATGGGGCAAAGGGACAACAGATGCCGTCACTTATGCCTGGAATCCCATAGCAGTCAATGCCATCAACAGCTACAGGAGCAATTTTGCCAAATTGATGGGCAATGCCTATCTGGATGTGGATATTGTGGATGGGCTTGTCTACCGATTCAATGCCGGTGCAGAGGTGAGCTTTGATCACAACAAAAGAATCAGAAGGGCTGGAGAATGGCATTTCAACCAACCTGCCGCACCAACCAATATCATCGAGGACAGGTCTGTATATTCCAGCTTTCTCCTCGAGCATACGTTGAATTTTTCCAAGGTCATCGACAGGCACAACATCAACGGAGTCATCGGATATTCTCAACAGCATACCAAGCGGGATGTGCTTTCCGGAGGAAGAACTGACCTCCAGTCTTTCGACGGCAGGTACCTCACCACAATCAGTTCGGCTACAGGCGAGGCGTTTGCAGATGGTTTTATTCCTGAAGAATACATCATCTCCGGGTTTTTGGGCAGGGTAAACTATACTTTTGCAGACAAATATCTGCTGACTTTCACAGGTAGATATGATTCGGATTCCAGATTTGGCGCAGCTACCCGTTCAGGTTTTTTTCCATCGTTGGCTGCAGGATGGAGGTTGAGTGAAGAGGAATTCTTCAGCTCCTCACTGTTTTCCGATCTCAAAGTAAGGGCTTCTTACGGAGAGTTGGGAATCGTGACAGTGGGATCTTGGGATTACATCGGCTTCCTCAATTCCAACCCGAGGGCGATCTTTGGTCCGGATCAGTCGCCGTTTGTAGGTGCCACACAGGCCAGATTGGCGAATCCCAACTTGGGTTGGGAGCGCAGGATCAGCAGGAACATTGGGTTTGATGCAGGATTTCTGGATGATAGGATCACCTTGACTGCCGAATATTACAATTCCCTTTCCAAAGATGTATTGGTCAATCTACCTATCGCTTGGTATCTGGGAAATCTAGGGGGTGAACCCGCTGTCAACGCAGCCTCGATCCGCAATACGGGTGTGGAAGTAGCAGCAAATTACCGCAGCAGCACAGGACCTTTCAAGTGGGACCTTGGTGTTAATTTCACCACCATCCGCAATAAAGTGGAAGATGTGGGCAACCTGGGAGAAGGCATAGATTACATTCAGACCGGTATCACGCGCACTCAGATTGGTAGGTCATTGGGTGAATGGTTTGTACTGAAAACCGATGGCCTTTTCCAAAGCCAGGAAGAAATCAATAACCATGCAGTCAACGGACAGCTGATCCAACCTTTTGCACGTCCGGGTGATGTACGCTATATAGATGTCAACGGAGACGGGCAGATCAACCAGGAAGACAGGACTTTTGTAGGTTCACCTTGGCCTACCCTGCAGACCGGTGGGCAGTTCAATGCTTCCTACGGCGCATTTACCATGAACATCCAACTAGTGGGTGTCTTCGGATATACCGTACTGAATGGTGTCAGAAGGGAACTGGATAGCTATCAGAATACCAACTTCAGAAGTGCGATCAACCCTTGGAATCCGGGCAATACCAACACCACTGATCCGCGGATCGGGGTGGCTGTAGGAGATCCGGGATTGATAGACAATGCACGCTTGGAAAGTGACCGTTGGTTGGAGGATGCTTCCTATGTAAGGCTTAGAAACCTTGAATTGGGCTATAATTTCCAATCCAACCTGCTGCAGCGCTGGAACGTGGCCAATGCCAGACTGTTTGTCAGTGGACAGAACCTGCTGACCTTCACCGGATATTCAGGACAGGATCCCGATGTCACCGGTGCCGGAATTCTGGAAAGAGGCTTTGACAACGGCAACTGGCCTGCCAGCAGGATCTATTCCATAGGTTTCAACTTTGAATTTTAACAGACCCAAAATCATGAAAAAGATCATCAAATATACCTGTGTGGCGATCACCGTAGGATTGCTCGGATGTGACCCCAACCTGGACATCATCAATCCCAATCAGCCCACCATAGAGGTATTCTGGCAGAATGCCTCAGATGCCGAACAAGGTGTCAATGCCATATACAGTACTTTTGCCAGAGGGGGATTTTCCAGGTGGATGCCCATGCTGTACATTACCCGCTCAGATGAAGGCTATTCCGGCAGTCCATGGTCGGATCTTGCCAATGCCATGGGCGGCTTCATCCAGCCTGACTACAATTTCGGACCTGTCACCGATGTGTGGAGGGACTGCTATATCGGTGTTTTCAGGGCGAATCAGGTAATCGACAATGTGCCTGCCATAGAAATGGATGTGAACCTGAAAAACCGCCTGCTGGGTGAAGCATATTTCCTTAGGGGATATTTCTACTACAACCTTGCTTTGCTTTGGGGCAATGTGCCATTGATGCTGGAAGCTTCCAATCCTACCGATCTTCCGCCTACATCTACCCAGCAACAGGTTTGGGCGCAGGTGGAAGCAGATCTGAGACAGGCGGTAGATTGGCTGCCTGCCACTTATCCCAACTCCAATGATTTAGGCCGTGCCAGCAAAGGTGCCGCACAGGCGCTTTTGGCAAAGGTGTACATGCAGCAACTCAAATATGCGGAAGCTGTTGCACCGCTGCAATGGCTGGTGGAAGGAGAAGGAGCCGGAATCTACAATCTGGTGACCAACTACCATGACAATTTCCGCATCAATTCTGAAAACAACGTAGAGTCTGTATTCGAATGGCAATTTGCCTTAAACCCCACTGAAATCACCGACGATGATGTGACTACACCCAATCACAATTATGGTACCTCCATCTCCCAGTTTCTCGCCCCTCCCGGCATTGGGTGGTCGGATGCCGAAGCCAGAACCTGGACCATTGCAGAGTTCCTCCGGGAAACCACAGTGACAGGGGGAAGGGATCCAAGATTGCCTGCCACCTATCTGTATGCTTTTACGGATGAGCGTGGACCTGCTTTTACCAATGTGTATGGTCAGACCTTTGCACAGCGGTATGGTGCTGAAAACAACCGGGCATGGTTCAGGAAATTCCTCAACGACCACTGGAGAAACGAAGAAGGCTACAGATCGCCCAACAACTACCGCTACATCCGGTATGCAGATGTGTTGCTGATGTATGCCGAAGTGCTGAATGCCAACGGCAGTACCGATCAGGCCTATGCCCATGTGGATAGGGTAAGACAAAGGGCTGGGCTTCCTGCTTTGTCCACTGTAAGACCAAACCTGTCCCAATCGGCATTTTTGGAACAGCTGAAGCATGAGCGGCTGCTGGAACTGGCAGGTGAGGGACACCGCTGGGGGGATCTTGCCCGCTGGGGGGATTTGGGTCCGGCCTTGGCCAACCGTGATCCCGGTTTTGCCAACTTCCAGGTTGGAAAACATGAGTTTCTTCCCATTCCCCAACGGGATTTGGACATCAATAGAAATCTGATCCAAAATCCGGGCTGGTAATCCTTATCTTCAACGGGCAGGAACTGAAAAGGTCCTGCCTTTATAACCTCAGGAATTTTGATGAATTACCTTTACAAGTCCTTTTACTGCCTCAGCTTAATCCTGCTGATGGGGCAGTCCTGTCAGGACAATCTCAAAGACAGACCTGGCAATGGGGGCAATCCACCTGCCGGCGTAGCCACCTATGTCAATCCGGTTTTTGAGCCGGTACTGGCGGATCCTACTGTGGTCCGATCCGGGGAATATTTCTATGCCTATGGGACAGAAGACAACTGGGGAAATGAGGGGGGCTATAAATTGGTTCCCATCGTCCGTTCCAAGGATCTGGTCAACTGGGAGTTTGTCAACAATGCATTTCAGACTAAACCGAACTGGAAATCGGAAGGAGGGATCTGGGCACCGGATGTCAGCTTTGTTGATGGGAAATACCGCATGTACTATTCCTTTTCTACATGGGGTGATCCCAATCCCGGGATAGGTTTGGCCATTGCAGACCGTCCAGAAGGCCCTTTTGTCGATCAGGGCAAGGTTTTTCTTTCACAGGAAATCGGCGTGGCCAATTCCATAGATCCTTTTTTTATCAGGGAAGATGAAAGGGACTACCTGTTCTGGGGGAGTTTCTTCGGAATCTATGCAGTCGAATTGGGTCCGGACGGAAAGCAGGTCATCGGCGATACAGTCAGGATTGCGCACAAGCATTTGGAGGCAGCTTTGGTGACCAAAAAAGACGGCGCTTATTACTTCTTCGGATCGGCAGGCTCCTGTTGTGAAGGGGCCAACAGCAGCTACAGGATTCTTGTGGGCAAATCAGATAACCTCTTGGGACCTTATCTGGACAAGCAGGGGAACTCCATAGCCACCGGCGAACACGGCGAATTGTTGCTTCGCGGCAATGCCGAAGCATATGGCTTTGCGGGCCCAGGTCACAATGCCCAGCTGATCGAAGATGACGAGGGAACAGAATGGATGCTTTACCATGCCATCCCCAAAAACAACCCACGGCTGTCCAACGGAACCAACCGCAGACCGCTGATGCTGGACAAAATAACCTGGTCGGCAGGATGGCCTGTAGTGGAACGGCAGTCGCCGGGTCTGGCGACCCAGCCGGCTCCAGTTTTTAAATGAAACCAAAATTGAACTTATAAAAGCATGAAAAAGACACTTAGCCTGATTTGGGTAGCGTTGCTGACACTGCAGCTCTCTGCCCAAGACCTCAGGCAGCTGGTACAGCAGCATACCCAATTTGAAATCGGACTCAAGCACCCCGGCAATCCAGCCGCTTTCCAAACTTTGGAAATCGGTGACAACGGCCAATTGACCGACAGCGGCAAAAAATTACCTCTAGTGATACAGATGTCCCATCAAGCCCAAGGGGAGTCGGTCGACATCAGGTTTGAGATCAAAGCCCAAGAGGATGTGTACTTCAATTTTTCCGGCAAAATCAGGTTGGAGGGCTTGAGCTATGCTTCTTCACAGATGTTGTTGCCGGGCTTTTGGTACAGAAAAAACCAGCGCTCACCTGAAAATGCACCTGCAGCCCGTGTGTCTACAGATTGGCTGGTCAGGGAAGATAGGCTCAGTTCCCCCGTTACCTCACTCTTTGATTCCGCTTTACAGTCCGGATTTGCTTTGGTGAGAAAGGACGAACTGAAATCGCTGGGGCTGACGACCCATCAGGCCGGTGAAGTGATTTTGGGCAGCAAGACTGATTTGGGAGCCTTGGGATTCGGACAAGAACGTGATGTGCCTTTTCTCCATTTTGCCTTTCCTTATGCCGAAGCACCCAAGACTTATCTCAGGAAACTGACGCTGGCCCCTGCAGTCACTGCATTCGAGTACCTTCCTGCAGGTGAATCCATTACACTCACTTACCGGCTTACAGCGGTCAAAGGCAATGATTTCAGTGCATTTGTAGCTGGGATCTGGGAGCATAGCTATGACCTGTTTAAGCCTGAAGTCCTTCAGGAACAGGAGTTTTCCGATGAGGAAATCAAAGCCTTTTTGAGCAATTTCTTCAAGGAGTCCTATGTGGAGTTCGGGGAGCTGAAAGGTTACTCGGGCGTGCATTTGCAGACAGAGACCTGTGAACCTTATCCCATTCTGGAGATCGGCTTTATCGGCAGGGTTTTGCTCAATGCCTTCAATGCCCTGGAATACGGTGAGGCTACAGGTCAAGAGGAACTGGTTCGACAGGCACGGGCTGTCTTGGACAGCTATGAGCAAAACGGCTTTAACTCAGCGGGGTTGATCAGGGAATTTATAGATTTCGGAAAAAATGATGAACCCAACGTCTACTCCATCCGCCGTCAGTCTGAGGGGATTTATGCCATTCTCCTGTACCTGGATTATGAGAAAAGGCAGAAGCGGCAACATCCGCAGTATGAGCAAAAAGTAAAGGAACTGATCGGCAAACTGCTACAAGTGCAGCAAGCTGACGGAAGTTTCCCCCGCAAGTTTGACAGCAACTTCAAACTGATCGATCCTACTGGCGGAAGTTCCCCATCAGCGGTCCTCCCGCTGGTGATGGCCTACAAGTATTTCAAAAACAACAGCTATCTGGAAGCAGCCAGAAAGGTGGCCATATATCAGGAAAAAGAGATCATCGGGCCGGGAGACTATTTTTCATCCACCTTGGATGCGGACTGCGAGGACAAGGAAGCCTCCCTCTATGCCGCTACAGCCATGTATTATTTAGCTCATGTAACAAAAGGGAAGGAAAAACAACATTACATTGATTTAGCCAAAAAAGCTGCCTATTTTACCCTATCCTGGTATTATACCTGGGATGTTCCATTTGCCCAAGGACAAATGTTGGGAGATATCGGGCTCAAAAGTAGGGGATGGGGCAATGTATCAGTGGAAAACAACCACATTGATGTCTTCATCTTTGAGTTTGACGAAGTATTGGACTGGCTGGCAGCGGAAACAAGGGAGCAGCGCTTCTCGGATTTTGCCAAGGTCATCCGCTCATCCATGCGGGAGCAACTTCTCCCCAGACCAGGCAACATGATGGGCATTGGCAGGGTAGGGTACTATCCTGAAGTGGTGCAGCATACTGCCTGGGATTATGGCAAAAACGGAAAAGGCTATTACAATGACCTTTTTGCACCAGGATGGACTGTGGCCTCTCTTTGGGAACTATTGACAGTAGGAAGAACAGAAAGATTTTTGAAATAATAACAATAGACCCATCAACCATGAAAAACCTTTTGAGCAAATTCTGCTTAGGCGCAGGCTTGTTGACCTTATTGGTCAATGTGCCCCTTACCGCGCAGGAACTGGTCAAGCCGACCATTTCGACTACCTGGGCCAAGGAAGTCGATCCCCAAAAACCCCATCAGGAATACCCTCGTCCGCAGATGAGCAGAGAAAACTGGCTAAATCTCAATGGACAGTGGGATTATGCCATTGTGGCCAAAGATGCAAACCGTCCCCAAAATTGGGACGGGAAAATCACAGTGCCTTTCCCGGTAGAATCTTTGTTGTCTGGAGTAGGAAAACCGGTTGGAGAGCAAAACAGGCTTTGGTACAAAAAAACAGTGCAGATACCCACTGGCTATAGAAAAGGGAAATTGTTGCTTCATTTCGGAGCTGTAGATTGGGAAACTGAAGTTTTTGTTAATGGACAAAGTGTAGGCAAGCACCAGGGGGGCTATGATCCTTTCTTTTTTGACATTACCTCGCAGGTCAAAGGAAACACTTTTGAACTCATGCTGAGTGTATGGGATCCCTCGGACCAAGGTCCTCAGCCAAGAGGTAAGCAGGTCAAAAAACCTCACGGCATCTGGTATACGCCTGTTACAGGCATCTGGCAGACGGTGTGGCTTGAACCGGTACCTCAAACTTATGTTGCCTCAATCCGAAACACACCGGATTTTGACAAAAACAGCATAGCGGTTGAAACAGATGTTGCTGGATCGGGGTCAAACCATTCTGTAAAGGTCAGTATCACTTCAGGCGGTCAGGCAGTAGGCGAAAAAACAGTAAAGCCTGGAGAAAAAGCGGTTATTCCTATTTCCAATCCTAAAGCATGGAGCCCTGATTCCCCGCATCTTTATGATGTAGAAGTGACCCTCTTGGAAGGTAAGAAAGAATTAGACCGCGTCAGGTCCTATGCCGCACTCCGGAAAATCAGCATGCAGGTGGACAACAACGGCATACAGCGGATGATGCTGAACAACAAGTTCCTGTTTCAGTATGGCCCCTTGGACCAAGGGTGGTGGCCGGATGGATTGTATACGGCTCCAAGTGATGCTGCTTTGAAATTTGATGTTGAAAAGACCAAAGAAATGGGCTTCAACATGATCCGCAAACATGTAAAGGTGGAACCTGCCCGCTGGTACTACCACTGTGACCAGCTGGGCATCCTGGTCTGGCAGGACATGCCCAACGGAGATCATGGCAACAACTGGGAAATGCGTCCCGGTATCATCGGCAAGGCAACAGACAGGGACAGGACTCCTGACTCAGAAGCCATCTTCCGGAAGGAATGGAAAGCCATCATGGATGCCACTTACAATTTTCCATCTGTAGTGGTTTATGTGCCTTTTAATGAAGCCTGGGGGCAGTTCAAGACCAAGGAAATCACGGAATGGACCCAAAAACATGATCCGACCAGGTTGGTCAACAGCGCCAGCGGAGGGAATTTTGAAATGACCGGGACAAAGATTGCCGGGGACATTTTTGACCTGCACAATTACCCCGATGCCGTCATGCCCGATCCACAGATCTATGGGAGGGAACAGACCGTGGTGCTGGGTGAATTCGGCGGCCTCGGGCTACCCGTGGACAACCATACCTGGCAGGAAAAGGACAACTGGGGCTACCAGAGTTTCAAAAACAAGGAAGAATTGACCAACAGATATGCTTCATTGATGGAGGCTTTGGAAAAATTGATACCTTTGGGATTGTCGGCTGCGGTGTATACCCAGACTACGGACGTTGAGGTGGAAGTTAATGGGCTGATGACCTATGACCGTAAAGTGATTAAAATGCCTGCTGACAAATTGAAAGAATTGCATCAGAAACTTTACCAAGCCAAAATAAACCTATAATGAAAACCAATAACCTATTAATCCCAATGGTGGCACTGTCAGGTATGCTTCTTGCCTCATGTGCTTCCCAACCAACAGAAACTAATGTCATGAATGAGCCAACTTCAATCTATCAGGTCCATACCATTGAAAACAGACAGGGACTAAAAATGGAAGTCACCAATCTTGGTGCTAAAGTAATGAAGCTGATGGTGCCAGACCAAAATGGCGAACTGGTAGATGTCGTCCTTGGCTTTGACACCCCAGAAGAATTTGCCGCCAGCTCTGAGTCATATTTTGGCGCTACCATAGGCCGATATGGCAACAGAATTGCCAATGCCAAATTTGACCTTGATGGGAACACCTATACTCTGGCTGCCAACAATGGTCCAAACTCGCTACATGGTGGACCTGGAGGTTTTCACAATGTAATTTGGGAAGTTGTGGAAGTAACAGACAACCAAATCGTCTTTAGCTACCTTTCAGAAGATGGAGAAGAAGGCTTTCCGGGAAATTTAAAAGTTACCATGACTTATACCCTGACAGAGGACAATGAGTTCAAAATCACTTATGAAGCCACTACTGATAAAGCAACCGTTGTCAACCTGACACATCATTCCTTCTTCAACCTGAGTGGTGCCGGTAATGGTGATATTTTAGATCACGTGTTGATGCTTAATGCAGATCAATTTACACCTGTAAACAAAGATTTGATCCCGACCGGTGAATTGAAATCAGTTAAGGGTACGCCTATGGATTTTACACAGGCTACTGCTATCGGGGATAGAATTGATGCGGATTTTGAACAATTGCAGCATGGGGGAGGATATGACCACAACTGGGTACTGAATAAAGATACCGGGTCAGAACTGACACTTGCGGCTAAAATCTCTGCACCAAAAACAGGGATAGCAATGGAAGTTTGGACTACTGAGCCGGGGATCCAGTTTTATGCTGGGAATTTCCTAAATGGCAAGGTCACAGGAAAAGAGGGAAAAACATATCCTTACAGAGGCGCCTTCTGCCTGGAAACGCAGCATTTTCCTGATTCACCTAATCAACCCAGCTTCCCTTCGGTTAGGTTAGATCCAGGGCAGGAATATGCCCATACCTGCATTTATAAATTTGGCATCTCTGAAAAATAAGCATATTAAGGATTAACTGATTTGCCCGAAGAACAAAAAATTCTTCGGGCTTTTTCTTTTAATCCGTTCAGGCTTGGGACAGATTTTTTCATTATTGCGTCTTTACTTAAAGCCCTTGCTTATGAAGATTCTTTTATTCTCATTTTTCATTTTTATCCTGTTCTACCCTACAGAGCTTCACGCGCAGCAGGGGAAGTATCAATGGAGTAGTGAATTGTCACCTTTCAATAGATTGGGGAAATCCAAACTCTTTGAAGAAAGTGATAGGACTACTTTGGAATGGAGAAACAGGATAGGGAAGGAGGTTGGGAACAACATGTACTTTGGGTTGCAGGGGAATCTTACCCGGTTCAATGCTGTGGGATTTTTTAAGTTAATCAATGAATCCTCCTTTATTTCGGAGACAACATATTCGAATCGAAATAAATCAACCTTTTGGGGCGTGGGTCCATTTTTGACCAAGAGTTGGAATCTTTCAGAAAAGGTTACGGTGTCAGTTACTGCTTTTGCTGTCGTTGAATCAGGCGTCGGAAATTATAGTTTGGCTATGGAAGCATTTGTCTGCCCCGTTTGTCTCAGCTTGGTACCTTTACCATACACGATGCATGAGCAAAAAATCCAGGAAAGAAGTATTTCATCAGGTGTTGATATTGGGGGCAGTTACCGGCTTTCGCACCGATTGGCGGTAGCTGTGTCGGCTAATGTATTTCAATTTGTTGATTACCGAATAAGACAAAACGGACAACCCGTTTTGGCCAATTCTGATCAGGACCTAATACCAGTCTTGGATGTATCAGGGAATCATTGGTTGACTTTATTTGGGACACCCATTATTCATGGAGGCCTGACACTTCAATTCTAATGGAATATAAAAACAAAAGCCCCTTAAAAGGAGCTCCTGTGATTTCATAGCTAACGATTGGTGATTATTTTCCTTTTCCTTGGATCATCACTTTGACAGTTTCAAATATGATCCTGATGTCTGTGATGATGTTGACTTCCTTAAGATATGTCAAGTCAAATTTCATTCTTTCAACCATTTCATCAACAGTCTCGGCATAACCATAGTACACTTGACCAATTGATGTAATGCCAGGCTTAACAGCTTGTAACTTTCTATAGCTAGGGGCTACAGCCTGAATTTGTTCAATAAAATGAGCCCTTTCTGGTCTAGGACCAACGATTGACATGTCTCCTTTCAATACGTTGAAAAACTGAGGGATCTCATCCAGGTGGGTTTTTCTCATGAAGTTACCCCATTTGGTGATCCTTGGGTCATTGTCGGTAGTGGTCTGCGGACCGGATTTTTCAGCATCTACGCGCATACTTCTAAATTTGATGATAGAAAAAGGCTTTCCATCTTCACCTATTCTCTCCTGCTTGTAAAAAACCGGACCTTCAGAAGTCAGCTTTGTGATTGCCATCAAAGCTAAATACACCGGTAACCCAAGTAATATCACAGTAAGAGAAAAGACTATGTCGAAAACTCTTTTTACCAATTTGGTAGGAGCATCTATTTCATCCTTTTTTCTTTCTGTGACCTGTCCTCCAAGAAGAATCAGATCAGTGAATGAAAATATACTCGGTACAAGAGAGGACTGTTCATATCCTTTGTTATAAATAAATTCCTGTTGTTGATTATTGTTAGTCATGGTTTCCTTTTTTAAATATGAAAAAGCTTTGTGTTGCTACCCTAAATCCAACTCTAGTGCCAAGAATAAAGTTGGCCAAAACGGCCCCTATTGAGCCTATTTATGGGAATTTTAATAAAAGGTGTAGAAAATTTCCCCATTCTGGGGATGCAATATGAGTACCCCAAATGGGGAATTGAAAAGTGAAATATTCAACCGTTCCAGTGATGTCGGTGCATGGAAATGTGCCTGTTGAATTTGGCTGGAAGTTTTTTGTAATAGAGGCCAAGTCTATATCCCAGATATTTGCCGATGAGGGAAAAAACAGATTTTGGTAAAATGCTTTTTCGATGCTTCATCACATACGCGAGCTCGGATTTTAAGTATTTCATTCCTTCACCTTCAGCCCGTCCAAAATGATCAAAAATCCAGCTGTTGTCAGAATGGAAAACGCCAATGTCAAAGTACCTCTTAAATTCCTCCTTGATGGTATAGTCATGGGAATGCCTTACAGCTGCATCAGCAGCATAGGCCATTTTCCAACCCTTAAGAAGCATATTGCCGGCAATGATGACATCCTCTCCAAGGATTGAACCGCTGGGAAATCCACCAGCTTCCTCGAAGGCTTGGCGTTTATAGGCGGCAAAGGAATTGGAACAGGAGATGGTTTTGATGCCATAAATCGGAGCGTCTTCTAAACTTCTCACCTTACTCTGAGCGGGATAATTAAACAGTCTGGCATGAGCTTCTAAAACTTTGGATCCATGATGAGGAAGTTGCCTGCCATATGCCATTCCAATGCTAGTGTCTGAGTTCAATGCCTGTAAAAGATTTCCAATGGCGTGTTCATCAGCCAAAATCGCATCTTGAGTGAGAAAAACATATACATCTGCATCTGGAAAATTTTCAACAGCCATTTGTCTGGTACCGCCATGATCAAAATCTTTTTTGTCTATATGGATTTGCTCAAAACCATCAACCCACTTAGGATCCAAAGTATGGTCATTAGAACCTGAGTCTATGATAATTACCCGGTCAATATTGGTCTTTTGCATGCGTATTCCTGCCACAACCTCAGGCCAGAGGGCTCCTGCATTCAAGGTGGGGATAAAAAGATGAATATTCATGATGAATTGCTATTGCGCGGATTGGGTCACTTTAACCTTTCCGTATTTTTGTTTGCCTACCAGAATTTTTTCACCGGTTACTGTAGCATCTCCTTCACCTTTTAGAACAAGTGCCGGTCTCCACCACACTCCTGTATGCTCATTGTTGATGAGTTGAAGCCCTTGTGGATTGGTGCTGAACAAGGTGTGCCTTGTTTTTCCTCCAGAAAGTGATGTTAGGCTGTTGCCTTTTACCAATAGGTTTTTGCTTCCATCTTCAGTAATACAAGAGTCAGCTGACCTTATTTGGTTGTGCAGTAACTGTACCTCAGTAGCCATTTTCCTAACAAAAACAGCAGTGGATTTAATACTTTCGATTTCGTTTTTTTCAAGTAAAAAGCTCGTTCCTTGTACAATCCAGACTGCTACATTTTCTGCCTGACTTCTGATTTTATTCTCTTTTAAAATAACATTGCCTGTTAGGTTAAAATTTAATGCAGCATTTCGGATCTGATTTCTGGTCAAAATGAGGGAATCAATCGTTATGCCATTAGGAAGGTGTAAGTTGTTGATATTGTTTTCCTCAAGCTTGATTTTCTTAGCTTTGACATCGGCAATGAAGGTAATGTTGCCAAATGTATTGCCATGAAGATACAGGTCTTCAAGCGCTTTTGTAATTTCCATCTGATTGTCGGCTTGGTTGCCTACAGCCTTAATTTGGCCACAACTTTCCAGGTATAGTGCAGGTCGGTTGTTTTTACGTGCTGTATTGTCACGCATCGTGACACCGGAGACATTAATTAGCGTCGCTATACCTGAACCATCTGGTGTAGACTCTCCTTGCACAAATCCGTTTTGTAAGCTGGTATTGTTGAGGATATAGCAGTTGATGTCAAGCGCAGTTTTTGGAGATCTGTTGTTGATGTCAATGGCATCAGCAGCATTGTATTCCATGGTGTTGTCGCTGAACTTAAAGTTTTTCTCTATTCCTGTGGATCCAAAAGCCACTTGGATTCCGCTCATTCCATTGTGTCTGAAGTAGCTCCTATTGATCTCCACGTTCCTACTTCCATGCATAAAGACACCATTTTCCCCATTTCTATGGATATTTGCATCTGAGATTTTTACCCCGTTACTGGACAAAATCCTTATTCCGGTTCCAGGTTGATAAGATTTTGGTCATTTACGTGCTGTGCCGAAATGACTTATTTCTGTGTGACTGATGTGGATGTTGTGGCTATTGAAAAGAAGAATACCTGAAAAAGAACGTAGCTTTGTAGAATCTCCCTGAAGTATGGAATTGTCAATGCGGATGTTTCGGCATTCAATCAGGCCTATGCCTTCGTGTTGGGATAAACTATGCACAGAAATGTAAATGTCATTCACCTTGTTACCATGTAAAAGCGGTGCCGAACTGTTTTGCTTGGCGTTGGTATATTCTTCGGTTTTTTCAAGGCGTTGGATCAGCAGTCCTGGTCCGGAAATATGGACTCCTGACTTAAGTCGCAATGTTTTGAGCACGAATTGGCCTTTAGGAACATATATGGTATCCCCAGCCTGGGCTTCTTGCATGATCGCAGCTAAGGTTTCAGTATTGTCAGTTAGGCCATTACCAATGGCTCCGTGCTCGGTAATGTCAAGATTTTTCTGGCCCATGCATACCTGATTAACTCCTTGCAAAACAAGGATCCCAATTACACAGGCCAGTCTTATAATCTGTAACTTTATCATCTGTAGGTTTTTAATCTTCGAGCAGCAAATCCCAAGTCTGTTT
>DAIPZN010000070.1:0-23418 GCA_036782195.1 Cyclobacteriaceae bacterium | reverse complement strand
TAGTTCCATAGTATAAATAACGGCTTATAGAAAACGTTACAAATCATCTCATAATTGAATTATACTTTGGAGAAATTTAATTTAAACAATATTAACCCTTAGTTACCCTAATTATGAAAAAAATTACAAATTTGCTCATGAACCTGGTTTTGGTTGCTGTGCTATTGTTCTCCTGTCAAAGCATGGAGCAGCCAAGAATTATTCTCCAAAATGGATCCAATCTTGTATCACCTCCAAGTTCCATTACTTTAAACAAAGCAGATGCAGAAGAGAAGTTAGTATTCAATGTTTCACCTGCTGATTTTGGCGTAAGCACTGCAGTCACTTACACGCTCCAAATGGATAGACCTGGAAATGGTTTTGCTAATGCGGCAGATTTGGCTACTGCTTCAGTGACCACTTTGGAAGTATTAATTTCTGAAATCAATGCCAAGGCGATTGCAAAGGGTATTGTGCCAGGGGAAAGTGGACCTATGGAATTTAGAGTACGGGCAGTACCTGCCAGATCAATGTCGCCATTGCTAGGAGCCACAGCCACAATTACCGTCAATACCTATCTTGATGCTATTCCTTTTCGTCATCTCTTCTTGGTAGGTTCTGCAACTAGTGTGGGTTGGAACAACAACGGAAATAATACCCCTATATTCAGAGATCCTGCTGACCCAAACAAATATGCTTACACTGGCTATTTTGCTGCTGGTCAGTTTAAATTGTTGGAAGTGTTGGGAGCTTGGCAACCACAATGGGGTACCAATGGAGGAAATGCTTTGGCAGTAAATCCAGGTGGTGGAAATGATCCGGGTGAATTTCAAGTGGCTACAGCAGGTTATTATACTTTTTCAGCCAATTTGGAAAGCAATACTTTTACACTTGAGCCATTTACGGGTAACGCTGCAGTAGATTATCCTACAGTAGGGATAGTTGGAAACGCTACTCCCGGCGGATGGGACGCAAGCACTGCTATGACAAAATCTACATTCGATAAGCATATCTGGACAATCACAGCTACCTTGGTAAATGGTGAAATGAAATTTAGAGCAAACAATGCCTGGACTGTCAATTGGGGTGCCAATACAGCTTTAGCTGGTAAGGGAACCCAAGATGGTCCAAATATTCCAGTAGAAGCCGGCAGCTACAAAATCTGGTTCAACTCACTTGATGGTAGGTACTTGATGATATTGCAATAACTGATTTTAAAAGGCTGTCACTTTCAATGGTGTTGGGTAGATCAGAAGATCTAATCTGCCATAAGAAGTGACAGCCTTTTACCCTTTCACACAATAATACAAACCCATATGAGCCTGAGGATACTGTTTTTTCTGTTTTTATTCGTCACTTTTCGGTCTATTGCACAAGTTTCTACAGACCCCACTTTTCCTCGGTCCAACCAAAAAATCAAAATCACCTACGATGCGAGTAAGGGTACTACCGGTCTTATCGGAGTAGATGCAGTTTATATCCATATAGGAGCTGTAGTTGCAGGGCCTACCTCTACAGTTTGGGGGATAGTACCTTTCAGCTGGGGGACTGTCAATACAGCTGCAAAAATGACCAAAGTTTCTGGTCAACAGGATCTTTGGGAATGGGAGCTAACTCCTGATGATCTGTTTAAACCTTCTGGTACACAGACAATTTATAGGTTGGGGATGGTGTTTCGAAATGCAGATGGAACGAAGGAGGGTAAATCTGATACCAATCAAGATATTTTTGTAGACCTCAGTCAGGGTTTTCAGGTGATTTTCACCAGTCCGACCACAGACCTACTGATGTTGGCAGTAGGAGAGAGCCAAACTGTATCCATGTTATCTTCCGAAACTGCGGACCTAACCTTAAGCGTCAATGGGAACCAAGTAGCATCGGCATTACAGGCAACTGCGCTGGAATTTAATTTTCAAGCTACCGTCCCGGGTTCGAATGTGATACTGGGATCTGCTACAAAAGGTACTGAAGAAGCCAATCGGGAATTGCTGATCAATGTTGTACCTCCAAGTTCAAAACTACCTTTACCGTCCGGGATTTTAAAAGGGATCAATTACCTCTCTGAAACTGAAGTATGTCTTGTATTGGAAGCACCAGGGAAAAAGAATGTATATGTTATTGGGGATTTTAACAATTGGGAGATCAAGCCTGAGTACCAAATGAACATCACTCCAGATGGTGAATTGTTTTGGTTGAATATCCAAGGACTTACGCCTCGGGAAGAATATATTTTTCAATATTTGGTAGACGGGCAGATCCGAATAGGAGACCCTTATTCAGAAAAAGTTTCTGACCCTTTTCATGATGCCGAGATCATACAGCAGAACAGATACCCTGGATTGAAGCCTTTTCCTTCTGACAAAACATCTTTTCAGGCTAGTTATCTCCAGACGGCCCAACCCCAATATGATTGGAAGTATGTTGATTACAATAAGCCGAAAGTTGAAGATCTCGTAATTTATGAACTGCTTGTTAGGGATTTTGATGATAAAAGAACTTTTAAAGCAGTGACGGAGCGATTGGATTATCTTAAAGATCTAGGAATAAATGCCATCGAATTGATGCCAGTTCAGGAGTTTGAAGGAAATCTCTCATGGGGGTATAATCCCTCTTTCTTTTTCGCTGTTGACAAATTTTATGGGCCTAAGAATCATCTTAAAGAATTGATTGATGAAGCCCATAAAAGAAACATGGTCATCATCCTCGACATGGTACTCAATCATGCCTTTGGCCAAAACCCAATGGTAAGACTATATAATGATGGTGATTATGGTGCACCCACTTCTGAAAATCCATGGTTCAACCGACAGGCTAAACATCCCTTCAACGTGGGGTATGATTTCAACCATGAGAGTACCTATACAAGTGCTTTTGTTGACTCTGTAAACAACTATTGGCTCCAAGAATACAAAATTGACGGATTCAGGTTTGATTTAAGTAAAGGTTTTACTCAAGTAAATTCCGGGGACAATGTTGGACTTTGGAGTCAGAGAGATGAATCCCGTATTGCCATTTGGAAAAGGATCTTTGATGGGATCAAAAAAAACCATCCTGATGCCTATGTAATCTTAGAGCATTTTGCCGACAATTCTGAAGAAAGGGAGCTGGCTGATTATGGATTGATGTTTTGGGGAAATATCAATCATGACTTCAGGGAAATGGCCAAAGGCAATTCCAGAAACTTTGATTGGGCCTATTACAAAACAAGAGGATGGTCCAAAAATACCCTCGTCTCCTATATGGAAAGCCATGATGAAGAAAGAACGATGTGGGAATCACTTACTTTCGGCACCACATCACCACTTAATATCAGGCAACTCAAAAATGCCGTAAATAGAAATCAGCTTCTTGCGGCTTTCTTTTTCGCAATCCCGGGACCAAAGATGTTGTGGCAGTTTGAGGAATTCGGTTATGATTTGGAACTGAACAATGATCGGTTAGGCATCAAGCCTACACGTTGGAACTATCTGGATAATCCAGAAAGGCTGAGGCTTTGGAAGCTTTATCAGGCAATGATTTCTTTTAGAAAAACAGCTGGATTCGTTAATGATCCTGAGGCCATTCTGTCACTTAGTCAGCAAATCAAATCGATAAGGCTCAAGTCACCTGGATTCGAGGCAGTGCTTTTTGGTAATTTTGGTTTGACAGATGCCAATAATACCAATCTATTGTTTCCTGCATCGGGTACTTGGTACAACTATTTCACAGGTGAGGAAATCCAGGTTACCAACGGAGTATTGGTGAGCAGATTGCGAGCCAACGAGTTCAGGTTGTTTACCAATCAAAAGCTGCCCAAACCCGAGGGTACATTTTTGATGGAGGATCTGATCACCAGTATTGAACCCGGCCAGACCAATCAAGATATCAAATTATTTCCTGTGCCAACAGCACATTTGCTTAAAGTTCAGCTTCCAGAGCACCTTAATACTTTTACATTCAGGGTAATTTCTAGCTCAGGTTTGGTAGTAAAAGAAGGTGAAGTACAAGGGGGAGATAATAATTTACAGTTAGATGTAAAGGATATTAAGGCGGGTCTTTATATCTTTGAGATCAATGATAACCGCCAAATCCACAGGAAGCGGTTTGTAAAACAATAAAAACAACCTATTTAAACAACATCATGAAATTCAAACCAGGAGTAAAATATGGTGAGGAACTCAAGGATCTTTTGTCTTATGCAAAAGAAAATGAGTTTGCATTACCTGCAGTGAACGTCATCAACACAAGCACCGTAAATGCAGTACTAGAAACGGCTAAAAAAGTGAACAGCCCAGTGATTATCCAATTTTCAAATGGAGGAGCACAGTTTTTTGCCGGAAAAGGATTGAGCAATGAAAATCAAAAGGCCAGTATTGCAGGTGGTATTTCAGGTGCATTGCATGTACACAAAATGGCTGAAGCTTATGGTGTTCCAGTTGTGTTGCACACTGATCATGCTGCTAAAAAGCTCCTTCCTTGGATTGACGGTCTGTTAGCAGAAGGTAAAGCATATTATGAAGCCTATAAGAGGCCGCTTTATAGTTCTCACATGCTCGATCTTTCAGAAGAATCTGTCGAAGAAAACATAGAAACATCAGTAGCTTATTTCAAAGAGTTCCACAAACTTGAAATGGCTATAGAAATTGAATTGGGCGTCACAGGAGGAGAGGAAGACGGGGTAGACAATACTGATGTCGATAGCTCTAAACTCTATACCCAACCTGAAGATGTAGCATATGCCTACGAACATCTCAAACAAGTTGGTGAGTTGTTCACCATAGCTGCGGCATTTGGTAATGTGCATGGAGTGTATAAGCCTGGTAATGTCAGCCTTAAGCCTATCATCTTGAAAAATTCACAGGATTATATCAATCAGAAATACGGAACAACGGGTAAGCCATTGTTTTTTGTATTCCATGGTGGATCAGGTTCTACTGTTGAAGAAATCAGAGAAGCGAATACTTATGGTTCGATTAAAATGAATATTGATACCGATATGCAATGGGCATTCTGGGAAGGTGTCAAAAACTACTATCAGAAAAATGAAGGATACCTTCAAGGCCAGTTAGGGAATCCGGAAGGACCGGAAAGTCCTAACAAGAAATATTATGATCCAAGAGTATGGTTGAGAAAGGGAGAGGAGAATTTGGTGAAAAGATTAGAGTTGGCGTTTGAGATGCTCAATGCTACTAATAGAAACTGATTTTAGACTTTCTGAATTGTGAAAAAGTCACTGTAAAGTGACTTTTTCCATTTAATCCACCCAATATGAAAAAGATATATTCCCAAATTATCCTTTCTGTTTTGATAGCCTCCTTAGCTTGCACCAGTCAGCTTGACCATGAAGTAGAAAACCATTGGCCTCATGCTGGCATCACTTACGAAATATTTATACAGTCCTTCTATGATTCTGATGGTGATGGAATAGGGGACATCAATGGCGTAATCCGCAAATTGGACCACGTAGCAGAACTCGGAGCCAATGCTATTTGGTTTATGCCCATAATGCCTTCACCCAGTTACCACAAATATGATGTGGTAGATTATAAAGATATCCATCCTGATTATGGTACGATGCAGGATTTTAAAAATCTGATCAAAGAAGCGCACCAAAAAGATATTAAAATTGTCATTGATCTCATCATCAATCACACCAGTAGTGACCATCCTTGGTTTTTAGAAGCCAAAAAAGGCAGGGAAAATCCATATCGTGATTATTATGTATGGGCTCAAAAAGATACTATAGCAGAATTCATCAATAAAAAGAAAATCACCCTTGACAGTGATAACATCAGACAGTGGCATGATCCAGGAATCGGTGAGGATTTTTACTATGGTTTTTTTGTAGGAAACATGCCTGATCTCAATTTCGATAATCCTAAAGTTAGAGAAGAGATTTACGAAATAGGGAGATTCTGGCTGGAGGAAGTTGGTGTGGATGGTTTTAGGCTAGATGCTGCCAAGCATATTTTTCCTGATGATCGGGCTATCGACAACCACGCATTTTGGAAAGAATTCAGAGAAAAAATGACCGCTATCAAACCAGACGTTTATTTGGTTGGTGAAGTGTATGACAAAAAAGAAGTTGTAGCCCCTTTTCTTCCAGGTTTGCCTACATTGTTCAATTTTGACTTTCATTATACGCTTATAGAGGCATATGAGAAAGAGGATGGTATGCTTTTGGCCAAGAAGCAAAAGGAGACCCTCGATTACTACCAAGCCATCACAGATGATTTTATAGATGCTACGTTTTCTTCCAACCATGATCAGCCTAGACTGCTTAATTCCTTAAGTGAAAATCCAAAGAAACTTAAACAAGCAATTGTGATTTTAATGTCCATGCCAGGCGCACCTTATCTTTATTATGGGGAGGAAATTGGGATGTTAGGGAAAAAGCCGGATGAACATATCAGAGAGCCATTTTTGTGGGATATCAAACTGAATGATAAAGGAAGGGTTACCTGGATTGAGCCGGAATATAGCATTGATGAAACTGTGACTCCCTTGGCTATCCAAAAATCAATGACGACGAGCTTTTTCAACCATTATAAAGAAGTGATCAGACTGAGAAATGTAAACAGTGCTTTGGCTCTGGGAAGCCTAGTCCTACCAGACCAGGAATACCCAACTCCAATTATGGCATATCACAGGAATCACAGTAAGCAGAACTTGTTTGTGGTCCATAACCTTAGTGATTTGAGCCAAACCATTACAGTTGCAGAAAATTTCGAGGAGATTGTATACAGCTATGGGCAAGTCAATCTCGAGAATGGCCAACTGACTTTGGGAGCATATTCTTCTGTGATACTTTCAAAGTAGGCTTTAGCTAAGGGCATAAAAAAACCGGGCATATCGCACTGATGCGCCCGGTTTTTTTATGTCTGCTTATCTTTTAAGTAGATAGGATTTTGGCAATTCTGAAATCTTCTTCATCAAGTTCTTTGTCTCCAACTATAGCTTTGGCAATAGGGGTATACACAATCTTGTTATTGATCACACCGGCCATTACATCATATTTGCCCTGCATGAGTCCCTCAACTGCTGCCACTCCAAGTTTACTTGCTAAGACTCTGTCATAAGAAGAAGGTGCCCCGCCCCGCTGCAAGTGGCCCAGGATAGTCACCTTGATATCATAGTATGGAAGTTGCTTTTTGATCATTTCTGCAATTTCAGCTGCACCACCGCTTTTTCCACCTTCAGCTACAATAACAATATTGGACTGCTTCATCGCTTTAGTCCTTGCCTTCAACCTTTCAACGAGCCTTTCAATAGGCATTTTCTTTTCCGGTATCAATATGGCTGCTGCAGCACTTCCGATTCCTGCGTTGATGGCGATAAACCCAGCATCTCTACCCATTACTTCTACAAAAAACAATCTGTCATGTGAGGTAGCAGTATCTCTGATTTTGTCTATAGCTTCTATAGCGGTATTACAAGCGGTGTCAAAGCCAACAGTGAGATCTGTTCCTGCCAAATCGTTGTCAATCGTACCTGGGATACCTATTGCCGGTACTCCATATTCCTGGAAAAACAGATGGGCACCTGTAAGTGAACCGTCACCACCTATTACAACCAAAGCATCAATTCCGTGTTTTTTTAGATTTTCGTAGGCCTTTTTTCTTCCTTCTACCGTTCTGAACTCAGCGCTTCTGGCAGATTTAAGAAATGTGCCGCCTCGCTCAAGTACATGGGTTATATTTTTTGAATCTAGTTTTTTGATGTCGTTTTGGATCATTCCTTCATAACCTCTGTAAATGCCAAACATTTCAAGGTTATAATAAAATCCTGCCCTGACTGCAGCCCGAATGGCTGCGTTCATGCCTGGGGCATCACCCCCAGAAGTAAGTACTCCGATTCTTTTTATTAGTTTGGGTTCCATTATAGGTTTGTGGTTAGTTGATTAAACATCATACCTGCAGAAGCGAGGTTTGTAGCCAAAGGAACATTGTAGACATCACAAAGCCGCATTAGCATTTGCACATCAGGTTCGTGGGGATGTTTGCCCAAAGGATCTCTAAAAAATATAACCATATCAAGCTCCTGTGTAGCAACCATTGCTGCGATCTGCGCATCTCCCCCTAATGGTCCTGATTTGAGTTTTTGAACTTTGAAGCCTGCCCTTTCAATATGGCTGCCTGTGGTACCAGTTGCTACTAATTCTATATTGGCATGATGAAGCTGTTCTTTGAAGCCGCTCAGAAAGTGCACCATATCTGCTTTCTTTCCATCATGGGCAATCAAGGCAATTTTCATAGGTAACATAAATAGGTTTGGCCTGTAAAGGTATAAAAAAATGGGGAATTCCTGATGTTTGGATTAAGGTTGAATAGCGTAAAGAAATAAATGCCTACGGAAAAAAAACCAAAGAAAAATTTAGATAAAACGTAAATAGAACTATTTTTATGCTTAAATCACCAAGCGGGATATTTCGCATAAAAATCATCTATTTCTAGTTAATTTTAACCAAAATCAAAACTATGAGCCTTTTAAAAGAATTTAAAGAGTTTGCCGTGAAAGGTAATGTTGTGGACCTTGCCGTAGCTGTCATAATAGGTGGGGCATTTGGTAAAATTGTTTCTTCATTTGTCAATGACATCATTATGCCTCCTTTAGGGGTACTTTTGGGGGGCGTTGATTTTAAAGATTTAAGCGTGACGCTTCGTGAAGCATATGTCGCAGAATCGGGTGAAGAAATGGCAGCTGTGGTATTAAGCTATGGTAACTTCATTCAAAATGTTGTGGATTTTTTAATTATTGCTTTTGTCATTTTTATGGCAATCAAGGCAATGAATTCTTTTAAGAAAAAAGAAGAAGCAGCCCCTGCTGCTCCACCAGCGCCAACCAAGTCTGAAGTGCTCTTGGAAGAGATTAGAGATCTTCTTAAAAAGTAAAACCGAAAAAGCCTCCAAAAATTTCCGGAGGCTTTTTCATTATATATTGATTGTCTTTTAGTTGTTTCCTCTGTTTTGCTGCATCCTGTATACTTGTTTAGTGAATTCCCTATTTACACCACCTAATTTAAGTGCCTGGCTCGGCTGAATTACTTTGGTGATGTTATCCATGAAATCTTTTTCCAAATCCAAAAGCTTCTGCTGAAGAACCAGCCTTTCTTTGATCATTTCCTTCGCCTTTGATTCATTCGTTTCTCCAACTGAATTTCTGTTGATAGTACTGATCTCACCCATAAGTTGATTTCTGCTCTCATTAAACTGATTAAACAAGGGCCAGAATTTTTCTGCTTGTTCAGGTTTGAGGTCAAGTCTGTTAGTGATAAAAGCCACCCTGGCTGCTTCTAACTTTTCTTTATCAAAAGATTGTGGACGTTGTGCATTGGCTACTCCCATCAGTGTAAATACAAACAAGAGGGTTAGTCCTAATAGTCTATTTTCCATGTTAATTTCTTTAAAACCACCATTCATCTTCATCTGAATTATGATTTTCATTTACAATACCCCATTCTTCAAGAATTATCGCATCTAAGATGAGATCAGGATTCTCGGCTAAAGAAAGAATGTCCTCTGCTTGCCAAAATCCGGAATTGATATACATGTCGATTTCCTCGTGAAGATTCGCCTGCAAATAAGGATTATCTGATTCTCTTGGAGAGAAATAAATGAAAACAGACCCTACGAGCAATAAAGCAGCTATTGCCGCTGCGACTTTGCTTATGGCATTAAACCTTACGGTCTTTTCATGTTCGACTCTGGTAAGAATCTTATCAGGAAGTTCTTCAAAGTATTCTTCCGGTGTCTTAAATATGTTATGTCTGTTCAGATCTTTCATGCGCTTATGGTTTAGACAGTGCTTGCCCCAATAGGTTTAGTCTATCTTGAGTTCATTTTCAATTTTTTTGACAGCATGATGATAGCTTGCTTTTAGGGCACCTACAGATGTGTCAGTAATTTTACTGATTTCTTCATAAGGTAAATCCTCAAAATACCTCAAATTGAAAACCAGTCTTTGTTTTTCAGGAAGCTTCAATAAGGATTTTTGAAGTCTTCTATCAATTTCTTCTCCACTGATATAAACAGAAGTGTCCAAATAATCCAGTAAGGTGTCGTGATGATCATCTAAGGAAAAAAAATACCTTTTTTTCTTTTTTTCAAGAAAATTAAGACTCTCGTTAGTTGCAATTCTGTACAACCAGGTAAATAAGGAGCTATTTCCGTTGAAAGAGGATAGGTTTCGGATAGCTTTTATGAATGTATTTTGGGTGAGATCATCAGCGTCTTCGTGTACAATCACCATCTTTCTGATGACTCCATACACTCTCCTTTGGTACATTTCTATTAATAGCCTATATCCCTTTTCTTTTGTCTTTGGATCTTGGATCAACTTTAATAGCTCTAAATCGCTCAATGACATCATCGGGAATTAGACAAGAAGAATGGGCAAAAGTTTAATTTTAAAAAAAATACCAACAGTTTGGAATCCTGTTGGTATTGTGGAGGTTTATATTTCAAGAATATAATCTAATATCCCGGCATTCTTACCTTTCGGTCTTGTCACTAAAAGCGGAAACTGATCATTGAATTGAATTAGCCGCTCTGCCATGCTGCCAATGAATAGAGCTGTGGCAGCAGTTCTGCCTTTTGCACCTATAATGATGCTGTCAGCATCAATTTCTATCGCTTTTGCCAAAATTTCTTCAACCGGATCGTCGTCGTCATCTTTGGTATACACAGGGGTGATTTTAACCCCCTTGGTATCTATTTTTCGAATAAATTTTTTAAAGTTGATTTCAGCATGAGTAAGCATGATAGAGCTAAACTCTTCGTAGCTTTTACCAGTAAAGTGGTATCCGGAAGGAACACTGAACACATTCTGGCAAACAATCTCAGCCTTACCTCCAAATTTCTCCACGATCATGATGGCTTCTTCCATGGCATCTTTGGAATAATCCGAAAAATCACTGGGTACCAGAAGCCTTTCAATTTTGGGGCTAGACTTTTCCGGTATGATCAAAAGCGAACAACTTGCCCTCCTTGCCAAACGTTGGGAAACCACACCTGTTCCGGGTAGCTCAACCTTCCTGCCTACAATAATCATATCGGCGGATTTTTCATGAGCAAGTTTCAGGATTTTTTTGGAAAGCTGACCGTCTTTAACGACAAAAGAAAACTCAACATCTCCTTTAGGACCAAAATGGTCTTCTACCACTTTTTTCATCTGTACTTTCCTCTCTTCTACCATGTTGTCTACAAGATGAGGGAATTCATCCAAAACTTCTTTTGGAATGTTGAGGTTACGGATGACGTTGGTGAAATAGATTTTTTTGGTTTGGTTGACTTTGGATATGAAGGATGCGAATCGAACAAGTGTCTCATCGAGTTCACTTTGATCTAAACAAACAATGATTTTTTTAATCTGATACATTTCTTTTAGAGCCTTTTCGTAATGCGAAATTACTGTTTCTTAACGTGAAAAATTTAAATTGGGGAAATATTATTTTGCTTTAAAGCAGATATGATGCTTTTCTTCAAATTTTTATTCGGGTATTTCGGGCAATGGGCATTATTATTTAAGCAATGAAATTTCTAACAGACTTCAATTAAGCAGAAATTTTTTCATAATAAAATCCAATCCCATGGTTTTTTTTCAAAAGGTTTTTAATTGATTTAGAACAAGGGACACCAAATATTTGGCAATGCAGCTGGTCAGCAGATCACTGACAAATTTGCATGTTCTAAACATGAACGAATCAAAGATGCATTGCGTATATTTGCAATAGGGGTTCGGGTCGCCGACATGTTCAAACTTCACAATTAATTAACAATTCCGAGTGAAGCCCTTTTCAAAAACAGGCCTCATCTCCTGATTCATCAGGAGACCTCGCTCAAAAAGCAGGTTAACAGTGGAAGTTTGCGGATTTAAGGCAGCTCAAATCTTGTCTATAAAGAGGTTTGTAACACTCTAAGACCTGAACCCTTTTATTTTTTTCCAAATCCCCATCTGATCTTCTTTTGCGATCTTCAATAGAATTGCACCTGCTAAATATACCGTCGTGATTGTCAGTGACCGAAGCAGAAGATTGACTAATCCTGTTTCCATATTCTTAAAAATCATGTCCTGTATCAGGTAAGTAATCACTCCTAAAACAATGATTTTTGCCACATCCCAAGAAAAAGGGTCGAAATGCAACCTGATTTTCAAATAGCAATACTTGATCAGATTGTAAAGAAACATCGCTAAAAGAGATGCTACAGCGGCCCCCTCTATCCCATATGTGGGTATAAGAAACAAATTGAAAACCACTACCGCCACACTCATGAGCAACGTAGCCGTGATGTTGAAAACGTAAAATCTGGAAAAGACAATAATCTCCCCATTGATGGAAAAAAGGATGTCAGACATTTTTCCTAATCCTATCAATAATACCACCCATTTGCCGGATTCATAAACATCACTGTTGGGAACAAAATGATATAGATTGTCAATATTTGACCAAATCCCCAAAAAGAGCAATAGACAAATCAATGACTGATGCACAGCTATTTGCTTGTATAGTTTGTTTATTGCTACCAATTCATTTTTTGCAAAGTGCTCAGATACAATAGGCATGGCGACCTGGGAGACTGCTCTCCGCGGCATTTCAATAACCACAGCAATAGAAAATGCTATTGTATAGATGGCATTTGCATCTAGTCCGATCATAGAACTCACCATCAGACTGTCTATTTTCATGATCAAAATGGATCCAGTAGTCCCTAGTAGGGTGATCAAACTATATTTTAAAAAATCCTTAATTATTCCTTTAGGGAAAGTGAAGTCAAATTTCAGCTGAAATATCCCATTTTTGATCATGTACACGATCATCCCAAGAAGTGTAAAGAGATAAATTCCGGCCAAACCCCAAATTAACTGGTCGAAATGAATCCATTTTCCAAGATAAATGGCTATAAGTAAAGCCACTAAAAGCCTTAGAACGACTTCTCTAAAAAATGTTGGGACAGCAATTTTAAGGAAAGAACGGCAAAACGCATCCAAAATGCTATTGAGTACTGAGAAAAAAGCAATAAGCAATACTACTCCGAAAAATTGAAGAACCTCTGGTGAATTTGTGGAAAAGGCCAATACAAGCCAATCTTTAAAAACCCAAAACAAGAGCATCACTAACGTGAAGCCCATTAGGCTCATTATCAGACTGAATGAAAAGAACTGGAATTGATGGTCTTTTAACTTCGGGTAAAAGCGTGTGATGCCGTTACCAATGCCTAGCTGGGCGAATGGGACCAAAAGCAAGGCCATATCCTGTACCGTTCTAAATAACCCGATCTGATCTGGTTGCAAGGCATAAGGGAGCAGCCAAAGTAAATTCCCATAGCCTATTGCCACTCCGATATAGGAAGATAGGGTAGTCAGGAGACTTTGGCGTGCAATTGCTTTCATCTAGGTTTGTAGGCAAATATGTTGCAGAATTCAGGCAGTTTGGCTAAGTCCAAAGGAGTCATAGCTCCTCTTAGTCTAATCAATTTGAATTTATAGCCCAATGGTGTAAGAAGATCAAAAATGGCAGCTGCTTCATAACCAGCTTTGCGGCAAGCTTCTTTGTTAATTTCAATAAATAGATAAGGCATGTTTTTTTTGATAGTTTCAAAACCTCCTTTTAAAACCATGAATTCGGCTCCTTCGACATCTATTTTGATTCCGTCTATTTTACCGATTTTGATCTCTTTAACAATATCGTCTAATTTTTTAAGCTGAATGGTTTCCAGCATAGTGCTATCTGTGTCAGGAAACAATGTGTTTACCCCTTCATTTTCCAAATTTCCCGAATAGAGATTAAGCCGGTTTTCTTCATCAGAAAGACCAATTTGTATGGGGTTGATTACAGATGCATATTTTGGGTTGAGACTGATGTTATGGAGCAACTGGTCATACATGCTTTTTAGGGGTTCAAATGCATAAACTTTTCCTTTTTGCCCTGTTTTCCTCGCTGCCCAAAGACTGTACTCTCCTTGGTTTGCTCCAATATCGAGCACTATGTCGCCTGATTTGACCACTTTTTCCAAAGCAAATATGGGTGCCCAATCATGCGCCCCCCTCCAGAAGATCGCTGCTCCCATTTGTTTAGACAGGTCTACCCGCATCTTGATGCCTCTAAAAGCAAAAGTTTGCCATGTTGTAGTCTCCGGAGAATTAAAAAACATACGTTTGACGATTTGGACAATAAAATATCCACCAGGTATCCTGTACAGGTGCCTTGTAAAAACCGAAGCTGATTTTTGCAGGTTCATAAGTCAAATATTGAAGTTTTTTAACAGCAGGGTCTTTCTTTCTGCCAATGAAAAATGATCTCTAATGCGTTCACGAGCGGCCTGTCCTAAACTGTTGTCAGGGGAATTTAAGATTGAACGGACAAGTTTTTCTAAAAGATTGATGTCCCGCTTGAATAGCAGGTATCCTGTGTCTCCTATGATATGGGGAATGTTATTGACGTTACTTCCTATCGGAATACAACCACACAACATGGCTTCACAAAGTGCACAACCAAAACCTTCAAAAATGGAAAGCTGGAAAAAATAGGTGGTTTTTTGATAATACATCCGAAGCTGATCCTGACTGATTTTCGGAATAAAAGTTAGATTGGGAGGGAAACTGTCCCGGACATTTGGTTTGTCCATTCCAACAATTTTAAAACTGCTTTCAGGAAATCGTTTTGCCAATTCAACAATTAGATCTCCTCCTTTCAGTAAATATTGTTCTTTCGATAATACTGCCAAAAAAGAAGCTGGTTGACGATTGACAGAGGGATCTGGCTTCCAATAGGTGTAATCAAATCCATTTGGGACAATTGCATAAGGCGTACCTACATGTGGAAAATGATGCAAGAACCCATTTGCCATTTGTTTGCCACTGATGTAAAAATCATTAGTTGTTTTCACAAGTGAATGACTTACCGGCAAGAGCTTTTTTGCCATTGCGTAGGAGTTTTTGCAAAACCATCTCAACAACGGAATCCGAAGGCTTCCATAATTTAAATCTGGGATGGAGGCGCAATCTGTTCCATGTAATATGATAAATACAGGAACACCAAAAACCCGTCCAGCTAAACTTGGGAGTAAAGACCAATAGCCCCCAAACTGGACAACAATAAGGTCCACATTGAAAATATGCTTCCAGAGATTGAAAAATTGCTGTATCAGAAACAATGGTGCCAGTTCTTTTTTTTGCCAGTTATAAGTGTCCACTGACAAGTCATACCTTTCCATCAGCAGCAACATGTCCTGCTTGATAAAAGTCTGGAATGAAGGTGTTACCAGAAGTAACCTGGGTTTTCTGGTCATTTTATGTTTTTTTGATCGCTGGTAAGACTATTGAGAAACAGACAAAAGCCACGATTAGGTATTGGAAGATAACTACAATACTTTTTGAGCTGTAATAACTTTTCGGTCTAAATGACATGGAAACTGTAGATTCTCCTGCAGGTACTTCTACACCTCTTAATAGGTAGTTGACTCTTATCATTGGGGCTTCTACTCCATTGATCTCTGTCAACCATCCTTCAGGATAATGGACTTCTGAAAAAACCACTAAACCAGGCTCATCAGCAGTAACTTGATAGGTGAGCTGATCTGCCTCTTTTTTGACTAGCTGTACATTTCCAGAACCGCTTTTTACCTCTCCAAACTCCTTAACATTAACTGTAGCATTGACTTTTGTATTTAGGGATTTCAGCTCGTTGATTTCCTGTAAATTATCATTTACCTCGACAATATTTGAAGGGAACCAGCCATGTCCGTTGGCCTCAGGATTTTCAAATACTGCATTTTCAGTTTGTCCAGCTATCAGGTATTTGGTATTGAGCATATTGATGGCATTGAGCTCTTCCCAAGTAAAGTTGCCTTCCTGTGCGTTTTCAATAAATGACTGGATTTCCGGATACAATACTTGTTCAATCAATTCTTGATAGCGCTTCATTTTCGCACCATGATAGCCACCTAAGCTGTTGAAATAATAACTAGTTCGAGCTTCGTTAAATGGATCTTTCAGATTTAACACCCGAAAATATCCTTTGTCACGGAGAATGGCCTTATCAGCAGGAGTCTGAGCAAAGTATTGTTGGGAAGGATTTTCCTGAAAGTCATCATCGTCAAGGTACCTCTTGTTGATACTCCAAAGATCTACAACCAGCAATACTGCCAACCCCAGACCAACTACTTTGGTACTGATATGTTTTTTTACAGCAGCCCAGATAAATCCAAAAGCCAAAATGATAAAGATAAGAGCCTTGATCCCACTACTCCTTAGCATGGATTTCCGGTCCTCTCTAATTGCATCAATCAACCAATCTGGAAAATTTGTATCTACGGCACCCCTGAAGCCAAACATGTCTGCAAACACCACAAAGAGAAGCGCAAGACCTGCTGTACTTCCAAGCGCGATCAACATGTTCTTTTGAAAAGGATTTGCTGTATTACTTCTGAAAAAATGTTCCAGCCCTAAGCTTCCTAGTACCGGAATGGCAAACAATGTCATGCATAAAGCCATGGTGACAGCCCTGAACTTGTTGTACCCAGGCATCAAATCAAAAAGCGTATAATTGAACCATTGCAAGTTACTTCCCCAGGCAAGCATAATAGACAATAAAGTTATTGCTGAAAAAATTACACGATATTTTTTGGGAGCATAAAATAATCCTACAACAAACAAGAACAACATGATGGCTCCACCATAAATCGGCCCACCTGTCCCAGGTTGCTCTCCCCAATAAGTATTTGCCCTGTTGATAAAGCCTTGGATTTGGGCATATTCCACACCGTTTTGGGTGAGCACCTGTTCGGAATTTGAACCTTTGGGCAAAGGTTCTACACTTGCTCCTCCATAAAGATAAGGAATAAGCAAAGTGAGTGTTTCTAATTTCCCTTGAGACCAATTAAATGCATAAGCCTTATCAAGACCTTCATCAGCTGAACCTTGAGTGGGGATATTTGAGGATCCTCTTGTGGAATAAGTGCTGTATTCTAGCACTGTAAGAAACCTGCTCAAATTTGCGCCAAGTGCAAGGGTAAGCCCCAGCACCAAAAAAACGATTCCTTTGCCGAAACTTACAAGCGCCTTTGCTCTATATGAAGAGATCAATTGTCCAATTCCATAAATAAGTACAATCAATGCAGTATAGTAGGTAATCTGAAGGTGATTGAATTTCAATTGGAGCATCATGCCAAAGGCAAATAGAGCGACTCCTAAAAGCCGTTTGCCCTGAATAGTTAAATGTATCCCTGCCAAAATCAAAGGGATAAGACAAATGGCCCAGATTTTAGCACTATGTCCAGCATCCAAGCTGATGACATGAAAGGTATTGAAGGCAAAAGCAATGGCTCCAGCAATGGAGAATTCAGGTCTCACCTTAAAGCTCAGCAGTAGGATATACATCGCTACCATACCAAAAAATAAAGAATTGACAGGATGGGGGAGTCCAAGTGTGATGATTTTAGTCAAGAGATTGGTGATGTCTCCAGGGATTTCCATACTCACGAGATAGGCAGGCATTCCGCCGAACAACCTTCCTGCCCAAAGTGCTTGATTTCCTGTTTCTTTGCGATGATCCAAGATTTCTTTAGCACCTCCTTCCCACTGAATGATGTCATATTGAAACAATATTTTGCCATCAAACACAGCAGGTGAAAAATAAAATAAAACAATCAGGTAAAAAATCGCTATTCCGATCAAGTGGGGGATTACATCCTTTTTATAATTTAACTTCATGCGGTGTTTATCCATTTTTAAGTTGGGATGCAAATTAAAAAAATTACCTTTAGATATGGCAAAACAGGATTGGTTTCACAAACAATACTTGAAACCTACATTCCATGGATGCAGATGAAATATGGAAAAGCTGAAACAGCATTTCCTAACTGATCGGGGCCATTTACGGATTTATTTTATATTTTTGCAAAAATTAGAATTTGACAGATGTTTGATAATCTCAGTTCCAAATTAGATAGAGCTTTTAGAACCCTTAAGGGTACAGGTAAAATTACCGAAATCAATGTTGCAACTACGGTCAAAGAAATCCGTCGTGCGCTCATTGATGCCGATGTCAATTATAAAGTTGCCAAGGAAGTCACAGATACAATCAAAGAGCAGGCGCTTGGAAGGGATGTATTGATTGCAGTTTCTCCCGGTCAGTTATTGGTAAAGATTACACAGGAGGAACTGACCAAGTTGATGGGCGGGACAAAAGCTGATATCAATATCAAGGGTGACCCTGCTATAATCTTGATTTCAGGTCTTCAAGGATCTGGTAAGACTACTTTTTCCGGAAAATTTGCCAGTTACCTTAAGAAGCAAGGTAGACAAGTTTTGCTAGTGGCCTGTGATATTTATAGACCAGCTGCTATTGACCAATTAAAAGTCTTAGGTGAACAGATTGGGGTAGATGTCTATGCGGAGCCGGAAAACAAAAACGCCCTTCAGATTGCCCAAAACGCACTCGATTTTGCCAAGAAAAACGGCAAGAAAATAGTCATAGTAGATACTGCCGGTCGTCTTGCAGTAGACGAACAAATGATGAAAGAGATAGAAGAGCTTAAAAAAGCTTTGAACCCATCGGAAACATTATTTGTAGTCGATTCCATGACTGGTCAAGATGCTGTCAATACCGCCAAAACTTTTGATGAGCGTCTGAATTTTGATGGGGTAGTCCTGACCAAATTGGACGGTGATACCAGGGGTGGTGCTGCTATTTCCATTAGGCACATTGTAAATAAGCCTATCAAATTCATCTCTACAGGTGAAAAAATGGAAAACCTGGATGTGTTCCATCCAGACAGGATGGCACAAAGGATTCTAGGCATGGGTGATGTGATCTCTTTGGTTGAAAGAGCACAGCAGTCATTTGATGAAGAAGAAGCCAAGAGGATCAATGCGAAGATCAGGAAGAACCAGTTTAATTTTGATGATTTCCTTTCCCAGTTGGAACAGATCAAAAAGATGGGTAACATAAAAGATCTTGTAGGCATGATTCCGGGAATGGGTAAAGCAATGAAAGGGATTGATATAGATGACGATTCTTTTAAACCTATTGAAGCCATTATCCGAAGCATGACGCCTTCAGAAAGAGAAAACCCTGACATTATCGATGGTAACAGGAAAAAACGAATTGCCAATGGTAGCGGAAGAACAATTGTAGAAGTCAATAATCTGATGAAACAATTTGGAGACATGCGCAAAATGATGAAGCAGATGAATAAGATGGGAGGCGCACAAAAAGCATTAGGCAACATGATGCCCAGACCAGGTAGAAGATAATAAAATGACAAAAAAACCCCGTCAACCGGGGTTTTTTTATTTGCTTATACTTTCTTTTTCAACTTATATTTCTTTCCTGGAAGAGCACTGATATATCCTTCAAATTCTAGATTCAAAAGTTTGGAGGCTAAGGTAGAAAGTGGAGTCTGTATACTATAAGCAAGATGGTCGATATCAACTTCACCAAGTTGCTTCATCAATTTGAGGATTTCTATTTCTTCCCTATCGAATTTGGATTCTAAATCCATAAATGTTTCCAATGTCTCTTCACCATTAGTTTTGGACCAAGACAGTACTTCTTCAAGGTCCTTAGGGCCTGTGTAGATTGCCGCTTTCATGCTCTTGATTAGGTTGTTACATCCCTCACTAAAAGCAGACTGAAGGTTGCCAGGCACGGCGAAAACTTCCTTATTATAGCTATAGGCGATTTCGGCAGTGATCAAAGCACCACCTTTTTGTGCTGCTTCCACTACGATTAGCGCATCTGAAAGGCCAGCAATTATTCTGTTTCTTTTTGGGAAATTCATAGGATGCATGGTGCTTCCAGGCAGGTATTCACTCACCAACCCTCCATTTTCCAGCATTGAAACTGCGGTGTTTTTGTGGGCAGAAGGATAAATTTGATTGACTGCACTTCCCAAAACTCCAATGGTAGGCAAATCCTGTTGAAGTGCTGACCTATGTGCTTCTATATCTATACCATAAGCAAGTCCACTGATGATAGACGGGTGATAAGGAGCAAGATCTTCAATTATTTTTCTTGTGATTGTCTTACCGTACTCGGTGGCGTTTCTTGTACCGACCACCCCAACTGATCTGGCAGGATTGAGATTCACATTTCCCTTGACATAAATGATTATCGGGCAATCATCCAGAGACTTTAACCTGTGAGGGTATTCCACATCTGCCAGACAGATTATCCTAATGTCTTCTTTTTCACATTTGTGGATGATTTGCTCAGCTTCCTTTAGATAAGCATTAATTTCAGACCGATACTGAAGCAGTTTGGGGGTAATTCTGGGGATTTTGGCGGCTTTGCCTGCGGGAAGTTTGAAAAATGACTGTAAGGATCCAGTGTAAGCCAATATATTTCGGAAAGCCGATGGTCCAATCTGAGGAATTTGGCTTAGCGCCAGAGCGTAAAGAAGTTGTTCACTGTTCTGATTTGACATTTAGGGATTCCCTGATTTCCAATAAAAACTTTTTGATCTGATGTAGTCTGTCTACCATTGCGGCTTTGTCATACACCTGATGCGCATCTTTTTTCAGGACTTCTTGGGCTCCTTGTAAGGTGAACCCTTTGATTTTGACCAAATGATAGATATACCGGATTTTTTCAATATCATCTTTGGTAAATCTTCGATTTCCTTTTTTATCTTTTTTGGGTCTGATCGTGTCAAATTCCCCCTCCCAATATCGGATCAGTGAAGGAGCCACTTTAAAAATTGCGGCAACTTCTCCAATGGAGAAATATTTCTTCTCTATTTCTTTTTCTTTGTAAGGCACAGCAATATCGCAAAAGGGTTTAATTCAAAAGTAACAAATTTCTTGCTAACCTCCTTGTCCAAAGCGGTTAGATATGTTCGTACTGATTATTAATTAAGGATATGAAGGTAGTAATTCCTTATAGTTCAAAGATTTGATCCATCCTCACCCATTTATCTTCTCCTGAATAACCTTTTGGCGGTTTTTGAAAAGTTGACATGAGCTTCTCCCATTTTTGTACAATTGGATTGTTGAGATCAATGGCGGTTTTTTTTTCAAATGTAAAACCTTCATCTACTTCCATCAACATCATCAAACGGTCTTGCCATCTATAAATATCCATGCTAAGAATTCCTGCTTCTAATATAGAAGCTTTTACTTCCGGCCAAATGGCTCTGTGGTGCGCTTCATAGGCAGCAATTTTTTCAGGATCATTTATCAAGTCAAGCGTAAAGCAATATGTTCTTTTCATAATCAAATTTAAAGATATGCATTTTTAATGCATGCTTCTAGTCATTGATTTTGAGATTATCCTAGCTCTTGGGCTTGCTGATCATCATTTTTTTGAGATTCAGGTCCTTTGAGGTATGATGGCAGGTTCAATCCCGCCATTTCAAACAAATCATTTAGAGGAGGTACAGATTTCATTAATCCTGAAACGAAATTGGCGGTGGAATTATTTTCCCCTTGTGACTGACCGCTATCCCAGACAGTAACTTTATCGATTTTGATGTTTTTGACGGCCTCAACTTGGGTTTTGACAAGCTCTGGTAATTTTTCAATAAGCAAAAGCTGGAATGCTTTGTTAGGGTCCCCACCTGCAGCATCCACCACTTGTTTGTATCCTTCCGCTTGTTTGGTCAAAATCTCGTACAAACCTTTCGCTTCAGCATCCATTTTTGCAAAAATGGCATCAGCCTCACCTTTTGCCTGCACCCGGATTCTTTCGGCTTCTGCCTGGGCTTCAATGATGGCTTTTTGTCTGGCTATTTCCGAAGGAACTACAATGTTGGCAAATTGCGTGGACCTTTCTCTTTCAGATCTTGCAGCTTCTGCTTTTTGTTCTGCAAGGTAGGATTCTTCCAATGCTTTTGCAGATTGTACTTTTTCTGCTGCAAGAGCAATCCTCAAGGATTCAGCTTCTTTCTCTCTTCTCAATGCATCTGATTGCGCAATGGAAATTTTAGCCTCATTTTCTCCTTTTACAGCCAATGCGTTTGCTTCAGAAATTTTTACTCTAGTGTCTCTTTCCGCTTCAGCTTTGCCAATAGACTCATCTTTATATGCTTCTGCAATGCTGATTTCTCTGGATTTATTTGTCACAGCTATTTTAACATCCCGGTCTCTATGGGTGTCTGCAATTTGGACATCTCTTTCCCTGTCAGCTATAGCTTTGCCTGTTTCTCCTATTTTTTCCTGCTCAGCTACAGATATTTTCGCTTCATTTATAGCTTTAGCAGCGGCTTCTTTTCCAAGGGCCTCAATATACCCTGACTCATCTTTGATGTCAGTTACGTTGACGTTGATCAATTTCAAACCGATCTTTTTAAGTTCTGTGTCTACGTTTTTCGAAATATTATCCAAAAACTTGTCCCTGTCAGAATTGATTTCTTCTATGGTCATAGTGGCGATGACCAAACGAAGTTGTCCAAAAAGGATATCCTTCGAAAGTTCCTGAATTTGGTCTGGTGCAAGACCCAACAGTCTTTCAGCAGCATTTCCCATGCTATCAGCATCTGTGGATATGGCTATGGTAAACCTACATGGCACATCTACCCTGATATTTTGTCTACTCAGTGCATTTGTCAAATTGGCCTCAATGGAAATAGGTTTAAGATCGAGATAGGCAAAATCTTGAATTACTGGCCAGATAAATGAACCGCCACCATGGATACACTTGGCAGATGTGCCTCCTGTACGTCCGTATACTACTAGGATTTTGTCAGAAGGACATCTTTTATAACGTGATACAAGGGATGCAACAGTCACAAAAAATACAATGACCGCGACGACAATGATGTAAATAGGAGTCATAAGCAAATTCAGATAGATTCTACTAAAAGGATGTTGTCAGATGTTATGTCTGTGATTTTAACAATACTTCCTGATGGAATAGCTGAGCCTTTGGTAATGGCCTTTAATTCTTTGTAAGTCCCATTGACACTTACCTGAACAAGTCCTTTACCTGAGGTGTGGGCAGGGATCATTAAATAAACTTCTGCGCTTTTGCCAATGGCATGTTTGATATCGAAGGTGTTGTCTTCCGCCAGTTGCTGAAGTTTTTTTATTATGTAGAAATACAGCAAAACAAAACTCAAGCCTACAGCAACTGATGCGGCAATCAATACCCCAGGGTTTGCCAGGAATTCAAATAAGGAAATGCCAGTCCAACTAAAGCCTAATAAAAATGCAATGAGGTTTCTTAAAGTAAAAATATGAGAACCACCTTGGGCTACTTCTAAATCACTTTCAAAATCCGCTTGCAAGCCATCGCTGCCATCTAAGCCAACAAATGTCATAATAGATTGAATAAGAAAAATCAATGAAGCGGGCATGGCGATAAACCAAAACACCTTCAAAAGGGGTGGAGCGTCAATTATAAATTCCATGGGTGACAAGCATAAATAACCTTGGCTAATTTAGGTTATTTTTACCTACTAAAGCATTCATTGATATTTTTTTTTTTATTTCTTTTATTTCATAAAAGATGCGTTTTATAAT
>DAIPZN010000069.1:0-23905 GCA_036782195.1 Cyclobacteriaceae bacterium | reverse complement strand
AGAGATGACTTCGAGGCCGTTTGCTACCATGCTTTCTACTTGAGATTTAGTGACAAGTCTTGATGCTGCTGCAGGAATGAAAATTTCGTGGGGCAGCTTCCAGATCTGTTCGTTTAGGATTTCATACGGGACCATTTTCTCTGAAAGCAGTTGATTTCCGTTGCGCTGAAGAAAGAGGTCACGAATTTCATCAAGACTAAATCCTTTCTCATTGATCAATCCACCTGCTTTATCAATTATGCCTACAATCTTTACTCCCTCTACGGCCAGAAAGCAAGCTGCAGCTGCACCTACATTTCCCCAACCTTGAATGACAGCTCTTTTACCGCTGATCTGTCCTCCCCAAAGGTTGTAATAATGTTTAACTGCCTCAGCTACACCAAATCCCGTAATCATATCGGCCACCGTATATTTTTTTGGGCCATTGGGGGTATAGTGGGGATCTTCAAGTACTTTTGAAACGCCTTGCCTCAACTGTCCGATTTTCCGGATCTTTTGAGGTTCGGTAGCATGAAAATGTCCATTGACTATGCCTTCCTGAGGATGCCAAAGGCCATAAGATTCAGTGATTGGGATTACTTGATGGATTTCATCCACATTGAGATCTCCACCGGTACCATAATAACTTTTCAACAAGGGCATGACTGCCTTGTACCAGCGTTTTAAAACTTCATCTTTTCTTGGATCTGAAGGGTCAAAGTTGATACCTGATTTGGCACCACCTATCGGAGGGCCTGACACGGTAAATTTCACTTCCATAGTTTTGGCAAGTGATTCTACCTCTCGTTTATCCAGCCCTTTTCTCATCCGGGTGCCCCCTCCTGCGGCTCCGTTGCGGAGAGAGTTGATCACTACCCAACCTTCGGCTTCTGACTCACTGTCACTCCATTCAAAGACGATTTCAGGCTGCTTGTTTTCAAATTTTTTGAGTAAATCTTTCATCTCTTTTTGGGTTTATAAGCGCAAAAGTAGAAAGATTTTCCCAACTCTACCTTGTTTGCCTAAACCCCATATACAGTGCCACCTATACTGTCTCTTGAAGCACCGGTGACCGTGGCCAAGCAATTGATTTGCCCAGCAAGTCTTAATGTCCCCAAAAAAGCAAAAATCAAAGCCTCTTTAAATCCGATCAGCTTGTGGTCCGCTTCAGATAAGATATAATCAGAGCCAAGATTTTCTTTGAATTGGTCCATGAAATAAGTGTTGAAAGCACCGCCACCTGTCACCAAAACAGCAGTAGGCCTGTCTTTTCTAGGTGTCATGACAGCTTTAATCTGCTGTACGTAATGGGCTACAAGCGTATGGAGGATATGCTCAGGTTGATGTTCTTCGCTCATCTCCAGGATGTGTAGAAACGGTTCAAGGTCTTCTCTTCCCAGAGATTTAGCACCTGCCTTTTGGTAGTATGGCAAGGCATTTAATTTTTTGAGTTGACCCGATAGTAATTTTCCTTTTTTTGCAAGCTTACCGTTTTGATCGAAAGGTTTTCCGCATGCGGCGGCGAAGTGGTTGAGCAGCAAGTTGAATGGGCAAATGTCAAAAGCTATTCTTTGTCCGTTCTGCTCCATGCTGATATTGGCAATTCCGCCAAGGTTAATGCAATAGTCAAATTCACTAAACAGCAACCGATCTCCTATTGGAACCAAAGGAGCACCCTGTCCTCCAAGTTGTACATCTCCCATTCTGAAATCATTGATGACGCGTAGGCCGGATGCATGATGCAATGCCCAGCCATTGCCGATCTGCAAGCTGAGTCCTTTGCTAGGTTGATGGAACACGGTATGTCCATGAGAGGCTACCGCATCTGGGTTTAGTTGATGCCTTTCCACAAATTCTTTCACCTGCGTACCCATCCATTTCCCAAATTTCACATCGAGTAGAGAGAGTTTTAAACCGCTTAAAAGATGTGCTTTTTTTAGTTTTTTCAGAAGTTTGTCAGGAAAGGGAACGGTTTCACATGCTGCCAGTTCAAAATGCCATTGGTCTGTCTTTTGGAATTCACAGTATGCTATGTCCAACCCATCTCCTGAGGTTCCGGACATTAAGCCAATCATGCGGTATACTTGGTTTTGCATGGGGTTAAAATTTGTTAAAAACTTGCCCATAAAGTTAAATTTAATTTAATCAAATAGCGCAGGTTTTATAAATGACTACTTTAGCTGATGCTAAGGGATCCTTAAGGAAATGAAATAAAGGATATTGGTCAGGTGAATGAATAACTTGGTAATAGATATTGGCAATACCCGCATAAAAGCGGCAAGTTTCAAGGAGGATGTATTGCTGGATGAGCAGCAATTTGCCACCTTGGAAGATCTTCATTTATTTGTCAAGGGCCAATTATTTGATCACATCTTAATCAGTTCTGTTTCTCATGGTGAAGAGGAGCTGAATGCCCTATTGGGATTACCTTTTCTTTATCTTAATAGGCAGACTCCAGTTCCTATTCAGAATCTGTATGCCACTCCAGATACTCTAGGTGTAGACAGAAAGGCTGCTGTGATTGGAGCTAGAGAAAAAATTCCTCAAGGACCGGTTTTGGCAATAGATATGGGGAGTTGTATCACCTTTGATGTTCTGGACGAGTATGACCGTTACTTTGGCGGGGCTATCTCACCTGGAGTCAATATGCGCTTTAGAGCGATGCATACCCAAACAGCCCGACTTCCTTTGGTGTCTTTGGAGGTTGGAGAGGTACCACCACTTGTAGGTGACAATACAGTTAATTGTTTGAAAAGTGGCGTTTATCATGGTGTGCTTTTTGAGATTAAAGAATTCATAAACACATATATGGACCAATACAAGGATTTGAAAGTTATAATTTGTGGGGGCGATTCAATTTTTTTTGAAAGCTTAACAAAAGACCACATATTTGTAATCCCCAATTTGGTCCTATTCGGATTAAATAGAATTTTAAGGTACAATGTCAATTAAAAACAGACTGCAAGTTCTTGGTGTGATATGCACCTTTTTCATAATATCCGAATCAAAGGCCCAATCCAGTGCATCCACATATAGTGGATTGGGAATCGGTGAGTTCAACAATTCAGGTCTTACCCAAAATCAAGCGATGGGGGGTATGGGAATCAGCTTTGGTACAGGATGGGGAGCTAACTACATTAACCCCGCTTTAGGAACAAGAAATACAATTTTCAATTTCCAGTCAGCATTCAATTACAAAAGAATCAATGCTTCCACAAATGGAGAGAATGGTGTTTTGGATGGAGGAGGTCTTTCTTACGTAGCTTTATCCCTGCCCATCAACTCTGGAAAAGCTACTTTAGGCATGGGTACCAATCAGATCACAAGTGTCAACTATAGCCTGCTTGTAAGAGGGCAAGTGGCCAATTCCAACCTGAGTTCAATCAATAAGATCGATGGTGAGGGTGGGATATCTGAAGCCTATATCAATACTGCCTTTTTGATAGCGAAAAATTTAAGTTTTGGTATTCACGGTTCCTACCTATTCGGTTCTACCATTCGGACCAATCAGCTTTCTCTCCTCAATGAAGAAGGCCAGCCCACAGGGGTGTCTTCAGAATATTATGAAAGATTCACCGTGGCAGACATTGCCGGAAAAGTCGGCCTTCATTATTTCTTCAAAGCAGGAAGCCGTTCCAATATCCATATGGGTGCCATTTATCAAGCATATGGAAATATTAATGGAAAAGAATTTGCTAAGGTTGCAGATTTTGGCCAAGCTAGCAGCCCCAATGCAGATGGAGACCTTATCAGCAACAATGTAAGAGGAAGTGTTTATGTGCCGGGAAGGTTTGGATATGGCATTTCCTGGGAAAAGAACAACAAATTCGTCATTGGGTTAGAAGGTCAGTATCAGGCATTTAGTGGTTATCGTTCTTTTAATGGTTCTTCGGGTGAACTTAGAGACGCTTATAAGATCAGTCTTGGTGGTCAATATACACCTGAATTCTTCGCAATGGATAATTTGTTTAAGCGCACTACGTACAGATTCGGGCTAGAGTATCAACAGACTCCTTATGTAGTTAACCAAACTAATGTCAAGGATATTGGCATCAATTTTGGAGGATCTCTACCATTGAACAACATTTCACTCACCAACTTTGCTGTGAAGCTTGGCACCCGCGGAACAATTGAGAATGGACTGATTAGAGAAAATTACGTGAATTTCTCTTTGGGATTTTCACTCAATGACAATACATGGTTTTATAAAAGAGTTTTCGAATAAAGTATACACATATGAAAGTTAAAATTGTATTAGCCGGAATACTGACACTTGCTGCTGCTGGTATAGCTCATGCACAAGACAATTGGAAGTGGCCTTCTGACCCTCAAGCAGAGGCTAAGGCCAGGGAGCTCAATGCTGCCTATGTAGATTACATGAAATCAGAACAGTTTGTAGAGGCTACAAAGCCACTCAACTGGCTTCTGGTCAATGTTCCTGATCTAAATGAATCTCTATACATTAACGGTGTCAACGTCTACAACGGGGCAGCGCAAGCTGTTACTGACGCTGCACAAAAAAGAGTCTACCAAGACTCAGTGATGACCATCTTTGATCTTAGAAAAGAGAAATTCGACAACGAGAGTAAATGGATTGAAAACAAAGCTTATTATGGTTATCAATACTATAGAGGAGAAAAAACCAAACTTGGTGACGCCTTAAAAGTATATGATAGAGTTGTAGAAGTAAACGGCACATTCAATACAATCAACTTGGTAGCTTATTACTTCGATCTTGTCTACAGACATAATGCATATAACAAAGCTTTCACCAAAGAGCAATTGTTGGAGCGTTATGAAAAGCTTACTGCTCTTCTCAACGAAGCAGAGGCAGAAGGTAAGGATATTTCAACACCTAAATCCACCATGGAGCAATTGGTAGTGGCAATGGAATTGATCGACTGTGACTTTATCGAAAAAACTTTAGGTCCAAAGCTTGAGGCAGATCCTACCAACGTGCTTTTGGCTCAGCAAGTATTCAAATACTCTTATCAATACAAGTGTATGCAGTCTCCATACTTCATGAAAGCACTTGAAGTAGTAGATTCGGATAACCCAACCTTTGCGACTTCCCAAGTAAGAGCCTTGAAATACATTCAGGCAAGGGAGTATGACAAAGCGCTGCCTGTATTGGAAAAAGCAATGACTTTGGCTGAAAACAACACCCAAAAAGCCGAGATTCAATATGATCTTGCTAAAGTATATGCTCAGATGGGCAGAAAAGGTACTGCCAGAACTGCCGCTCTTGAAGCTGCTAAATTGGATTCAGGAAAAGCATCAGAAGCCTGGACATTGGTTGCTCAACTTTATATGGGATCATTCAATGACTGTAAAAGAGGTGTAAGCAGGGCTGAAGACCAGGCAATCTTTATAGCAGCATACAATGCTTACCAAAGAGCTGGGGACAGCAAAGGTATGGCTGACGCTAGGTCAAGGTTCCCGTCAAAAGAAGAGCTCTTCACAGAAAGTAGACAAGTAGGTGAATCTGTAACTGTTGGCTGCTGGATTGGTGAAACTGTCGCCTTGGCAACAAGAGATTAATAAACCTCACTATTGAAATGGAAAAGCAGTCTTTTTAGGCTGCTTTTTCTTTTTGAGCGCACTAATTAAAAGTTGCTTAACTTTGATCGACTATTATGAAAAGAAATGTTGTAGTTTATGTTTCCCTGCTCCTCTTTGCTGTAATATATGCGTGTGAGGTGAAAGTGGATAATTCCATGCTAGAACCTTATCTTGGGCCTACTCAGGAATCCTTTGATATAGAACTCTTTCATAGTGACTCTGCTATTATCCGAACGCATTTATCAGCTAAAAGACAACTGGAGTTCGAAAATGGCAACATGGAATTTCCCGAAGGTATAGAGATTGTCTTTTTTGATAAGGAAAGCAATATCACGACCACCATGAAAGCAGATAAGGGCTATTACAATAATCTTGAAAACCTATACAGAGGTGAAGGCGCTGTAGAAGTCCATAATATAGAAAAAGATCAAAAACTTTCTTCGGAAGAATTATTCTGGAATCCCAATACCCGAAAAATTTATACGGATAAATTTGTGACGATTCAGGAAAAACAGACTTTGTTTAACGGAACCGGTATGGAAGCCGACGAAAGTTTTTCGGAGTATAAGCTCTTCAAAATTACTGACTCCAGAACAATATTACCCGGTGAGAACTGACATGAATCTGAAAGAAGCCATTATATTATCCCTATCCGCAGCATTGGTGATTATAGCCATTCATTTGACTATGGTGGATGGGATTACATTGTCCTACCCGGTATTTATGGCAGCTGTGGCATTGCTTTTTTTCTATAAGTATCTCCAAAATAAAAGGATGGACCAGGAAAAAAATCCCGAGAAGAAAATGCCTAAGAAACCTAAAGACAGAATAAAAAAATGATAGATACCACTTATCTGATCTACGTGGGTGTCACTTTGCTATTTTCAGCTCTTTTTTCAGGGTTGGAAATTGCTTTTATTTCGGCCAATAAGCTTCAGATAGAATTGCAAAACAAGCAAGGGGATCTATCTGGTAGGATTTTGGCCGGTTTTATGAAAAAGCCCGGCCAGTTTATCGGGACTACATTGATCGGCAATACCATAGCCTTGGTATTATATGGTATATTTATGGCCAACCTTCTGGATCCTATATTCAGTCATTGGATGCCGGAGCTTTTTGACAACAAAGCCACCTTCTTGACTTTTCAGACGGTCGTTTCTACTATAATCGTCTTGATAACGGCCGAATATATTCCTAAAAGCATTTTTTATCTCAATCCCAATAACTTGCTTAATATCTTTTCTTTGCCATTTTCTCTGATCTATTACCTGATGTATCCCATAGTCTGGTTAGTAGTCAGCTTAAGCAGGTTTTTTATAACCAAGATTCTACGACTTGAATACAGCGAAGATAAGCCTGTATTCTCCATCACGGACTTAAACAGTTTTGTGCAAAACAATCTTCAAAGTGCAGACAAAGAGTCCCAACTAGAGTTGGACATCAAGATTTTTGACAATGCCATTGAATTTAAAAGCATTCGCATCAGGGAATGTATGGTGCCTAGAACGGATATTGTTGCAGTGGATATAGAAGATTCTATAGAAAAACTCAAGTCTGTATTTGCAGAGAGTGGGCATTCCAAAATCATCATTTATAGAGAAACCATTGATGATGTCATTGGCTATTGCCATCAATTGGAACTCTTTAAAAAGCCCAAAAGAATCTCTGATATCCTAACTCCTATCGTTATTGTGCCTGAATCAGCTTTGGCCAATGAACTTTTGGTGCAGTTTATCAAGGAAAGAAAAAGCTTGGCCTTGGTGGTTGATGAGTTTGGAGGGACAAGTGGGATTGTAAGTATGGAGGATATTATTGAGGAGATATTTGGGGAAATCGAAGATGAATATGACAATGATGACCTGATCGAGCAGCAGCTTTCAGAAAATGAGTACCTGATGAGTGCACGTCATGAAATAGATTATCTCAATGAAAAATATGGATGGGAACTGCCCTATGGTGAGTTCGAGACATTGGCAGGCCTGATCCTCTCGCTGACAGAAGATATACCGCAAAAAGGAGAGTCTACGACCTATGGCCCATTTACTTTTACAGTAGTGGCAAAGCTCGATCATAGGATTGAAACATTGAAAATCAAAGTAAACCAAGGAACTATTTCCAATAAGTAATTTATTGACAGGCATATTATTTTGAATTTAGCCTTATATGTAATTATTTTGCGGCACTTCAAAAAATAAGGAGAATGGCATTAATTAAAAAAATCAGACAGAGAACAGGTCTTGCAATCGGTGTAATTACCGTGGGATTGATTTTATTCCTAGTAGGTGGTGACATCCTCAGCCCTAATTCCAGCCTTCTGGGAGGGGGTGCCAACTATGTTGGTGAAATTGCAGGTGAGAAGATCACATACGAAGAGTATATCCAAAAAATAGAAGAAGTTAAATTCTCCTATCAGCAAAACACAGGAAGAACTCCTACGGAAAATGAAATGTATACCATCCGTGAACAGGCTTGGCAAGCATTGATCGTAGATAAGGTTTTCCACAAGCAGTATGAAGAACTTGGTCTTACAGTTTCTGATGCCGAACTGGTGGATATGGTTCAGGGTAAAAACATTATTGCTGAGCTAAGACAGCAGCTTACCAATCCAGCTACAGGAGAATTTGACAGGACTCAACTAGTTAGCTTCTTGCAGTCTTTGGAAAATGCTTCTCCTGAACAACGTGCAGGATGGGCTCAGCAAGAAAGGCTTTTTGCAGATGCCAGGTTGAGAATCAAATATGACAACCTTCTTGCTACTTCTGAATATGCAACAAAAGCAGAAGGAAGACTTGAACACAAAATGGCCAATTCTGTAGCAGATGTTGATTTTCTTTTTGTCCCGTTCTATGCTATATCTGACACAGCTGTCAGTGTAACTGATGCCGAGCTTAAAGCTTATATCAACAAAAATAAAAGCAAATTCAAAGTTACAAATGCAGCAGACCTTGAATATGTAAGTTTTAGCTTGATCCCAAGTTCAGAAGATTCTGCACAGGTGATCAGCCAAATCAGACAGCTTACCGAAGAACTGAGAAACACAGAAAATGACTCTGTCTTTGCAATCAGAAATTCTGACGGCCCTAACCCATTCATTACTGTTCTAGCTGGAGATGCACTCCCTGCTACCTTGACCAGCAATGTCGATGAATTTGTGGCTGGTGAGACATATGGACCATTCTTGACCAACAGATCTACCTATATCACCCATAAAATCACATCCAAATTTGAAGGTACAGCCAGAATGAGGGCAAGCCATATCCTTTTTGGAACACAAGGTATGGATGATGCCCAAAAGGCTGAAGTGAAAGCAAATGCTGAAGGTGTATTGAAAGAAATTCAAGGAGGTCTCAATTTTGCATCTGCTGCTGCCCAGTATGGGCAAGACGGTACAGCACAAAGAGGTGGGGACCTTGGTTGGTTTGCCAAAGCAGATTTTGTTGAGCCTTTTGCAGAAGCTGCCTTTGCTGCCAAGTCTACAGGTCTAATCGGTAGACTGGTAGAAACAGAATACGGCTACCACATTATCAGCATCACTGAGCTTCCCCAGACTACCAGCTATAAAATTGCTACTTTGGAAGTGGAGCTGATCGCAAGCGATGCAACTAGAAATGATGCTTTCAGAAGAGCAGATTCATTTGCTGCTAATTCTGGAAATGGTAAGGAATTTACTGCAAATGCGGAAAAAGAAGGATACAGAGTTATTCAGGCTAACGGAGTAGAAGCATTTGCCCGTAACCTTAACAACCTCCAAGGAGCAAGGGAAGTAGTGAGATGGGCATTCAATGATGCTTCTGTTGGAAAAGTTTCTCCAGTATTTGAATTGGATAACGGCTACGTAGTAGCACATCTTACCAGCAGAACTGAAGAAGGAACAGCCTCTTTAGAGCAAGTAAGGCCTCAAGTGCTTACTCAGGTAAGAAATGACAAAAAAGCCGAAATGATCAAAAGCAGACTTCAAGGAAAAACTTCTTTAGAAGAAATGAGACAAGTATTTGCTGATGATGCATCTTTGGATCAAGTTGCAGACCTTCGTCTCAATGCCAGCGTTCTACCTGGAGTTGGTTTTGCACCAAAAGCTATCGGAACTGCATTCGGTCTTAAAAACGCCGGTGATATCAGCAAACCTGTCCATGAAGATGTTGGAATAATTGTGATGAAACTCAACAGCATTACTCCTGCTTCAGATATTGCCGATTACAGCAACTATCAAAGACAATTGACCATCAACACATCCCAGCGTACTTCTTACATGATCATGATGGCCCTTGAAGAGCTTGCTTCTGTAAAGGACTATAGGTATAAATTCTTCTAAGAATACATAACTCCTTAAAATAAACCCGTAGGCATGCTGTCTACGGGTTTTTTGTTTGCCCAGGATTTATTTTTCTATTGCTGATGTTAAAATTTTTAAATTCGTACCCATGAAAAATACATTCGATAGAGAAGCTTTTAAAGCTAAGCTTGAAGAACATACTTCTTTTCCTACCTTGTACATGTTTAAATTTATCGTCCCTACAGGAAGGGAAAATGAGGTGGCAACACTTTTGCCCAATAACAAAATGACATTAAAACATTCTGCTCAAGGCAAATATGTCAGTGCTACAATTAAGGCTATGATGCCTAGTAGTGAAGCGATTTTGGAAGTTTACGAAAAAGCATCACAAATAGAAGGAGTTATTTCACTTTAAGCGCAAAACCAAAATGTGGAAAGAAGAAAATAATCAATTAGTAAAAGAATTTGAGTTTGCTGACTTTCAGGAAGCCTTTGCCTTTATGACCAGGGTTGCTTTTTTAGCCGAGAAAGCAGCCCATCATCCTAACTGGTCCAATGTGTACAACAAGGTCACTATCGCTTTGACAACACATGATGCAGGCAATGTTGTGACTGAAAAAGATCGGAAACTCGCGGCATCCATTGATCAGCTAACAAATGACTGAAAATATTCCTGTACAACTTTATTTGGTCCCAACACCAATAGGTAATCTTAGGGATATCACGCTAAGGGCCATAGATGTTCTTAAGTCTGTCGATGTCATACTTGCTGAAGATACCCGGACTACTGGAAAGCTGCTGAAACATCTTGAAATCCAGAGACCGCTGCAGAGCTATCATATTTTCAATGAGCATAAAACCGTTGAAAAACTGATAGAAAGGATGCGGAAAGGTGAAGTGATGGCACTAGTTAGTGATGCAGGCACTCCCGCTATTTCAGATCCGGGATTTCTGCTTGTAAGAGCAGCCAAAGAAGCCGGCATAGAGGTGAGTTGTTTACCCGGACCTACTGCATTTGTGCCTGCATTGGTCAATTCTGGCTTACCCAATGACAGGTTTACATTTGAAGGCTTCCTCCCCCACAAAAAAGGAAGAAAAACAAGAATTGAGGCTCTTCTGCAAGAGGAAAGGACCATGGTGTTTTATGAATCACCCCACAGGTTGATGAAAACCTTAGAGCAGTTTGCAGAGGCGTTTGGGCCTGAACGCATGGCTTCTGTTTCCAGAGAGTTGTCTAAAATGTTTGAGGAAAATATAAGAGGATCTTTGGCTGAATTGATCAGCTACTATCAGGAGAATCCCATTAAAGGTGAAATGGTACTGGTAGTCCAGGGAAAGGATTAATCTATTAATTTTTAAAGCTAAATAAATGGCAGAACTTACTTATTTACTAGATCAAACTATAGCGATTGCAAAGGAAGCGGGCGCTTTTATTCGGAAAGAGCGTAATGAATTTGACCTTTCCAAGGTGGAGCATAAAGGCCTAAATGATCTTGTGTCTTATGTGGATAAGCAATCAGAGAAACTGGTTGTGGAGAAACTTGCAGCCTTGTTGCCTGATTCGGATTTTATTGCAGAAGAAGGCACCATGGGCACTTCAGGAAAAGCTTACACATGGGTTATCGATCCTTTAGATGGCACGACTAATTTCATCCACGGCATCCCCTCCTTTGCTGTGAGTATAGGCTTAAAGCACCATGAAGAGATTATCTTAGGTGTGGTGTATGAAATTAATCTGGACGAATGTTTTTATGCCATTAAAGGAGGTGGAGCTTGGTGCAATGGCAAAAATATAAAAGTAAGTAAGGCAGCAGATCTTAGCTCGGCACTTATTGGTACCGGATTTCCTTATAGTGCTTTGGGTAAAATCGACGATTACCTGGCAGCGCTCAAGTCTCTCATGTCCAAAACCCACGGCATCAGGAGAATTGGAAGCGCAGCTACCGATCTTTGTTATGTAGCCTGTGGAAGGTTTGACGGGTTTTTTGAATACAACCTACAGCCATATGATGTGGCAGCAGGCCTTTTGATTGTCCAAGAAGCAGGAGGGGAGGTAAGTGATTTCAATAAAGGGACGGATTACCTCTTTGGAAAGAAAATCATAGCAAGCAACGGACACATTCATAATGCCATTTGGGAGGAGATAAACAGGTTCTGGAATAAAGAATCTTAAGAAACAATCGCAATATTTAAATCTATTGATGTCTCTTGTTCGTTATCATTGGGGTTAAAATAGGAATTATGAAAAAAGTATTGTTGATCATTTTGGGCTTCTTCTTGTTTGTCATTGTTGCCTTGGCAGCTATACCTTTCTTATTCAAAGACAAGATCATTGAGCGTGTAGACAGAGAGATCTCGCAAGCAATTAACGCGAAGGTATATTATGACCTTGATCAAATCAGTTTAAGTATTTTTAGAAGATTTCCCCATGTAAGTGCCTCCTTGGGTGGATTCGGAATTATTGGCAATCCACCATTTCAAAATGATACATTGGTTCATGTCAATTCCCTACAGGTTGATTTCAATCTTCGGTCCATCCTTTTTGATGATTACCCTACTTTGACTGGTATTCACCTCAATGGTGGTAGTTTGTATATCAAAGTGCTGCAGAATGGACAAGCCAATTATGATATTACTTATCCTTCCCAAGACACTGTTGCGACTGAGACTAACTTTCAATTGGATGTGGATCTTTTGGAAGTAAATGGACTCAATGTCATTTATGACGATAGGCAATTGGATTTTTTTATGGCTTTAGGCAATATTGAATTGGATGGAAGGGGTGAATTCACAGCCGAGGTTTACGACTTGCCAGTAAAAATGCGTGCTGACATTGTAGATGTGAGTTATGATAAGACCAATTATCTACGCAATAAAAAATTCAAAGCTGAGACTACCATGAATATTGATATGGGCAATATGCGCTTTGCCTTTGGGGATGGAGAGTTTGCTTTGAATGATTTTCTTTTTGACATAGATGGGTTTGTCGCCATGCCAGCTGATGCCATAGAGATGGATCTTCGGGTGGAAGGGAAGGACAATACGTTTAGAAGCATCCTGTCTTTGGTGCCAGGAATTTATACCGAAAACTTCAGGAGTCTAAATACTTCTGGCAATATGAGTTTTTTGGCTTTTGCCAAAGGTGCTTATAGCGAAACAAGTATTCCCCAATTTGCAGTAAACCTCGATGTGCAGAACGGTATGTTCCAGTACCCCGACCTTCCGAAACCGGTTAGCAATATCAATATTGAAATGGAGGTGAGCAATTCAACTGGAAATCTTGACTATACCCGGGTCAATATTCCCACCTTCAACCTTGATTTTGGCAGCAATCCCATATCTGGTAAATTCTTGCTAAAAGACTTGGTCAACTATGAAATGGACGGTCAACTTAAAGGACGTCTGGATCTGGAGGAACTTACATCAATCTTTCCGATTGAGGGAATGGCCCTCAGAGGCTTACTCGATGTCAATGCAATGGCAAAGGGTAGATATGATTCTGTGGCAAATATCATCCCTCAACTCAATGCTGAACTTTCTCTAAGAAATGGTTATGTCAAAAGTAATGATTATCCTGCACCAATAGATCAGCTGCAGGTCAATGCCAGTATCTTAAATCCATCAGGTAAAATGGATGACTTTGTTGTTGATCTGAAGCAGTTTGGTTTTGAGCTTGAGGATGAGCGGGTGTCGGGAAGAATCAGGGTCAGTGATTTCGCAAAATTGAATTGGGACGGTGCCCTCACAGGAACTGTTGATTTAGGCAAAATGTTGGCCATTTTTCCTATGGAAAATGTGATCATGGAAGGAAAGCTATCTGCAGACTTACAGACTAAGGGTTCTTATAAGGATGTTGAAGATGGCCGATACAACAGACTTGATACCCGAGGTGAATTGGATGTAGCAGGTTTTTATTTTACCTCAAATGATTTTCCACAAGGAATCCGAATAAAGGAATCTAAAGCCCAGTTTTCTCCGGAAAGGATTAATTTGGTTTCTTTTGATTCAAGAGTTGGAGAAAGTCCGCTCGTCGCAAGTGGTTTCCTCTCTAACTACCTCAATTTCTTTTTGAAGGAAAATGAAACATTGAAAGGTCAATTGAACCTGACCTCAACTAGATTCAATATCAATCAATGGTTAACTTCAGAAAGTTCCTCATCTGAAACTGAACTTACGGTAATTGAACTTCCAAAGACTGTAGATTTCAATATGAATGTATCTGCTGCGGAAGTTTTGTATGATAATCTGACATTAAAGGATGTTAAAGGAAGCTTGGTGTTAAAAGATGGGGTGCTGAGTTTTAAAGATGCCGCTATGCGTGCCTTAGGTGGACAGATCGTGATGAACGGATCCTATGATCCCAGAGATCTGAGTTCCCCAAGATTTGACTTCAACCTGAATTTATCTAATCTCAATATACCGGAAGCATTCAATGCCTTTTCTACAGTTCAAGCATTTGCTCCAGTAGCGCAACACATGACTGGTAATTTCAATACAACCCTATCATTCTCTGGACTTTTAGGGCCGGATATGATGCCAGTGTTATCCTCTTTAGATGGTAAAGGACTTGTTAAAGTGGCTGAGGCAGCTTTTAGGGATAGTCCTGTGGTAAGAGGACTTACTTCATTTACCCGCCTAAATGAAACTAGTATGCTTCAATTCAGAAACCTTTCCGCATCATTTGACATCAATAACGGTGTAATGGATGTGAAACCTTTTGATGTCAGATTGTGGGATTATCAGGCTACTATCCAAGGCAGTACAGGATTTGATGGAACCATCAGGTACCTGATCAACATGATGGTTCCTGCTGGGAGGTTTGGGGAACAAGCCAACAATTTGCTAGCCACCATTTCCAATACACAAGCCAATTCCAGTACATTGATTCCGTTGTCGATCAGCTTGGGTGGAACTTATAGCAGTCCTCAAGTTGGATTGGCAGGCGGTCATAGTATGGAGACGCTGTTGACAAACGCATTAAGGTCACGCGTATCCTCAGAAAGGGAAAATTTACAGGCTCAAGCAACTGAGCAATTTAGAGCAGCTGAAGACAGTCTTAAAAGAGAAATTAAATTGAGGGCAGACATTCTACAGGATAGTGTGAAGAAAGAAGCTGAACGTAAAGTGACCGATACTCGTGAAAGGGCTGTAGAAGAGGCAAAAAATGTTTTAAAAGGGGTGATCGGAAGAAATAGGCCTGCTGCCAGACCTGACACTACCAGAAAAGACTAGTGAATGATCCAAAACCATACTCCCACTGTCAGAAATGATAGTGGGATACCTACACCCACAAGCAATGAGGCTAGTCTTGGCTCCAACTGATGGGTAATGGCAATGATTGATCCGGTTATCATTGGCGCCATTGCTGCTTCTAATACTGAAACTTCCAGAATGAGGCCATCAAGTCCGAAGACTTTTGAAAATAAGATGTAAATCAGTAGGGGAATCAAAATGAGTTTGTATCCTAACCCAATCCATAAATACGGAGATTTCAAAGCACTAGGATTTATTTTCACCTGAAGCCCTACAGCAGTAAGTGCCACAGGGGTGAGAGTAACAGTAAATACCGAAAGCATACCGTCCAACCATGTGGGGAGAGACCAGTTCAAAAGGTTCATGGTAATGGCCAAAATGAAAAACAGGAAAGGAGGGAAAGTAATGATTTTCCGGGTGATATCCCTTTTCCGCTTTTTTGAAGTCGCATAAATAGAGGCCACGATGATGGCTATGCTACTGACAATGATGAAGGAACCTGCTTGGTCAATCAATAATGCGATTTTGAGCCCTTCTGCTCCATAAAGTGCTCCAATAATCGGGAAACCTACAAAAGAGGTATTTGCTAGTCCGGATACAATAATCAAGCAACCCGTTACGGCATCTCCCCAATTTAGTTTTTTGCCTAATGTCCCAAAAATTAGCCAGGATACCGCAAAGCTAATCCACGCTGATGCAATGGGGAGTAAGAGATGGGGTTGCAAAGCGACTTCCGGTAGATGGCGTAATGCCAAAGCAGGAAGTACCAAGTATATGAGGTAACTGTTGAGGTAGTGAGGGAGCCTTTCAGGAATCAATTTGACTCTTTGCATACTGACACCTAATAGCAGAAATAAGATGATGATGGCAATATTGCTCATGCATTCTTTATTGACAGAACCCTATATACAATTTGATCTTATATCTTTTCATATGGCGTACTTTAAAATAAAAAGTTCGGCTACATGAAGATGGTGATTTCCAAAGAATGGAAGAAAGAGATTTAGAAGTTGTTTTTTAAATACTATAGCCATATGGATTACGTGCAGAAATTGGTTTATAGACAGTTGCTTTTTGGTTGAAGACTTTTCCAAATTTTAACAAACTGATATTTTTTGGGCATTTATGCTAAACCCAATTTGTTTCTTTTTTCCTGAAAATAGCTTGCCAACATGGGGTAATAGCTACTTTCTACTTCTGGAATGCCCATAAGCGTAAGAGACATATTGGCAGAAATATCTGTGTCATCATCTATCTTAATTCCTTCTATCATCAAAATAACTTCTGCCAGTGTTAGTGTTGTCTTTGAAGTTTCTGGATTGAGCCTATAGCTGTTGCCGTAGAAGTCCACGGCTTCAAATGCATAACTTCCTTCTAAATCCTGATAGACTTCAATGGTGATTTCATCACCCCAGGTACTTTCAGGATACTTTAAGCGAACCATTGGTGCTACCAGTTCTTGGCCATCAATGAAGTAAGCATCAGGTGTGTATTTAAAATCAATCATGGCTCATGTTGAAAATATTTCAGCAAAATAGGGTTTTCTTTGACTTAGAAGCTTTCTTTTCCGTAGAAAATTACAGGAACGGGAATAAAGCTAGATTTTCTTTGGTATCTTCGTATTATTAGCATAACAAAACTTCAATTAATTGATTCAAGTCAGAAAAATACTACCCTTATTTAGCCAGATATGCCTCATGTTGATGTTGAGCATTTTGGCAAATGGCGTATTGTTTTTTCATACCCATGAGCTTGAAAACGGCAAAATTATTACTCACGCTCACCCCATTCTCACTGAAGAGCAGCAGGAGCTGCCTGATCATGGGCATACTGAGAGTGAGTTGATCATACTCGATCTGATTGCACATGCTGAATACTTTATATACAGCTTCAAAATCGATGTGCCTTCAGTTTCATTTGAAAATCAGTTTTTTTATTTCTGTCTCTATACAGATACCTTTTCAAGAAGTTCGGTAATAGGATTTGATCATCGAGGGCCACCTGCATTGGCCTGATTTCTTTTGCCCATTCGGGATTCAAATTCTTAATTATCAATCCAATTTTAAAAAGCTATGCGTTTTTTATTTATCGTTGCGCTGTTTCTATATGCAGTAGGATCAGCCGCAGCAGTTGACAACTCCCTCATCGGAAAAGTAGTCGACAAGAATACAAATCAACCTATTCCAGGTGCTTCTGTTTTCATTCCAGAGCTCAACCGGGGTACAATAACAGATCTTGACGGTAACTTTGTGCTTGCCGATCTTCCTAAAAAACAGATTACTGTAAAAATTTCTTTTATCGGATATGCTTCAATTGTACAGACTATAAAAGTTGATGCAATCAACAAGGCCATCAACATTCAGCTGGAGGAGGCCATAACAAATATTGACGAAGTAGTAGTCTCTGGTGCCTATGTGATGAGCAAGGAGAGTTCACCAATCAATATTGAAAAAATCAACAAAGGTCAGATTCTTAAAATGCCTAGTCCGAGTTTGATGACTGCAATTGCACGGACACCGGGCGTCAGTGAAATTTCTTTGGGCCCTGGGATCAGTAAACCTGTTATCCGGGGGTTATCCTTTAGCCGGGTGCTTTCACTTTACCAAGGGGCAAGATTTGAAAATCAACAATGGGGTGCAGATCATGGTTTGGGCCTGACCGAGACAGGAATTGGAGATATAGAATTGATCAAAGGGCCAGCATCTTTGATCTATGGTTCAGGAGCAATGGCTGGTGTCGTGAATCTGATTGAAGACAAAGATGCAGGAGATGGGCAGGTAGAAGGGGATGTAAACTTCAGGGCATTCAGCAATTCCCTGGGTGTGAGGTCTGAGGCAGGAATAAAAGGTGCAAATCAAAATGGATTCTTTTGGTCTTTGAGAGGAGCAGTTGAATCTCATGCTGATTATCTGGATGGCAATGGAGAGACTGTTGCCAATACACGTTTCAATACCCAAAATATCAAAGCAGGTGCTGGAATTCGCAGAAACTGGGGAGATACCAGAATTAGGTACACTTATCTACAGCAAAAACTAGGGATATTGGATGAAGAGCAGATGGAAACGCTCAAAACTACCAGAAATGACCGTACGATGCAGTTGCCGTTTCAGGATGTTGAGGATCATTTCATCAATTCAGAAACAAATGTTTACCTAGGTGAGGATAAGCTCAAAGCTACTTTTGGCTATCATGTAAACTTCCGAAAGGAAATTGAAGGAGATATTAATGGAGTGGATCTAGGTTTGGAGTCCCGTAACTTCATGTACGACGTAAAATATTTTAAAGCCTTAAATCCTTATCTTGAAGCGATAGTGGGAGTGCAGGGATTTTATCTGGTAAACGACAATAATCCGGATGCGGAAGAGTTTTTGATCCCAGATGCATCAAAGGATGATAGGTCTTTATATGCCTTGCTCAATTACAACAAAGACAAGTGGGTGCTTCAAGGAGGATTGCGCTATGATTACCGCAAAGTCATTGCAAATGCCGGAGCGGCCCATTTGGTTGATTATGGTTTTATACTTCCAGGTAATCCAGCTGACCGAACGCTGACCAGAACATTTGATGGAGTCACTGCGAGTGGTGGAGCTACTTTTCGACCTTCCTCTACCTGGAGGTTTAGGATGAACCTTGCCCAAGGTTTTCGTGCTCCTGATCTTGCAGAGTTGTTTTCCAATGGTCCACATCCAGGCACTGGAAGATTTGAAAGAGGAGATGCTTCATTTGATAGGGAGCAAAATATACAGACTGATTTTGGCATCAGATTTTCCAAACCTAACTTTTCCTTATCAGGTGAAGTTTTTTACAACCATGTAGATAATTATATTTTCTTTGCCCCCACCAATGAAATGGTCGAAGACCTTACAGTATGGGTTTTTGAGCAGGCAGATGCACGGTTGTATGGGGGAGAAATTGAGCTGGACATTCATCCTAGCAATGCCAAATGGATGCTTTTCTCCACTTCTTATGGAATGGTAATCGGTCAACGGCGATCAGATATGACCTATCTACCTTATATACCTGCTTTCAGATGGAATCAGTCACTGGATTTTAGAATGAAGGACATCGGTAAAATCAAAAATCCCTATGTCAGCATCCTTGGAGCATGGACCTTTGACCAGCTTAGAGCAGCCCCACTTGAAGAGGCTACGCCAGGATATTACTTGCTCGGAATGAATGTAGGAGGTAACTTATCTGTAGGAGGAAAAACTTTAGATGTCTACCTCAGCGGTTCAAATCTCCTGAACAAGTCCTACCTAGACCATCTCAGCTTATTCAGGCCTTTTGGTATTCCACAAATAGGTCGAAACATAGCCTTAAATCTCAGATATACATTCTGATGAATAGAAACAGAAGGGATTCCCTTCTGTTTTTTTATTTGACAAGTTCCCAAAGAATTTTGGACAAAATCATTTGATGAACCAAGGCTAGGTAGTTTGACAAATGCCTTAAAAACTCCGGTGGCGGCTCCTAAAAAACCTATGTAAAATCCATGGCCTTTTACTTTTATTCGATTGGATTATCCAGCTAATAAAACTATTTTTGGGCGACCTAATCAAAACCTAATGAAAAGAGATCAAGCCATTTTTGACCTTATTGCAGCTGAAGAAAACAGGCAAAAAAGAGGTATAGAGCTTATAGCTTCTGAGAATTTTACCAGTAAGCAGGTAATGGAAGCAGCCGGAAGCGTGTTGACCAACAAATATGCAGAGGGACTTCCCAGCAAACGTTATTACGGAGGTTGTGAAGTTGTAGATGAAATTGAGCAGCTTGCTATCGATAGGGCAAAGCAACTCTTTGGCGCAACTTGGGCCAATGTCCAACCACATTCAGGTGCACAGGCCAATGCAGCGGTATTTCTAGCGGTCCTGAATCCTGGAGATGCGATTTTGGGTTTTGATCTTTCTCATGGTGGTCACTTGACCCATGGATCACCTGTCAATTTCTCCGGCAAGCTTTATCAGCCAAATTTTTATGGTGTAGAGCAAGAGACCGGTGTGATAGACTATGACAAAGTTGAAGCAAAAGCTCTTGAGGTAAAACCAAAATTGTTGATCTGTGGAGCCTCCGCATACAGTAGGGATTGGGATTACGAAAGGTTAAGGTCTATTGCAGACCAGGTAGGAGCGATTTTGTTGGCTGATATTTCCCATCCATCTGGATTGATTGCAAGAGGCTTGCTAAATGACCCGCTCGATTACTGTCATATAGTGACTACCACTACACACAAGACTTTAAGAGGGCCAAGAGGTGGTTTGATTCTAATGAGAGAGGATTTCGACAATCCGTTTGGTCAAAAAACACCAAAAGGAGAGTTGAAAAAAATGTCAGCACTTTTGGATTCTGGCGTTTTTCCGGGAACTCAAGGTGGACCTTTAGAACACATCATTGCAGCTAAAGCTGTGGCCTTTGAGGAAGCCCTGTCTGATGAGTATATGGACTATGTACTCCAAGTGAAGAAAAATGCAGCTGTGATGGCTGAAGAATTTGTCAAATTAGGCTATCAGATTATCTCTGGTGGAACTGACAATCACCTTATGTTGATCGATCTTCGCAACAAAGATCTTACAGGTAAACTTGCAGAAGAAGCCTTAGGTAAAGTTGATATTACCATCAATAAAAACATGGTGCCCTTTGATACCAGATCACCATTTGTGACTTCTGGTATGCGCATTGGTACTGCTGCAGTCACTACAAGAGGGCTCAAGGAAAAAGATATGCTGAGGATAGTTGAGTTGATCGACAAAACGCTTACCCATCATGATCAAGAAGATGCTTTGGCCAAGATAAAAGCCGAAGTAAATGATTGGATGATTCAGTTCCCATTGTATTAAAATAGATTCACGTGGCCTTAGATCAGTATAGAGAAGAAGAGGAAGAAGAAGGTATGTCCTTTTTGGATCACCTCGAGCAGTTGCGCTGGCACTTGCTTAGGGCCATTTCTGCCGTGCTGATTTTTACAGTGGCAGCCTTTCTGGCAAAGAGTATCGTGTTTGGCAAGGTGATTTTAGGACCTTCCAAGGTTGATTTTGTCACCTATCAAGCCTTATGTAGGTTGTCTGATTGGCTGGGGATATCACCTCTTTGTATAGATACCCTCCCATTTACCATCCAAAGCAGGCAAATGACAGGGCAATTTTCAATGCACTTGACATCCTCTATGGTGGTGGGACTGATAGTTGCATTTCCTTACCTGTTTTGGGAGACTTGGAGATTTATTAGTCCAGGTCTTTATGAAAAGGAAAGAAGGGCAGCGAGAGGAGCGGTGTTTTTTGTCAGCTTGCTGTTTTTTGCAGGTGCTGCTTTTGGATATTTTATCCTAGCCCCACTTTCGATCAACTTCCTTGCGAATTATCAGCTTGATCCAAGTATCCTTAATGAGTTTGACATTACATCCTATGTCAGTACCCTGACGATGTTGGTTCTTGCATCTGCAATTATGTTCCAACTCCCCGTGGTGATTTATTTCCTCTCTATGTCAGGACTAGTGACTGCAGCGATGTTGAGGACATACAGAAGGCATGCCATCGTCAGCATTCTGATCTTAGCTGCTGTCATTACACCTCCAGATGTCATTAGTCAGGTACTCATTGCCATGCCTATACTGGTTTTGTATGAAGCAGGGATAATGATTGCCAAAAGGCTTGAAAAGCGTAAGGCTGCACAGGAAAGACTTGATAATCTGAAATATAAAGACCATGAATAACAAAATTGCTTTAGGAGGAGATCATGCCGGTTTTGAATATAAAGCTGAGCTCATTAAAGTATTGGAAGCGGAAGGTTATGAAATAAAAGATTTCGGTCCATTTTCTTCGGCATCAGCAGATTACCCAGATTTTGTCCATCCACTTTGTGAAGCGATTGAATCAGGAGAATTCGATAAAGGGATCTTGATTTGTGGAAGTGGTAATGGAGTTGCAATTACAGCCAATAAGCATCAGGGAATCCGTGCAGCTTTGTGCTGGAATGAGGATTTATCTGCTTTGGCTAGACAACACAATGATGCAAATGTCTTAGCTATTCCAGCTAGATTTATTTCATTTGAACTTGCAGTTAAGCTCTCCCAAATTTTCCTCACAACAGATTTTGAAGGTGGACGGCACGCCACTAGAGTGAATAAAATTGCATGTAAGTAAACATGCTTCATCAAAAAATGCCCCCAATAAGTGTCTAACTTTTTGGGGGCACATCAGTAGATCGGGCTTTTTTATTGATTTGTAGAAGGTGCTTAATTTTCTAATTGCACCTCAGAACGGCTAACTTTTTCCGCCAGTAGAATAGCATTGTATAAGTTGGCGATTTTTCCAGATTTAGATATTTCCGAAAACTGCCTGATTTCCCCTTCCATTCCACCTACTTGCACACTAAGATTGATGTCGATTCCGGACTTCATGATGATTTGTTTGACTTGTTTTGCGGACAGCATCGGATAATGAGACCTGATGACAGCAGCAATTCCACTTACTGCAGGGGCTGCCATTGAAGTTCCTCCTTTAAATTCATATTCATTGCCAGGTGTTGTTGAATAGATGTTGTCCCCAGGAGCAAAAATGTCAACATTCCGCTTCCCATAATTGGAAAATCCTGCAACCATGCTCTGCCCAAAATCAGCTGTCAAAGCTCCAACACTGAGGTAATTGTCGAATAATTCGGTAGAACCAGTCCCAAAATCATTGGGGAAATTTTTGTTTTCTGGCAGGTCCAAGTCCATGCCTTCATTGCCTGCTGCATGTACGAATAGGACGTCTTTTTCTGCTGCATATTTCAATGCATCATAAACCCATTCCGCATTTGGTGAAAATGCTTTTCCAAAACTCGCATTGATAACTTTGGCGCCATTGTCAACAGCATATCTGATGGCCAGGGCAACATCTTTGTCATATTCGTCTCCATCAGGAACAGCCCTCACACTCATCAACCTGATGTTATCTGCTACTCCATTGATTCCTTTTTTGTTATTCCGCTTTGCTCCTATAATACCCGAAACGTGTGTGCCATGACTTTCATCTTTAACCGACACATCAGGATTACCGTTCCCATAGTTTCTGTCATCAATGTTATATGGATCATCTCCCACAGGCGTGCGACCATCAAATTCAAGATTCAAGTTGTAATCCATCCTGCTCTGATACTGCTTGATGCCATATTGGATTTCTTTCAGTGCATCTGGAATGTTTTTGCCGGATCCCATTATTTGAATAAGTAGATTCACGATCTGTTCTTCCTGAAGGGATTTTGCCTGATGATTTTCTAGATCCTTGATGCTATAGTTGGCAGTCCCCATGAACTCAGTGGCATTTCTATGGGCCATTTGAACAAATTGCTCAATCTGTACCAATTGAGGCAAAATTTCTTTGGTTTCCGAAAGTTCTTTTTCCCATGCTTCCTGCGCTTGCTGTTGAAGTTTTTGGTCACCTATTTTTAAACGGATGATCCTGGAGTATTCCATTTGTTCATGATAGGAATCACCTAGGAAATTGTATCCATGAACATCGTCAACGAAGCCGTTACCATCATTGTCGACACCATCACCAGCAATTTCCTTGAGGTTTACCCATAAGACATCTTTAAGATCTTCATGATCTAGACTTGTCCCTGAATCAATTACGGCAACTGTTACCGTTTGCCCTTTTTTCTTTTTGAGTAACTCATCATAAGCTCTTTCTACACTCATCCCGGGAATAGTGTCCTTTACAAGATCAAGATGCCCCCACCTTTTCATTTGGGTATCTGTAAGTTCAGAGTTTTTTGAAGTGGAATGGATATTGGTGAGCGGCTGGACTTGAAGAAGTTTTGCACTGTTGCACCCAACTAATGAAAAGCCACATGCTAGTATGG
>DAIPZN010000068.1:0-24941 GCA_036782195.1 Cyclobacteriaceae bacterium | reverse complement strand
GATTTTTTGAATCCTTTTAAGTTTGGTTAAAGGCCTTAATGTGTCTTCAACCTGAATATTTTATTGAACAGCCTTATCAAAGGCAGCTTTTGGAAACAGGTTCAGCAAAAAACATATGGCTCAAATCAAAACCAATACCCCCAAGCCTGCACTGACTTTCAATGATGCTATTGCATTGATCATCGGTATTGTAATGGGAGCAGGCATTTTCAGGACTCCTTCCATGGTAGCGGCCAATGTGGATGAAATAATTTGGTTGGTATTGTTGTGGGTTGCAGGAGGGGTAATTTCCCTAATCGGAGCGCTTTGTTATGCCGAATTGGTGACGGCATTTCCTAACACCGGAGGGGATTATCACTTTTTGCTTCGTGCTTTTGGGAGAAGGCTGGCCTTTGTTTTTGCATGGGCACGGATGAGCGTCATTCAGACAGGATCTATTGCCCTTTTGTGCTTTATTTTTGGAGACTATGCTTCCCTGATTTGGAATTTAGGCCCTTTTTCATCTGAAATCTATGCCGCAATAGCAGTGCTGGCCTTAACTGGAATCAATGTCATCGGCATCAGTATGGGCACTGCTGCCCAAAAGATCCTGACAGCTGCTGAAGTTATTGGGATTCTTGCGGTAATTACAGTTGGCTTTTTTATCACTCCAGAAGTCGTAGAAAGCCCTGTGGTACAAAGCAACGAAAACGGAAATTCCTTGGGCTTGGCTATGGTATTTGTGCTTTTGACATTTGGTGGTTGGAATGAAGCTGCATACATATCTGCTGAATTAAAATCAGGTAGTAAATTACTTGTCCGAGCTTTACTTGTTGGCATAGTGGGGATCACTGTAATATATACACTCATCAACCTGGCCTTTCTTAGAGGGTTGGGTTTGTCAGGCATGGCTGACTCAGGTGCGGTAGCAGGGGATTTGATGGGACGGGCCTTTGGCAATACGGGTATGCTGCTCATTGCCTTGATTGTAGCTGTGGCTGCCTTGACCTCTGCCAATGCCACGATTTTTACAGGTGCCAGATCCAATTATGCCTTGGGTCGGGATTTTCCAGTTTTTGCATATTTGGGCAGATGGGGAAGCGACAAGACAGGACCAGTAAATGCACTTCTTGTTCAAGGATCGATCTCTTTGATTTTGGTAGGTTTAGGTTTGTTGTCCCGAAATGGTTTTGAAACGATGGTTGATTATACTGCTCCTGTTTTTTGGTTTTTCTTTTTGATGGTAGGGATCTCCTTATTTCGCCTTCGGAAATTAGAACCAGATGTAAAGAGACCATTTAAAGTGCCTTTATACCCTTTACTTCCTGTGCTGTTCTGTTTGAGCAGTGCCTATCTCTTATATTCCAGTATTGCCTATACGGGTTGGGGTGCATTGGTAGGAATTGGCGTGTTGCTTGTAGGTATGATGCTGTTGCTATTTTTGCCTAAAGAAAAAGTACAACTCCGAAAACAGGATTAAATCTCTATAAATATGATCATTAACATCCCATTAAGGGCTATTCGAATCTCAATTATCCTTCTACTGTTTGGAAGCCTAATCCACTCTTCATTTGCGCAGCAGGTTCCATTTGCTGAAGTGGTTCCTTTTGTCACCACGCCTATGGAAGTAGTGGAGGCCATGCTTGATATGGCCGAGGTGAGAAGCGACGATGTGCTGTATGATCTGGGATCTGGTGATGGAAGAATTCCCATAGCAGCAGCCCAAAAGTTTGGCATCAGGGCTGTTGGCATAGAAATAGACCCTGACTTGGTAGAATTAGCACTGCGGCAGGCGCAAGAGGGAAGGGTTGCTGACAAGGTATATTTTCTTCAGGGAGATATTTTCGAAATGGATTTCAGCGAAGCTTCTGTATTGACCTTATACCTGTTTCCGGATATCAACCTTCAGCTTTATCCCAAACTGATGGATTTGGCTCCAGGTACCAGAATTGTCTCACACAAATATCCCATTGAAGGCTGGGAACCGGAAAAGACCAGGACCATTGAAGATAGTGAAGGAAATGAACACAAGGTCTATAAATGGACCGTTCCAAAAAGACAATAGTAAAAGATCAACTGTATTTATCACTTTAACCATTTAAACAATATGAAAAGAAGCAGAATTATTTTTACCCTACTGCTGATGGTGATGGGCGTCACTTATGGCATGGCACAAGATGTGCGTTATGTTCCAACTCAGCAGGCAGTAGTAGATGCCATGCTAGAATTGGCGGGTGTTACGGAAAGTGACGTGGTGTACGATCTCGGTTGTGGAGACGGTAGGATAGTGGTCACGGCAGCAAAAACTTATGGGGCAAGAGGAAAAGGTATTGACATCGATCCACAGCGGATCAAAGAAGCAAATGAAAATGCCCAAAATGCCGGAGTGACGGACAAAGTCACCTTTGAACAGGCAAACCTCTTCGAATCCGATGTCAGTGAAGCATCTGTAGTGACCTTATATCTGCTCAATTCGCTGAATCTTAAGTTGAGACCAATGTTACTGGAACAACTTAAACCGGGTACAAGAATCGTTTCCCATGCTTTCAATATGGGGGACTGGGAGCCAGATGAAACCAAACAGGTACAAGGAGCTACCATCTACCTATGGACAGTGCCAAAGAAATAACCACAAATATACCTTTGAATCGGGGCGGTAGCTTATCGCCCTTTTTTCTTGACCATCATTTAAAAACAATAACTGACTGATATGAATCTGAAAATGATCTTCGGCCCATTGCTTACCATCTTGGGAATAGCTGGAATGATCTATGGCGCATTTTTATTTTTGGGAGACCAAAGTGGGGATTGGAAGCCCATCGTCGTGTTTTTGGTTCTTGGACTTATATTTTTCTCCTCAGGTTTGGGATTAATCAAAAGTACAGATGACCGCAGGTAAACAGATATTCCCAATTATTTTCTTGGCACTGTTATCAGTTTCCTGCTCCACAGCCCCTACAGTTCAGGATGATAAAGCAGCAGTAGAAGCTGTAAGCAAAGCCCGTGCAGCGGCTTTCAATGCCGGAGATGCGCAAGGCATAGCAGCATATTTTACATCTGACGGCAGGCTTCTTGCCCCTGGCAAACCAGTAAGCATAGGCAGGGGTCAGGTAGCTGAATATTATCAGTCACTTTTTGATCAAGGCCCATTGATTTTGGAGAGCTGGTATGAAGAGGTCCAAGTAGATGGAGATCTTGCATATGGAAGGGGAGAAGCAAGAGTTTCCAGTCTGGACCCAACCACCGGAGACACTTTGCGCAGCAGTTCAAAATACCTCAATATCCTGCAAAGACAGGCAGATGGCTCATGGTTGACCACGCATGACATCTGGAATGACAACTGACCCCTAGACCTTAAGGCCACTTCTGCGGCACCGAATTTGGTTTCCATTACGGAAAAGAAAGCGTATGGAAGCAAAACAAGCAAGAACTGTTAGCTTGAACGTTAACAATATTCCTTATCAGCTAGAGATCAAACCATGGGTATCTCTGCTAGATGCACTTAGAGAACACCTGAATCTCACTGGTACAAAAAAAGGCTGTGACCATGGTCAATGTGGCGCATGCACAGTCCTCTGCGACGGAAAGCGGATTTTAAGCTGCCTGACTTTGGCAGTCATGAAAGAAGGATCCCACATCACTACCATTGAAGGCATTGCAAAAGATGGCCAACTCCATCCTTTACAAGAGGCATTTATCCGACATGATGCCTTTCAGTGTGGCTATTGTACACCTGGGCAGATCTGTAGCGCCATCGGCATGATGGAGGAAGGAAAAGCCAACACCCGTGTAGAGGTAAAGGAGCTGATGAGTGGCAACCTCTGCAGATGCGGTGCCCAAATCGGTATCATTGATGCCATCATGGAAGTGAAGGAAGGAGGCCGACATGAATAATGTGGGTTACACAAAAGCACATTCTGTCACAGAAGGGAAACAGGCGGTTTTGTCAGGTGAACAGTCACAGTTCCTTGCAGGTGGCACCAACCTTATTGATTTGTTGAAATATTTTATCACATCTGCAGACACCTTGGTGGACATCAACGATCTCGAAGAGCTCAAAACCATCCACAACACGCCAAACGGGGGATTGATGCTTGGTGCTCTGGTGAGCAATGCCGATACGGCTTACCATCCTGAAATAGAAAACAGATATCCATTGCTAAACAGGGCAATTTTGGCAGGTGCTTCTGCTCAGATTCGCAACATGGCCACCAATGGGGGCAACTTGATGCAAAGAACCCGTTGCTATTATTTTTATGACATCCATACCGCATGCAACAAAAGAGAGCCAGGCACAGGTTGTTCAGCCATTGACGGCTACAATAGGATCATGGGTATCTTGGGTACCAATGAAAATTGTATTGCAGTCCATCCTTCGGACATGTGTGTGGCTTTGGCCGCATTGGATGCGGTGGTTCATGTTTCCGGTCCAGATGGGGATAGGGAAATTGGATTTGAGGATTTTCATAGACTTCCTGGAGATACTCCGCACCTTGACAACAACCTCCAGAAGGGAGAAATCATCCTCGGGATCTCGCTACCACCAAAGGGTTTTGCAGACAAATATTCTTACCTGAAGCTGAGGGACAGGAATTCTTATGCCTTTGCACTCGTGTCAGTGGCGACTGCTTTCCAACTTCAGGGCGATACCATTGAAGACGCAAGGATTGCATTGGGAGGAGTGGCACATAAGCCATGGAGAAACAAAGAAGCTGAACGCTATCTTCAAGGAAAGGAAACCAGCAGGGAGCATTTTGAAGCAGCCGCAGATATCATTCTGGCGGGGGCGAAAGGGTATACCCACAACAACTTCAAAATAGAACTTGCCAAAAGAGCCATAGTGCGCAATTGTTTGATGGCTTTGGATCCTGCAAATACGCAGCTACCCGGTGCACCACCATCTGGCACCACCCAAAAATGATTTTTGACTTTAACCCACAACAGCAATGGCCAATCAACCAACGATAGGAAAAGGGATCAACAGACTAGAAGGTAACCTGAAAGTTACCGGAAAAGCCAAATACGCAGCAGAATACCAAGTGCCTGATCTGTTGTATGGATACATCATCAGCAGTAGCATTACCAAGGGGAAAATCGTTTCTATTGATACCTCGGAGGCAAAGGCACAACCTGGGGTAGTAGAAGTGATTACCCATGAAAACAGGATTTCACTGGCTTTTTTTAATCAGCAATATGCGGACATGAATGCTCCTCCGGGATCTCCTTTTCGATATCTCAAAAATGAAAACATCTATTTCAACGGGCAGCCAATTGGATTGGTAGTAGCAGATTCTTTTGAAATGGCCAGATATGCCTCAACTTTGGTCAAGATCACTTATGAACAGGAGGAGTTTGAAACTAATCTGACGGATAATCTCCACAATGCCAAAGAACCCAGTACCGGTATGATGGCCTTACTCAAACCGCTTCCGCCAAAACCAAAAGGGGATTATCAAACCGCTTATGACAATTCATTTGCGCAGACCGCTGCCTCTTTCTACCATGGTACAGAGCACCACAACCCACTTGAGCTTTTTGCGACAACCACAGTTTATGAAGAAGAAGGCAAGCTGACGATCTATGATAAGACCCAAGGCACAGTCAATTCCCAATTGTATGTTGGAAATGTATTCGGATTGAAATACAAAAACATCCAAGTGATTTCTCCCTATGTCGGAGGTGGATTTGGCTCAGGCCTGAGACCGCAATTCCAGCTTTTCTTTTCAGTACTTGCTGCGCTTCAACTCAAAAAATCCGTGCGGGTTGTTCTGGAGCGGCACCATATGTTTGCATTAGGCCATAGACCTGCTACGCTGCAGCACACCAGTTTCAGTGCAGACGAGACAGGTAAGCTGACAGCCATGCACCATGCTGCATTGGCAGAGACCTCTAGATTTGAAGATTACATTGAGACTGTGGTCAATTGGGGCAATATGATTTATCCTGTGGACAATACTTTGCTCCGTTACCAGTTGGTCCCGATGGATTTCAACAGCCCATTGGACATGCGTGCACCTGGAGGAAGTACAGGCCTTCATGCAGTAGAGAGTACAATGGATGCCTTGGCTTATGAGCTGAAAATGGACCCCATGCAACTCCGCTTGCGCAACTATTCGGATAGAGATGATGCAGAAGACCGTCCTTATACAAGTAAAGAACTGCGGGAATGCTATCTGCAAGGTGCTGAGCAATTTGGCTGGTCAGAGCGCAATCCAGAGCCCCGCAGTATGAGAAGAGGCAACAAACTTATCGGCTATGGGATGGCTACAGGCCTTTGGGAGGCCAATCAATTGCCAGCTGGAGCGGATGTGATCCTGACCAGTGATGGGAAACTGATCGTGCACAGTGCTGTGACTGATATCGGTACCGGGACTTTGACTGTGATGACACAGATTGCTGCAGACGAAATGGGCATGTCCATAGAAGATGTGCAGTTTGAGTATGGGGACAGCAAAAAGCCATTTTCCCCTATTCAAGGCGGGTCATATACTGTTTCTACTGTAGGATCGGCCATTAAAGCTGCCTGTGATTCTTTGAAGAAAAAACTGATCAAAGCAGCACAAAAACAAGAAGACAGTCCTTTCAAAGGAATGAAACGTTCAGAATTTGTTTTCACAGGAGGCAAGCTGATTGCCAAAGATGACCCAGAATCAAGCTTGGAACTTAAGGATCTGGTTGCAGCAAGCAAAAAAGGAAGGATAAAAGCCTCCAAGACCAATTTTCCAAATGCCCTCAAGTTAAGAAAGTACAGTAGGGCCACACATAGTGCAGCATTTGTAGAGGTGGAGGTAGATGAAGAACTTGGGGTAATCCAGGTTACACGTGCCCTGACAGCAGTAGCTGCAGGAAGGATCATCAATCCATTGACAGCCAGAAGCCAGATTCTTGGTGGGATGATCTGGGGAATCAGCAAAGGTCTGATGGAGGAAAGTTTTACAGATTACAATTATGGCAAATTCATGAATCCCAATCTGGCCGAATACCATATCCCGGTGCATGCGGATGTGCAGGAGCTGGAAGTAATATTTGTGGAGGAAAAGGATGAGCTTATCAATCCACTTGGAACAAAAGGCATCGGTGAAATCGGAATTGTGGGCATGCCACCTGCGATCACCAATGCCATTTATCATGCTACTGGAAAGCGGCTCAACCAGCTTCCCATTCATTTCAATAGACTTTTGAATTTATAATTAGCAAATCAGCTTCTGACCCATTCAAGGGCAGAAGCTCTTTCTTCTACATCGAAATATTTCAACTTTGGCTTCATGATTAGCTTGGATGCATTGGACATCAATTCCTTCCATTTTGCATCGCCCACAATTGCAACTTTATCGAATTTGTTGTAATCAGGAATATGTTTGATGTCAGCCCAAACTGCGCCAGCGCTAAGGCTATCAAAATCCACCATTTCCACATAAGCTTTGGGCGTACCACTTTCGGTCATGGCTTTTTCCAATAGCGGTTCCAACAGTTCAAAATCCTTGGCTTCTACTTTTCCTTTAATCTGAATGGCCATCAAGCCTGGCTCGGTTTCTTCTAGTTTGATCAGCATGATTTGGTTTTTTTAGTTTCAAAGACCAAAAAAATGCAAGATCAGTGCCGAAGCTTATTCAGATTTGTAGAGTTGCAAGAGGTAGGCGAGGAGTGCTTCTTTTTCGTTGTCCTGTAGCGTATTGAGCAGGTTGGCGTACATCAGGGATTTTTGCTGTTCCTCCTCTTTGGCAATTTCGCTGCGGGGGATGTTGACCACTCTGTTGCCTACAATCATCAGTTGGACCTTTTCTTCATCGGCGTTGACCACCCTGCCGATGTGGACTTCTCCATTGGTTTTGGTGATTTTGAGACCAAACATGCTGGGTTTGATCCGGAGGCTGGGACTTTGTATTTCTTCTATTAGTTCTTCTTTTGATAGAAATCTCCCAATGTCTTTCAAATCGGGACCCAGCAACTCACTTTTTCCATCCACGCTGTGGCAAGCACTACATGATGCAGTGGCAAAAATGGTTTCCCCAAGTTGCAATTGATCAATATCTGCAGGATGGATAGGGGCAAAGGCTGCTTCAATGGGCAGAGGCTTGACCCAATCTACTGGAATGATCCTGTAGATGGCCCCATCCACCTGATCCAATGACCGGTACCAATAATCTGTTTTGCCGACTTGGGTGACATAAAGGTCACCATTTGATCCAAATGCCAGATCAGAGATTTTCCCCAAACCTTTGATCACGGGAATTTCATTGAATGCAAGTTTCCCAGTGGCATCTTTGGTGACTTCTAAACGCGAAATAGCCCCTCTTTCCCATCTTTCCCCAGGTCCATAAAAGCCCACAAAAAGATTGCCTCCTGTCCCTCCGAATGAATTGTTGGCACTGTTGTATTCCATCCCTGATGGAGCAACTTCAGTAATCAGGCTGTAAATAGGTTCTTGGATTTGGTCAGAAGGAAATTTGAGCTTGTTATGGCCATAGAATCCTCCCGCTACAGCAAGGTTCAGTTCCTCGGTGGGATTTCCTCCACCTGCATTGTCTGTGAAGAGCAATTCTCCTTCAGGGGTAAATACCATGCTGTGCGAGGACCTGATCCCGGTAGCAAAGCGCTCTACCTGCTTGCCGTCAGGACTGATGCGCAAGATGGATCCTCTCCAACCTTTTGGATCGGGAGATGGTGCCGGATTCCAGGAATCTGTGGTCAAAACCAGATACAACCAACCGTCAGGCCCAAAGGTAAGTGCGCTGGTCCATTCATATGGATGCTGACTCAGCGGCATGCCTTCAAAAAATACATGGCTCTCCTCAGCACTGCCATCATTGTCCTGATCTCGGTAGACCCTGATCTGATTGGCACTGCCTACATATAGCTCCGATCCTTTCCATACCATGGAGGTGATTTCCTTTAGTCCATCTGCTTTGACATCACAAAATAGCGCAGCATGGTCTTCAAGGCCATCTCCGTTTTGATCCATCAGTCTATAGATTTCACCAGGGATATTGGCTACATACACATACCCATCCGGCCCTAACACGACCTGACTCGGGTTCCATACCGGCACCCCTGTTTGAATCGGTAATTTAACTACTGCATAAGGTCCAAATACTTGCGCCTCCTGTGAAAGGTGTGGTTCCAAAAGGGACTTTTGGTCGTGAGGCTTGCAGCTGTAAAAGATGCAGAATAGAAGTAGCGTGCCAGTACTGAATAAAATATGTTTCATTTAGTTCTGCGTAAAATATTGTATGGATATATTCAAATAAATATACCTATTATTTGACAGAAACTTGATAAGCTTTTTTTATAAAGTTTATAGTGGAATTAATTTGAGCAAGGTTCTTGCATTATGTTTGGTATGCGGAGTTACTTTTTACTTTTTTACTTTTTTGCTACTTCTATCTCACAGGTTTTTGCACAGGACATCATCCGTCCTGCTTATTGGACCAGATACAGCAATGAACTGGATTGGGGTAAAGCATCAGTTCAGACCGAATTGGACAATCGGCGTTACATCAGCCCCCACACCCAGCTCCAGTTTATCGGCAGGGTAAGCGCCAATTACAAGTTTCAGGAGTGGCTGACTGCAGGATTGGGTTTTGCCTATTCAAATGCCACCATCAGGCCATTTGGATTGTTTGTGCCGGAATTCAGGCCGCATCAGGAACTGCAGCTCACCCATCAGGCAGGAAAGGTTGAAGTTTCACATCGTTTGAGATTCGAACAACGGTATTCCCGTGATTCCTTGGAACAGAAGCTGATTTCGGAAAGTATCATTGCCTTGCGGGGAAGGTACAGGTTGCAGGGCAATTACCACCTGATCAAATCCCCTAAAGAAAAAGGCTATCTCGGATTTTCAGCCAATACCGAAAGCTTCCTTACGCATCAGGAAGGCGATCTGTCCTATAGTGAATTCAGATTGTATGCAGCTGTAAAGCAGCAACCCTTTTCTAATGTCGCCTTTGAGCTCGGCCTGATGTACCTGCATGAATGGAACAGCAGCCGTCCGGATATCCGGTTTTACACGCTCAGGTTTTCGGTGAGGCATTATCTTTCCTGGGATTAGCATCAAGATTAAAAAAAACAGCAGCCAGCCCATGAGACCGACTGCTGTTTAAGAAAAACATTTACTGCCCTACGTAATGGATCCTATAGACGACACCATTGGTATCTTCCGATAGCAGCAGTGACCCATCCTGCATGACGGTCAAGCCCACCGGTCTGGCAAAATGTGATCGGTTGTTGTCCACCAAAAAGCCGGTGACGAAATCCTCAATGGCTGTAGGCTGGCCATTGCTGAATCTCACCCTTCCGACATTGTATCCTGAGGGTCTGCTTCTGTTCCAGGAGCCTCTGAAGGCCACAAAAGCATCACCATTATAGTCTTCAGGAAACTGGCCTCCGTTGTAAAACACCATCGCCATGGGGGCAGCATGCGCGGTATGGAGCAGGTGCGGAAAAGTAGTCATGGCGCTGTATTCCTGGTAAGTCATGTTTTCCGGTCTAGGATAGGGGTTGTACCGTCCGTTGTCATAAATGTATGGCCAACCATAATTACCGCCTTCAGCAATCAGGTTGAGTTCCTCCATCTGCTGCTCATCTCCAAGCATGTCTATGCCGTGGTCCATACCCCAGAAATCACCTGTTTCCGGATGCCAGTCAAATCCCACGGTATTTCTGAGGCCTTTGGCGTAAATCTGCATGCCTGTCCCATCAGGATTGCCCCGGAGCATGGTGGCATGAAGGGGATTGGGTTCCGGACAGGAGTTGCAGGTACTGCCTATCGAGATGTAGAGCATGCCGTCTGGTCCGAAGCCCATGGTCCTGTTGGGATGTTGCCCGCCGTCCGGCAGGTTGCCGTTGAGCAGCTGGGGAGCGCCTAGCGAACCGTCGGCAGCCATATCCGCCACATAGAGTTCCTTGACAGCCACGATGTAGAGTTGGTTTTCCCGGATGGCCAGGCCGTGTGCCTCTTCGATTTCCGCTACAGTCTCAATCCGGTCTGCCTTTCCGTCCCCAGTGGTGTCTTCCAACAGGTACACCAATCCGGCTTCCCTGCTGGTGACATAGGTCTGACCGGTGGAGTTGGTCAGCATCATCCGTGGCTTGGTCAGCCCTTCAGCAAACTTCTCTATCTGAAAACCAACGGGTACACGAAGCTGTCCGACACGGTTGTCATCTGCATCCATAAGGCCGGGAATAAACACGAAAGTGCTGACCTGCTTCTGGGTAGCATCGTCATCAGTCTCTGGAATAATGGTGCTCCAGAAATCATCATCTGCACAGGCGGCAAAAAATACAAAGCAGATTGCCGCAATGGATAAAGGGTATAAAATCTTTTTCATGGAAATATTGGTTTAGTTGAAGAAGTCTTTCCAATATGCATTCCATGGCTTTCCCATGAGGGATAAAAAAAGCATAATCAACTACTGGAGCCTGTAGCCGATAAAGTCAAAAAAATGGTGATTTAGATGCAGGGACCAATGAGCGGGCCGGGCGGACCCGAAGTGTAACCCAAAGGCCTCAATTGCAGCAGTTTGTTTGGCCAAAATATCTCATGCAATCTCCGAAATGTTGTTCAAAAGCGCTGCCTGATAGTTCAGCAACCTTCTTCTTTTGACTTCAAACACATTTTGGAGTAGGTACAGGAAGTTGTTCAGAGCACCGAAAAGTACTGAGAGATTTTCTTCATGGTACTGCTCAGTTTTGAAATAATAAAGGCTTTCTCCTTTATAGTAATTCAATTGTTCAGCTAGTTCTCCGGAACAGATCTGGCCGGCATCTTCAACTTCCATCAATTCAGCGATACATTGTTTGAATTGGACTTCAGTTTCTTTCACATAGCTCAGGTTCAATTTGATCGTTTTAATCGGCGTCGTTTGATGGACAAAGTGCAATCGGTCCGAAAGTTTGGCATAAACCTGATACCACTTGTCATACTGCAAATCAAAAGCAAAAAAATCCCGGTAAATCTCCTTCAAGAGCTGATTTGCTTGGGTACTTTTTTCCAATGCCAAAAATGAAATATAGATATGTCTGTCATGCATGCGGATCGTTTCTTCCAATTCCATGATCTCATTTTCCAGGTTTTTCAATAGACTACCGCTGGCTTTTTGGGAATACCGCTTCCCGTCATAGTCAAATGTTTTGGCGGACAAACTTTTATTATGGATGCCCTGAAGCGTAAAGTGGTTCTGCTTGAGTGTCTTTAAATGGCTGATCAGATCCACCTTTTCCGGACTGAACAAATCACCTGTTGAACCTACATCTGAAACCACTGTTTCCTCTAAATCAAAATGTGATGGATTTTTGCCGTCGTAGTAGCCATTGTAGCAGCGGGGAAGTGCTGAATGGGCACTTTCATCAAGGAAAGCTGAGACGAATTCCTCATATTCCAGAAACATCGCGGATGGATCAGGCTCAAGCAATTTGGCGCTGAGTTCTTCTTGCAATTGTTCCGCATCCCTAAAGAGCTCCATGGCAGGTGCTTCAATGTGCTCAACTGCAGAAAGTCCCGTTTCCACCATCCTTTTGATTCTTTCCTCATTGCTGGGATGGGACGCCCATTGGTCTTCATAGACCAATTTGGCTTTGGTGCTGAGGTTTCTTGTGTCCGGAAACAATTGGGGCAAGCCATCTTTAACCGGAATTTTTTCCTGCTCTGCCATCCATTGTAAAACATACAGCTGGGCCGGGAAATAGTTTTGACTTCTTTTGTTTTGGAAATGGTAAAAATCAAGGGCCTTATCAAATGCCAGATTGGCCATCTGTATCCGAAGCAGGGAATTGCATAAAGGCTCATAACCGGTGGCATTTGCCGCAATGGCATCTGCATGAAATTCCATCTCTCTGGATAAGCCCATATAGGATTTGTTGACAACGGTATACAATTGCTTTAAAATCCATTGGATTAATTTGATGATTTTTAAGCTTATAGCCACCATAAAAGCAAAATATCCACTGAATCTGGCCCACTTGTTCAATACCTTATCAAATGTTTCATTTTCGTACAACATATTGAAAATGATGCGGTTGACCTGATAGACATAGCTTCCCAATTTCATGGAGCTTTGGGAAAAATGGCCAAATTCATGGGCTAAAATAGCCTTAAGTTCTGTGGTTGTGACCGTGTTGACCAGCCCCATGCCGATCATCAGATTTTTGCGCACGGGGAAAAACATGCTCCAGAAACTGGAATTGTAGAAAACAATGGCATTCACCTCCGAAGAGAGGTAGACTTTTTTGGGCAAATCCGTCCCGACCGTTTTGACCAGTTCAGCTATCATGGCAAATAGGGCAGGGGCTTCACTTTGCTGAAGCAGCCTATACTGTGATGTATCTGTTTTGTCTGAAGTAAAAATGAATTTCAGCAAGAAAAACAAAACCAGCAATCCCAATCCTGCAAGGGCCAGCCCCAGCATTATGGTAATTCCGTTGAATACGAGTGTGACCAGCATGATCCCACCAAAAACACATGCCACTGCCAGACCTATTGCAGACATCAAAATCAGCAGGTAAGACAGTAAAAAAAACAGGATAGACAATGTTGCCTTAGCAGCTTCTGACTTAAACTTTGCAGATGTTTTGACCTTGTTTTTGATCATTTGACGTACAACTTTTTCTGGGGGATTGCATTTAAAAAATAAATCACCAAACAATTTAAAATAAATCAAACTAACAACAAATGGAGGAATGAAAATTTAGTTTAGTGAAAAGGCAGGGCTTGGTACCCAAGAAATCGGTGATGATTCTTTTGCTTATTCGGCTGGTACCTGATGGACGTATGGCGGTTCCGCAATTTCACCTACAGGACCAGCTTTGTTCCCTGGATTCTCCTAAGTGCGATTTGCTGGTCCTATTTATCGGATGGCTGGCAGTAAGTTTCCAGTCCGTTCTTTGGCCAATCCTTTGAAGTCAGACTGAATTCCTCAGGCGTTTTGAAGCCAATCTTTGATTACTTGGATAAGGTCATTTTCTAGCGCTTGGATTGATTTACTATCCGTGAAAGTAGCAATTGCCTGGTCATTGGTTTTCCAGAGGAGCATACCTTGGGGATCATCGATCAGCTTGTGTGCTATAGGTTCTTTGACCTTGGCACCCCGATGAAAGATCAACAGGATTCTGTCTTGCTTCGGGGGGAGATTGAAGGTGATTTTGTCCTCACCCTGCAGCGCATAGCTGGGGCAGCCCCATTTGACCTGCTCTGTAAGTGGAAATCCCGCATCTAGTATCAATTGCCTGAACAAGAGGATTTCGGCTAACAGCGGATGCTGAAAACCTGTGAAGAATTTTTGGACGTCGGGAGAGGATGCCATTTTTTTGATTGAAAATAACCAGGTGAAATGAAGTTTCCTAGGACTGTTTATAGACATCCCATTTCGCTGGAAATAAGCATCTTTTGATTGCCTTTTAGCCTATTGCACACAGATAAGTCAAATAAATAATCCATGCGTCAGATCATGTGATTTACATAGACTTTCATTTAAGCTTATGATCCATCATGCTCATTGGTTGTTCACCTATGAAGGGGTTGTGCAAACCTGATCCATTGGGAAATATTATCCAAAAGTCAATATATTTGGCCAAATGGTATTATGGGAGGAGACCTTGGGTTATGGCAGTTTAACAGCTCTAACTTGAACCCTTTATTAGCAATGAACAAAATATTAACCTTTCTCGCTGCAATCCTCGTCCTGATGGCTTGCAAGGACAATGATCAGTCAACCCAAGACATGCCGGCAGATGAGCAGACCTGGTGGAAATCAGGTATCCTGTACCAAATTTATCCCCAGAGTTTCAGGGATACAGATGGGGATGGCTTTGGTGATTTCAACGGGGTGATCGAAAAACTGGACTACATCGAAAGCCTTGGGGTGACCATGGTCTGGATGAACCCTTTTTTCGAATCTCCCTTGGTGGACAACGGTTACGACGTATCCGATTACAGGGCCATACACCCCAGGTATGGAACAATGGAAGACTTTGACCGGATGCTGGAAGGCTTCCATCAACGCGGGATCAAATTTGTCCTAGATGTGGTCGTCAACCACAGCAGCGACCAACATGAATGGTTCAGGCAATCCAGGAGTTCAAGGGACAACCCATACCGGGATTATTACCATTGGTGGCCCGCCGAAAAAGGCACACCGCCTTACCGCCACAGCCTGTTCGATCCCGAAGGGGCGTGGGAGTATGATTCCCTGACCGATGCCTACTACCTCCATACCTTTGCCGAGCAGCAACCTGACCTGAACTGGGAAAATCCCAAGGTCCGCCAGGAAGTGTATGACATCATGAAGTTCTGGGCCGAGAAGGGCGTGGACGGATTCAGGATGGATGCCTTTCAGTTTGCAAGCAAGGATACTACCTGGCCTGAATTTCCCGAAGGCCATGAAAAGGATTTCATCAAATGGTATGGCATGCGTCCCCAGCTTCATGAGTACCTGAAGGAAATGTATGAGGAAGTCATTGAAAAATACGGGGTTTTTGCAGTTGCTGAAGGTGCAGGCAGTAAATTTGAAGATGCCCATGCCCTGGTGGATGCCGATCGCAAGGAGCTGCAGACGGCTTACCACTTTGAATACGTGGACATGTCCAGAACCCCAGAGGGATACCGGCTATCTGAATTTAAGGATGTCTTCACCAAGTGGGACAGTGCCTTTGCCGAGAAAGGATGGCTTGCGGTTTATCTTTCCAACCATGATAACGCTCGTCTAGTAAACCGATTCGGCGATCCAAGACCTGAATATAGAACCCCCTCTACCCAGCTGCTCAACACCTTTTTGATGAGCATGCGCGGCACCCCATACACTTATTACGGGGATGAAATCGGGATGACCAATATCGATATGCCCGACATAGAGGAATATGTGGACATTGAAGCTTTGGGCAAATACACATCCGCCAAAGCGAGGGGAGAGGACATGGAGGCATTTATGAAAGTGCTCAATTACAATTCCCGGGAAAACGGCAGGACGCCCATGCAGTGGGATGACAGCGAAAACGGCGGCTTCACCACCGGCAAACCCTGGATGCGGGTAAATGAAAACTACACCGCCATCAATGTTGCCGCCCAGGAAAATGACCCGAACAGCATCCTGAACCATTTCAGGAAAATGACCCGGGTCAGAAAAGACAATCCCGTGCTGGTGTATGGCCAATACAGGATCCTGCAGCGGGAGCATCCTACGGTCTATGCTTTTACCAGGACGCTGGACCGGGAAAATGTGCTCGTGCTGTTGAATTTTTCGGCTGAAAAGTCCAACATTGACCTTCCGGAAGCCAAAGACATAGTTAAGCAGATCATCAACAACTACGGAAACCTGGAAGTGGAAGGGACCCGGATCACGCTGCAACCTTATCAGGCGGTGATCCTGTCGCTGTAGCGTTCCTGCCAGAAAAGGTGAATGGATCTGCGACTTGAAGCGGTGCCTACCTAAAAATGTCAATCCCGCTTTGCTAGCAATAAAATCAAAAGCCCTGTGAAATCCCGCTCCACAGGGCTTTTGTGTTAAGATGCCTTATTTTTCACAGATGGTTTTCAACAGTTGCAGGGCCGCAGGCCAGGTGTCCACAAAGTATGGCTTGTTCTCCTCCAGCGTTTCCATCTCTACACGGACCCTGGTCTTACCGTCCTCTGCATCAAAAAAGTAATTTTCATAGGCTGGCGCCCATTTCTTGACCTGATCACTTGTGTAGTCTTCCACACCGTTTGCGACAATGCCGATGTGCTTCAAGATCACGCGTTCACCTCGTACGATGTCTTCCACTTCACTGATCATCCCATACACGGCCCCGTCTTCACCTGAACCGATAAATTTCAACTTAGCGCCTTTCTCCCATTTCCCGTCAAAGGAAGAGGAAGGGTCAAAAGCTGTTGTCCAGTCGTTGTAGTGCTCCTTGGAAATCATGACATCAAAGACCTTTTCCTTTGGCGCATCGATCAGGATATCAAAATACATCTTGTCCATAGCGGTACTTCAGTTTTGGGATTCCACATATTCCTTGAAGTTGTCCAGGATGGCCTGCCAGCCTTCCTGCTGCATGTCCCTGGGATTTTCCGACTCAGGGTCAAAGTGTTCGGTGACCTTCACCTTGCCGTCCTCTTCTTCGAAGAGGATCTGTACCTCCCGCTTATCTTCCATGATGTAGCAGATTTCCCTGTGGTCTTCCACTTTGGTATAGGTACCGGTAAAGTCAAACCCGAAGCTGCCGTCTTTGGCTTCCATTCTGGTGACGAACTTGCCGTCCACTTTCAGGTCGTTTTCGGCACGTGGGCTGTGCCAGTCCGAAGAGGCAAATGTCCAGTTGACAATGTGGTCGGGCTCTGACCAGTAGGCCCAGACTTTTTCCATTGGCGCATCAATGTTTGTAGAAATGGTAATTTTGTGGTTTTCGCTTTCCATGGTTTTAGGATTGTAAGTAAGAAAATAAATCTAATCAAAATTATGAAGTTAACATAGACTGAACACTGTACTAAAACGACAAATGAAGGGGTATTTCCGACACTCTTAATGGGAGTTTCACGTTAGTCTACTCAATATCTTTACCAATTTGGATACATCCCGTCATCATTTAGGTCAACAACTGAAATTCTATAGAGATTATGTACCTGAAAAATGAAAAATATTGACTTTTCATCATTCTTTGAACTGATTCTTTCTAATTTTAAACCATGCAATGGATTACACAATTTGATATTCCAGAGGGAAAAAACAAGATCGGACATCATTCCCCACTTTATGCCATAGGGTCTTGCTTTGCGACCATGATAGGCGAAAAACTGGCCGATCGGAAATTTCCTATCATCAACAATCCTTTTGGAACCATTTTCAATCCCCTTTCTATTTGTCAACTGCTGGAAGATGCCATCTTGGAAATGCCTGTCAATACCGACCTGATGTTGGTCAGGGACGGCCTGTACCTGCACTTTGGAATGCATTCAGATGTGGTAGCATATAGCCAGGATTCCCTCGAGCGCCTGATCCTGAAAAAACAGCAGCAGACCAAGGCACAGTTGGAAAAGGCCACACATCTCCTGCTCACTTTTGGGACCGCGTGGATTTATGAATACGGAGGTTCAGGACAGCTTGTCGCCAACTGCCACAAGCAGCCTGCAGAGATCTTTGAAAAAAGGCTGCTCCATCCTGATGAGATTCAGCGGGACTTTGCAGGGCTCTTCAATATCCTAAGGCAGATCAACCCCACGCTGCAGGTGATCCTCTCCGTAAGCCCTGTCAGGCATACCAAGGATGGCATACCTGAAAACCAGCTCAGCAAAAGTGTGCTGAGGCTTGCTGCCCATGACTTGACCGAAACCTATGACTTTGTGCATTATTTCCCCGCATATGAGATCATGTTAGATGAATTGCGGGATTATAGATTCTATAAAGATGACCTGATCCATCCCAGTCCCATGGCAGAGGATTATATCTGGGAGCGCTTCAAAAAGTGCTGGATAGATCCCAAAACTTTCCCGCTGATCCAGGAATTTGAAAATATCAAAAGAGATCTGGGTCATAAGCCATTTAATCCAGACAGTCCTGCACACATGAAGTTTCTGGAAAACCTGCAAAAAAAGCTGGAGCGCTTCAGCAGGGATTTTGATTTTTCCAAGGAAATGGATCAGCTGCGCAAGCAGGTACAGTATAGAGGTAAATAAGCTGAAAATATCCGGTCAATTTCTGTCAGGCTTCACCTATATTCTTCAGGAATTGATTTAATTTACTCCCAGTCCTGCCATTGCCGTGCAGGCCAAAAGATTTGTTAGAATACCTTAATTAAAGAATAAAGCCCTTTGGAAAGTCTGTTTGGTGATCATTATGCCCCTCAAAGCGAGACAGCCCGCTTTGCAGATGTCATCATGCCTGTGCCCATTCCAAAGATGTTCACCTACCGCATTCCCAGGGCCATGGTGGACCAGATCGGCATTGGATATAGAGTGATCGTGCAGTTTGGCAAGAAAAAGATCCTTACTGGTGTGGTAGGCAAAGTGCACCAAAAACCCCCACAGGCCTATGAAGCCAAGCCCATTTTAGACTTACTCGACAACCACGCCACCGTCAATCCTCTTCAAATCCGCTTTTGGGCCTGGATGGCTGAATATTACTGCTGCCATATTGGGGAAGTGATGAATGCAGGTCTGCCCTCGGGCCTCAAACTGAGCAGTGAAAGTAAAATACAGGCCAATCCCACCTTCGATGCCGACACCAGCATCTATCCCCTTGATGAAAGGGAGATCATCTTGCTTCAGGCCCTTGCGGTAAAAGGCGAGTTGGGCTATGAAGAGTGTGAGACCATTTTGGGCATCAAGTCCATCCATGGCATCATCAAAAGCCTGGTCACCAAGGAAGCTATTCTTGTTTTTGAGCGGGTAAATGAAAAATACAGCCCCAAAGTAGAAAGCCGCATCCGCCTTACCGAACCATACGCCACAGATAAGCATGCACTAGAACAGCTTTTTGCAGCCATAGCAGGCAAGCCCAAGCAGGAAGATATCCTGCTCAAGTACCTGCAGGAAGTGCCGGTATATAAAAATGCCGACAGCAACCACCACGGATTGGAAAAAGCTGTGCTTTCGGCGGCTGGCCTGTCCATGTCTGCCCTGAAGACTTTGATCAAAAACGGCATTGTCGAAGAATTTAAACTGATCGTGAGCAGGTTTGAGTATCAGGCACCTGTCAACAGTGAGATTCAGCTTTCGCCCATTCAGGAAAATGCCTTTAACCAGGTCAAGACCTTCTTTGCCGAAAAAAACACCGTCTTACTCCAAGGCATCACCGGAAGCGGCAAGACCGAAATCTACATCAAACTGATCCAAGAAGCCCTATCCGGGGGTTCACAGGTGCTGTTGCTCCTGCCGGAGATTGCACTGACCACGCATATGGTCGGCAGGCTTTCACAGGTCTTTGGCAGCAGCATGGGCATCTACCATTCCAAGTATTCGGACAATGAGCGGGTGGAAGTTTGGAATGGCATCCTAAGTGGCAAATATAGCTTTGTAGTGGGGGTGAGGTCTTCCATCTTTCTGCCTTTTGATAGCCTGGGGCTGGTCATTGTGGACGAAGAGCATGAAACTTCCTACAAGCAATATGACCCTGCGCCCAGGTATCAGGCCAGGGATGCCGCCATTATGCTGGCCTACATCCATCAGGCCAAAACCCTGCTTGGCTCCGCCACACCTTCCTTTGAAAGTCTCTACAATGCCAGAACCAAAAAATACGGTTATGTGCGCCTGGATTACCGTTATGGAGAGGCACAGCTACCGGAATACCACCTGGCAGATATGCTGGTGGACAAAAAGAAAAACCTGCTCAAGCTGGACTTCACCCGCCTGATGCGCGAGAAGATCCAAGATGCGCTCAACAAGCAGGAGCAGGTATTGATTTTTCAGAACAGGAGGGGATATGCCCCTTATGTGTCCTGCGAGGACTGTGGCTGGATTCCTGAGTGCGAGCAGTGCGATGTAAGCCTGACTTACCATCAATTTGGTGAAGAAATGCGCTGCCATTATTGTGGTTTTAAAGAAAAAGTACCCACCACCTGTCCTGCCTGTGGCAGCAACAAGCTCAGTGCAGTAGGGTTGGGCACAGAAAGGATAGAAGAAAGTCTGGGGCTGCTCTTTCCTGAGGCCAGGATCGCCCGGATGGATCTGGACACCACCAGAAGCAAATACGGCTATCAGCGCTTATTGGAGGAATTCGGCTCCGGCAATGTGGACATCTTGGTCGGCACCCAGATGATCACCAAGGGACTGGACTTTGACCGGGTCACGGTGGTAGGGGTGATGGATGCAGACAGGATCATGTTTTACCCGGACTTTAGGGCAGGGGAGCGGGCATTCCAGCAGATCACGCAAGTTGCCGGTAGGGCAGGGAGAAGGGACAAGCAGGGGACGGTGGTCATCCAGACCCGCAGGCCAGATCAGCAGATTTTTGCCCAGGTGATGGCGGGGGAATACGAACAGTTTTACCTGCAGGAGATGGCTGAAAGGCAGCAATTTTACTATCCCCCCTTTGTCAAGCTGATCCGGATCACCACCAAGCACAAGGAATATAAGGTAGCCGAAAAAGCAGCCCGGCACCTGCACAACCTGATGCAGGATGTCCCTGTCAAGAAAATCCTGCTAGGCCCGGAAAAAGGATTGATCGGCAAGATCAAAAACCAGTATATCTTCGAATCCATGGCCAAACTCGACCGCTCCGGCACCGCTCCCCAGCAGTTCAAACAGACCCTTCAGCAACTGATCGAAGAAGTCCAAACCGCCAAGGAATTCAGAGGAGTAAGGTTTGTAGTGGATGTGGATCCGGGGTGAGATTGACAGGTTGTCAAGAAATGTAAATTTCTCTCAAAAAAGGACAATTATTTGGTTACTTTGTAGCTTTAATAGGGGAAATCATTAGTAAATATGATATTAGAAAAAACTGAATTAACTAAATTTACTTTCTCAGGACACGACTCATTTCAATGCCGTCAACTGTGGCTGAAAAAGGGTTATGATTTTGTCCTAGATGGAAGAAGTTTCAATGACGAAGATGCTGTTGTTCAACTCGGAGTAGGGAAAAATATGGTTTCATCCATTCGATTTTGGTTGAAAGCTTTTAATATTATCGATAACAAAGACATTCCAACTGAATTTGGCAAACGATTATTCGATGATGAAAATGGATACGACCCTTTTTTGGAAGATGAAGCAAGCCTTTGGCTTTTGCATTATCAATTAGTGAAAAATGGTTTTGCTTCTATTTACTCCATCATTTTCAACGAATTTAGAAAAGAGAAACTTTTCTTTAACAAAGAAAACTTTGTCAACTATTTGAAGAGAATTGTCGAAAGCAATCCCGATTTGAATTTCAATGAAAACACAGTTGCTAAGGATTTTATTGTTTTCGCAAACCTTTATAAAAACGACCCTGAAAGCAAAGATGTTGAGGATAGCTTTTCGGGGATTCTGTCTGAGATAGAACTTTTAAAGACAACTGGAAAAGGCAAGGATGAGCAATTTTTTATTGAAAACTCAGAAAGAGACAATCTTCCCGAGTCAATCGTTTTGTATGCAATACTTGACAATCCAAACTACGGAAACTCAATCAGTTTAAATTCATTAGAATTCGATTGGAATAGTCCGGGTTCAATATTCGCCTTAAATCGTTCGGGTTTGATGAATAAAATCTCTGATATAGTTGATAATTTCAAAGACATCACTTTTACTGACCAAGCAGGGATTAAAGAATTGCAGGTCAAAAACAAAGCAGACGCATACACAATTTTAGATAAATACTATGGCAAATAATTTCACAACATCGGTAAATATTATCAGGGACACTGATAGGGATTTCAACTATATCCCAACACCCAATGCTAGACAAGTTGTTAGCCAAATAGTTAATGACTTTAAAAAAGGTATTCGTTCTTTTAATGTGGTTGGTACTTATGGAACAGGTAAATCTTCCTTTCTTTTAGCATTTGAGCAGAGCATCAAAGGGACAAAACGCTATTTTGAACCGAATTTCTTATTAAATCCTAAGTACGATTTTGTTAAAATTGTTGGATCATATGCTTCTATTGTTGAACAATTTGCAGATGCTTTTGAGGTTCAGACTAACAAAAATCAGCAAGAAAATATTCTTTCAGAAATATTCAATTGTTATCATTCTATTGGAGAAGAGAACAAGGTTTTATTTATCCTAATTGACGAGTTTGGGAAGTTTTTGGAATACGCAAGTAAACACGATCCTGAAAAGGAACTCTACTTCGTGCAGCAATTAGCAGAGTTTTGTAATAATCCCCAATACAATATTGTACTAATTACAACTGTTCACCAAAGTTTGGAGTCCTATGCTTATTCATTAAGCAAAACGCAACAACAAGAATGGACTAAAGTAAAAGGACGTTTTCGTGAAATCACCTTCAATGAACCTGTTGAACAGCTTTTGTTTTTGGCATCGGAATATATAGCTGAAAACCTTGAAAATAAGACTTCAATAGCAGAAATTGAAAAATGCTTAATGCTTACGACCGAAACGAAAGCTTTTAATTTTAATAAAGATTTTCTAAAAGAGATTGCTTTTAAACTATATCCACTTGATATTCTTTCTGCCAATATTCTTACGATTTCATTGCAGAGGTATGGCCAGAATGAACGCTCACTATTTTCATTCCTTGAATCCTCAGACCATACAGGTTTAGCTAAATTCAACAAAGAGGAAAATCCATTTTACAATTTGTCAAATGTTTACGACTACCTCAATTTTAATTTTTATTCGTTTTTAACATCAAAATACAATCCCGATTTTTCCGCTTGGAGTTCCATTCGTTCATCTATTGAAGAAGTAGAAAGAGCATTCGATTCAAATATCAATGATTACATTAAAGCAGTTAAAATAATTGGCTTGTTGAACATCTTCTCTGCAAGTGGTTCAATTCTTGACTTACATTTCTTTGTTGATTATTTGAAAACCGCCTGTGGAGTATCGGGGGCGAAGGACATTATAAAAAATCTCGAAACAAAGAATATTATCCGGTACCGTTCGCATTCTAGGCGATTCATTCTTTTTGAAGGAACGGATTTGGATATTCAAACTGCTTTGATAGAGGCAGGAAATAAAATTTCGGAAGTTGTTGATATTACTACACTCCTGAATAAACATATCCTATTCCCCCCTGTTTTTGCCAAACAATACTCTTTCTCTACAGGAACACCCAGGTATTTTGAGTTTGTAATTTCAGACTACCCAATTCATAGAATTCCCGTAGGGGAAATTGATGGATTTGTAAATCTTGTATTCAATGGCAAATTGAAAGAAAGTGACATCCAAAATAAATCCAAGTTGCAAGAAGAAGCAGTGATATATTGTTTCTTCAAAAACTCAACAGAAATAAAGAACCTCTTGTTTGAAATTGAGAAAATTCAAAAGGTTCTTGAGGAAAACAAAGAGGATAAAGTTGCCAAAAGGGAACTTGAAAATATTATAGAATCACAAATTCGTTTACTAAACCATTTCATAACCGATAGTATTTATTCAGGTAGTAAAGAAGTGAAATGGTACTTCAATGGAGAGGAAAAGAAAATTGCTGACAAAAAGGACTTCAACAAATTGCTTTCTCAGGTTTGTAGTCTAGTCTATGATGCCACACCCATTTTCAAGAACGAGTTGGTAAACAAACATAAAATTTCTTCTTCTATCCATACGGCTAAACGCAATTATTTTAAAGCATTAGCCAATGATTGGGATAAAGAAAATCTAGGTTTTGAAGACTCGAAATTTCCCCCTGAAAAGACCATTTATCTTTCTTTGCTAAAAGAAAATGAGATTTCACCAATTCGCGAAAACGCAACAGACGTCATTTCAATTGATAAGAAATCAAGCTTTTTCAAACTCTGGAAAGCATCAGAAGACTTTATAGAAAGTGCTAAAACAGAGCAACTGAAAGTTTCAGAGCTAAGTGAACTTCTAAGCAATCGTCCATTTAAGCTCAAACAAGGCTTGATTGATTTTTGGGTTCCCACCTTCTTGTTTTTAAAACGTGATGATTTTGCGGTGTTCGGTGAAGATAGCTACATCCCTAATCTTTCAGAAGAAAATTTAGAATTGATAGCAAAATTCCCAGAAAAATATTCTATTAAAACATTTGATATTGAAGGCGTAAAGCTTGATATCTTCAACAGCTACCGAACATTTTTGAATATTGCAACTGAGCAAAAATTTGACAACGACTCGTTTATAGAAACCATCAAACCTTTTATTGTTTTCTACAAACAATTACCAGAATACAGTAAGAACACTAAAAGACTTTCACCAACAGCTATCAAGATTAGAAAAGCGATTGCCACAAGTAAAGACCCAGAGGAAACATTTTTCGAAGCGTTTCCAAATGCTTTGGGAATTACACTTTCCACTTTACAAAAAGACAAGTCAAAACTTCAAAGCTATACTACGAACCTGCAAGATGCTGTAAGAGAACTTAGAACTTCTTATGAT
>DAIPZN010000067.1:0-25087 GCA_036782195.1 Cyclobacteriaceae bacterium | reverse complement strand
AATATCAATAACCATTTTAAAGATTTTTAATAAGTTCCATTTTAAAAGACGAATCAAAAAAAAATATAAAGCGCTCAAAAATTTTTTTTCTAATCAGTAACTATTTCGTTATTAAATGGAAAAACTTTCATTTTCATGTTCCGCTAAATGCTCCCGCATTCTTTTCTTTATATTCTTTTCTTCTGGTTCCTGATTGATTTAACTGCAAAAAAAACCGTCACTTGGACGGTTCAGTTGATTCTATCACTTTATGCCTTTTTAATCAATTAAATGTAATATGCCCTGTATAACCCGATCAAGGTCAACCTGACCAAGATTTGAACCACTAGGTAGGCAAAGACCTTTATCAAACAGATTTTCGGCAACGTTTTCTCCAAAATAGGAATAACCTTGGAAAATCGGCTGTAAGTGCATTGGCTTCCATAAGGGCCTGGATTCAATATTCAAGGAATTGAGGTATAGCCTGATTTGTTCTCTATCCACGCCTTTTGTAAGTTGGGGATCAATCAGGACACATGTCAACCAGCAATTGCTGTAATAACCTGGATCTGCAACCAAAAATGAAAAACCTCCAATGCCAGAGAGATGCTGTTCATAATAGGTAAAAATCTCCCTCCTTCGATCTACTCTTTGTTGGAGCACTTCCATTTGACCTCTACCTATTCCAGCCAAAACATTACTCAACCTATAATTGTAACCAATCTGGCTATGTTGATAATGTGGGGCTGGATCTCTGGCTTGAGTAGCAAGGAAACGTGCCTGATCTATCCATTTTTCATTTTTTGACACCAGTGCTCCCCCTCCTGATGTAGTAATAATTTTGTTTCCATTAAATGAATACACTCCCAAATCCCCAAATGTGCCACAAGCTTTGCCATGTAATGTTGACCCTAAAGCCTCTGCCGCATCTTCAATAATCGGAATACCGTAAGCATTGCAGACATTTTGAATTCTTCCCATATCTGCAGGCATACCATAAAGGTGAACCGGAATCACTGCTTTGGGTAATTTTGGCATTCCAAATGAACCATTACTGGATTGTATTTTCCCGGTGGAACATGCTTGAATAGCCTTTTCCAATGCTAAAGGGCACATGTTCCAAGTCTTTTCTTCGGAATCCACAAAAACCGGTATCGCCCCTAAATATAGAATAGGGTTAGCCGATGCTGAAAATGTCATAGATTGGCAAATCACATAATCACCAGGACCTACACCTAATAATATCAATGCCAAATGCAGCGCTGCAGTACCTGAACTTAATGCAGCAGCATGTCCACAATCCGTAAAGTTTACGATATCCTGTTCAAAACGGTCTACATTGGGCCCTAAGGGGGCTATCCAATTGGTGTCAAAAGCTTCTTTGACATAATGCTGTTCCGTACCACCCATATGTGGAGAGGACAACCAGATTTTAGGATCCATATTTGTAATGATCATTAAATTCCGAACAAACGGAAGTATATGCGGCCCAGCACTTCATGGGCTACTTTTTCCCATAAAATCAAAGACTCAATATTAGGTACCCATTGATTCTCGGGACCTCCCGGGTGGCGTTTCACTCTAAATTCAGTGGGAGCCGGTATTGGCTCCAGCCCCACTGCCTTGAATATTTTAATAGCTCTGCCCATATGAAGAGCAGATGTAACCAAGATGACACCGTTCTCTTGAGGAAACATCTTCCTGAAATCCTTAGCTTCTTCAATTGTATTGGTGGGTGTTGTAACTACTACAATTGCGGAATCTGGAACCCCCCATTCTTTCACTGCAGAAGCATATATTTCTGCCTGGGAAATAAAGCCTTCTCTCCCGGCACTTGAAAGTACTAATTTACTCTCAGGAAGTTTTTTCCAGATTCTATATCCTTCCAGACATCTAGCCATGGAATGAGCTGTCAATTGCTGACTTGGCATCAGTCTATCATCTGGGGTTCCTCCAGAACCAAGGACCAATATAGGCGGGGTTTCTCCCCAAGGCAGAAAGGACAAAACTGCATGCTTTTGTTCTATCCGCTCTACTACCAAGTAGCTCAATGGATCAAACAGCCCCAATATCAAAAGCAATAATGCAAAGCTGAAAACTTTGCCTCCAATTCCTTTCTTAAAACTATATGCAATACCTATCAGCGCAAAGATTAAAATCCAAAATGCGGGATTGATTAAAAACTTGTTTATCAGGAAATTCAATGTATTCAAAATTTAATTAATGAAATTTAATAGGTTTTGCTGGCATTCCAACTGCTGTGCAATTTCCTGGAATATCCTTGGTGACTACAGCTCCTGAACCAATAGTGGCAAAAGGGCCAATGTTTAAGTTGTTGTTGATTTGCACACCAGTCCCTAGATAGACACCCTCTCCAATTGTCACACCTCCTGAGACATTCACTGCAGGCATTAAAGCAGAAAAATCACCCAATTTGCAATCATGGCCTATGGTGCTATTCAAGTTCAGCACCACATGGTTTCCGATTTGGATATTGACAGTCACGACTACCCCTGCACATAGGATAATCCCTTGCCCAAGTTGAACCTGTTCACCAATCAATGCGGTGGGATGTATCAGGTTCGGGAATGACAAATAAGGATTGTGAATCTTTTGGACGAGATTCATTTTCAGTCTCGGATCACCGACACTGATGACCACTCCAAGCGGTGTACTTACCTGATTGAGTGCATCGAGCCCTCCCAAAAATGGAAGACCATTTATTTCTTTCGGCAAATCCGTATCGTCATCAAAAAAACCAAGACATTCAAATTTTCTTTCATTGGCATTGATATGGTCAATCAGCATTTTTACTTCTCTCCCAAAACCACCCGCTCCAAAAATTGCCAATTTCTGTAATTGCATATGTTATCCTTTAAATTCCGGCATGGTATCAGATCCTTCATGAGAAATACCATCCCGCCTAAAAACTTTATAAACAGTCAAAAATAATATCCTAATGTCAAGCATCAAATTTTGATTGTTGACATACCACACATCCAAGTCAAATTTTTGGTTCCAGCTGATTGCATTCCTCCCGTTGACCTGAGCCCAACCTGTAATACCGGGCTTGACATCATGTCGTTTTTTTTGATGATCAGAATAAAGCGGCAGGTATTTGACTAGAAGAGGTCTAGGTCCTACCAGACTCATCTCCCCTTTCAATACATTTATAAGTGAAGGTAATTCATCTAGACTGGTTTTCCTGATGAATCTACCAAATCTTGTAAGCCTTAGAGCATCCGGTAGTAAGTCACCATTGGAGTCACGACGTTCATTCATGCTTCTGAATTTGTAAAAAAGGAAAATCCCCCCTTTATATCCTGGTCTTGGTTGGGTAAAAAATACTGGCCATCCATGGAATACCAATACCAATATGGATACAATTATCATTACGGGTAAAAGCAGTACAAAAGCGACAAACCCGAGTGCCAGGTCAAAGATTCTTTTTGTCATCAGTTAATTTTTTGCACAATTCTTCCAGCTTAATTGCCAGTTTTTTCCTATCAAACAAACGCTCTGCAAGTATTCGGGCATTGACACCTTTCCGTGCCAACTTTTCCGGCGATTGATATAGCAGGATCAATGCATGAGCAAAGGCCTTTGCATCATTAGGATTGACCGCTATTCCGCAATCGTAAGTTTCGATTAATTCCTGTATCCAACCGGGATAATTGTTGAGCACTGGAATTCCAGCTGAAATGTAATCAAAAAATTTATTAGGTGATGTACCATAATAAAAGGCAGGAACATTTGCCAAAATCATCAGCCCAACATCTGAAGCTTGGAGGAGTTTTACCAAATGATTTTTTGGTACAGGGTCTATAAAAACAACATTAGCCAGATCGAGTTCTTCTGCTTTTTTCATCAAAGCTGACTTTTTGATGCCATCTCCAACCAATACCAACTTGATGATGTGGTAATAGGGAGTGGTCTTTAAATACAAAGCAGCATCTAAAATGGCTTCCAAACCATTTGCGTAGCCATGAGCGCCCGTGAAAATCGCAACAAAATCATCTTTGCCAACTCCTGGAAGGAGGGTTTTTGCAGATTTTCCCTGAACAAAAAAATCCAAATCGCACCCGTTTGGAATTAAGGCCACAGTTTTGGGTTTTTTTAGTCTTCGCAAAATACCTCTTTGAATTCCAGGAGAAAGTGCAATCAAAGCATCTGCATAATGATAACACAAATACTCCAGCCAAGACAACATGCTTAACACAATAGGATTCGTAATGACACCCATCGCTTTGGGCAATTCCGGCCAGAGATCCCTCACTTCAAAGATGAAGGGTTGCTTTTTGCCTGACATCTTCATCACAATACCCGGAATACCTGCGGTTAGAGGTGTAGAACTCGCCAGAACTAGGTCATACTGTTCGGTGAAGATCAATTTTATACTCTTGAAGGAATACCGGAAAAAGGACAGTGCCCTTTGGAAAAACCTCATTTTGTTAGAATAGGGAATTGCAAATTCTATCAGGTCAATTCCTTCAAAATTCCCCCTTTGAACACCTTTTACCTTTGTATCCCTTGAAATGGCATGACCTCTGTCTCCAGCGGCATAAACCATCGTGACTTTGTACCCTTTGGCAACAAGGTGTTTAGCCATCTCATAGGATCGTGTGCCTGATGTACCAGCAGGAGTAGAAAAATGCTGATGAAAATAAAGAATCCTCATCGCTCAAATTCTTTAAATAAAATCTCGCTAACAACAGTCCCTCCTATTGGTAATATTTTCACCTTTACCAATTCCTCCTTTTCCATGTAAAAACTGGATCGGTAGCCCCTACTCAAATCGTGTTTACCATTCCTAATTATAAGCCAAGAAGGCAGAACATGACCCTTGCAGGCTACAGAAGGAATGTGCCAGTGTATAATTGGAGAAAGACCTAAACAATTATCCTCCACCCTCAATGATTGGTTTGATAGGCTGATTTTCCTGATATGGACATTGCCATTGGTGTCAGTATAATTGCCTTCCCATGTAATCACCTCATCCATAGTGGTGACAGGGCCACATGCCGCTTTGATCCAATTACCATTCAAAAATCTTCCTAATCTGGGCATGGGTTCTGAATCCCCAAACTGTACAGTATTGTGAGAAGATACTGATGAAAAGGGATAGCATGGAGAACTATGGTAAGAATAACTCCCTGGGCTAGTAAGCAAATTCTTGCCCAATACCCATACATCCATATGAAAAGGATCATTTGCAGGTCGGAAATTATCATTGGGAATTTTTACAATTACCTTGCAATAGGAATTATTAAGGATCAGAAAGTCAGCATCAATTAATTTATTTTCATCAGTAAAAAGAGGTTGCGCCTTAAATTTCGCAACATCTTTTCCATACTTCCAATATACTGCTTCGTTCCAGGGCCCTTTATCAAAAATTAGGCTTTGATCAAGTGCTGCCCCAAACAATTGCAAACTTGGTCTGAAATCCGAATAGGAACATTGATGCGATTGCTCAAATTGTGCTCCGTCATTTGCTCCTAAAAATGGGGCCTCCCCATCTTGGTTGCATATCATGCTATACAGCCATGTCCTCATGGCTTTAAGTCTTTCGATTAATTCTATGGGAAATTCATTTTCCTTGAATTCTTGCATCAAATGCATCGATTGACTCAATACATCCATGACCAAACGATGGTAATTGGTAGATTTTTGTGCGAAAGTCCCATCCTTGGCTATCAACTTCAGCAATTGTGATTGGAGTAATTTCCGGCCCTTATTTTTCCATTTTAACAAAACCTGCCGTGAGTAACCTATTCCATTTTGATGCAAAAGTGCACATGAACCAAGGTATAAACCCGCTGCTTCTGAGATTCCGTGATTATTTTGTTGAGCAATTGCATAGCGGGTATTCCCGGCTATCCTTTCAAGGTGCTGGAAAATAAACTGACAAAGCACTTCGCTCATTTGATTTAATTGGGACAAACAAAAAGCAACATGCAGCATCTTCAACAATCTCAATGAAGCTTCTTGACCACATTTCCAGTTAGGCCCTATATTTACAGGATTATGAAGAGCCCAATCCTGTAGCCATTGGTTGATAGTTAGCAAGTATGCTTCATTCCCAGTAACCCTATAAGCCCTTGCCAATACATCTAGCCAATCAAATCTTGAAGGCTCCCAAATGCATTTAATGTCTCCAGTATTCAAACCAAAATCAGACAATTGAGTCCAATGTTTGTGCAAATCATTCAGTTTGTTGGATGAGAAAGGATCATAAAACCATTTAGGAGGACTTCCAACGTGCTTAATGTGCTTTTGAAAATACGTCAGATCTCCTTTTAAAATCCGGTCAGCTTTGGCTAGTAATCCAATTTTATAATCTTCAGGATAATCAATTAAAACAGTGGCGGGCAGATAAAATATCCCCTCTATAGGATTCTTAGAAGGAAAAAACCATTTCCTGATGCCAATTTTCAGGGACAGCCGATACCATAGCATATAGGCAACGTTGCCTATACCCAACTTTGGGATTGTCCGCGAAATAGTAACAAGATATTTCAGCGTGTTTGACATCTGTTAAACTTTTAACCAGCCACCTTCCTGAAGACTGCTCAAACATGCGAAAGACGCTTGTGTCACATTGATAAGCTGGGAAAGGGGAATAATGGGTTCCCCTCCTGCTAAAATTCGGTCAAAGTAGGTTTTAAATTGATTGAGATGGCCTTTATCAATTTTCGTCTTCAAATTTTTAAAACCTCTTGATCCATATGCTTCACTTATTCTGAAATTGTCGATAATAAATGTGCTGCCTTGGACATAAACTTCAATTCTTTCTTTGCTATAAGATTTGGATCCATTCGAAAAATAGTTGATCACCCCCTGACTTCCGTTTGCAAGTTTCACTAAGATAGAAGCATTGTCTGTATTGCTGGAAGGGTTATTTCCCAAAGCACTCATACAGACTTCGGAGATCTCTGATCCTCCGAGATGGACAAAAAGATCAAGGTAATGACATGCCTCACCAATAATCCTACCACCTCCAACCTGAAGGTCATGTACCCAAGCTTCCGGATTTATGTAACCTGCATTCATGGTGGCAACCAAATTGACAGGACCATTAAGAGGCTGGATTGCATTCTTTAAAGCTATCACATGAGGGGAAAACCTTCTGTTGAATCCCACCGTCACACTCTTTGGGTTGCTAATTGCCTTATAGCCCGCTATAAAATCAGAAAATTGCTTGGCATTTATTGCAAGTGGTTTCTCAACAAAAACATGCTTTCCAGCCTGTAATGCTTCAAGGGTCAAATAAGCGTGGTTATCATGTCTTGTATTGATGAAAACAACATCAACTTCAGGATCCATCAAGATTACCTTATAATCAGTAGTACTTTGACTGATCCCAAATTTCTTTGCCAGCATCGTTCCTGACAATCCCTTCTCGGACGCGATATATTTCAAACTAGCTTTGGTCCTTGTAAGACCAGGCAATAATGTCATTTTGGCAAAATTGCCCGCTCCTATAATTCCTGCCACCGCCTTGGATGCCGATTGGATTTGATCGGTCACTTTGATGGCAGTACTGTCATGGAAGGATTTTGGATATGTTAAAATGGAAGCAATAGCGCTACCTATCCCCATCTTGTCATAGATCAATCTATAATCTTCCAAAGGGACTTGTTGAGAAATCAGAGGCTTTACCTGTAAACTTCCTGAAGAAATTGCCTGAAGAATTGCCTGAAAATTTCTTTGTTCTGTCCAGCGCACATAAGGTAGCGGATAATCAATCCCTTTCTGCTCGTATTCGTGGTCATATCTTCCTGGGCCGTAGGAGCAGGAAACCTGAAACTTAAGCTCTTTTTCATAAAAATCAGCTCTTGAAAGATTCAAACCTGTCACCCCTACTAATATTATCCTGCCTCGCTTACGGCACATTTTAGCAGCATGACTGATGATTTCATCTCCCTTTGAAGAGGCAGTAATCAGCACTCCGTCTACACCAATACCCGAAGTAAGATCAACAACTGATTTAACAGGATCTTGTCCAAGTTTGGGATTTAAGGTTTGGAGTCCTAATTGTTCGGCAAGTGCGCATTTTCCTTGGTCTAGGTCAATTCCAATCACCTGGCAGCCATTTGCCTTTAACAGTTGGGCCGTCAGCAGCCCAATCAACCCCAGGCCATATACGACAACTGTCTCACCCAGCTCAGGCTGAAAAAGCCTAATTCCCTGCAAACCTACAGCACCTATTACAGTAAATGCAGCCTCTTCATCTGTAAGGTTGTCCGGGACTTTAACAGCTAAATTTTTAGGCACTTTGACAACTTCTGCATGTTGACCATTTGAAGCTACCCGATCACCTATTTTAAAATCGCTTACCCCCTCTCCAACTTGTATGACTGTCCCTACATTGCAATACCCTAAAGGCAAAGGTTCTTCTAATCGCTTAAAGACAGCCTCCATGGTAGGCAAAAGCCCATCACTTTTAATTTTTTCCAAGACCATTTTTACCTTCTCAGGCTGTTGGGCCGCTTTCTGAAAAAGATTTGCCTGACCAAATTCTATCAACATCCTTTCTGTACCCAAAGAGACCAAAGTACAACTTGTCTTGATCAGCAGACTTCCTTTAGAAGCCATAGGACAAGGAAGTTCTTCCAAAATTGTTTCACCAGTCTTGAATGACTGTATAAGCTGTTTCATATGAGTTCAAAAACTTTATACCATTCACCATTTGAGTAATCAAAACGGTTTGAAGGTAGGTTGTTGTAAGCCAAAAACTGAACCTTAAAATCTTCTACAGAATTGAACAGGACGAGGTTTTTAGGCCTGGAGAAATATTCATAATAATATACAGCATAAGGTGCGGCATATACAAATACAGGTTTACCAGTCTGCAAGAATTCAAATATAGGGAGCCCCACAGTTTCTTCCGTGGAAGTAAAAACCATAAAATCAAGATCCTTATAGGCGCCAAAAATCTCTGCTGTTGACAGCGGATTTAAGTGATGGTAATGGGATTTTTGAGGAACATCTTGGTTAGCCAAAAGTGTGGCTACATGAATATTTAGATCTGAAAATACTTCATGAAGCTGCCAGAACAAGTCTAAGTTTTTATGACGAGAAACGGATGTGGCAGGAAATATACCTTTGATTTGTGGTGGCAGAGCAGGTTTTTGAATTGTCTCAGGAATATAGAAGCCAGGCCATGCTACAGTGGTTCTTCCTTGAAGACTAGGATATTTGGCTATAAATTGTTGTGCTACGTGTTCAGATTGGACCACCCAATAATTTTGAAGTAAAAAGTTTTTGATTATCCAGTCATAAATGAACAGTTTAGATTGACTCTGCTTTTCGAGGAAGAGTTTTGATTGGTGAAAAAAAGTGATACCCCTGCTTTTACTGAAGATGTAATTAATATTGTTGAAACTGATGATTTTATTAGGCCGAAACCATAATTTAAATAATCCTATTCCCAATGCTGAAAAAAGGATACTCCAAATTCCTGAAGTACTCAATGGAATGATCCTTACATTTTTTTGATAAGGCAGGTCCTTTAAGCCACATATTAAAATAAAATTTACCTGATCTGAATCATCCAAATTGCTGTAGAAGGACCTTACTATTGTTGAAGCGCCTCCAATTTTTGCAGCCGAAGCATTAATCAGAATTTTTTTCATGTGAGGTTGTATCATTAAAAGTTCACATCAAAATGTGAGATCCAGCACAACAAAAAATCTGTCGTCGCTATTTTTTGCCTATCAGCCAGAAAGTTAAAAGCAAACTCCCTGAGGCTATACATGCCCTGCTAAAGTAAACAAAAGTACCACCCCAAACAAAATCACTTATTCCTGCCAAAAAAATGGCAAATACAATAAGTCGCATAAAACCTAGAAAATCAGCGTACTTCATTTTTGGTATTCCCGCCAAGGCTTTGAACAATAAAAAAATCAATATCGGACCAATCCACAGCCCCCACAGTCCAAAATTCCCAATTACTTCTCCTAAATAAAGTCCTGCCAAGCTGTGTTCAGTATGGTAATAGTTTGGCATGTACCAGGCTACCATAGTTTTGCCAAATCCAACCGGTTTTTCAGGCCAAAATTGTCTAGGAATAAAAAATAACAGGCTTGCTAAAAAAGAACTTCCATACAAGGGTTTTATTTCCTCGCTCTGTAGACCAGCATATATCAGTTCGTTGTATTTCAGGGGTACTAATATACTTCCCATACCCTGTCCGGTTTCTAAAATCCCCCTGATGCTTCCTTCTTCATACCGCAGTGCACCACCGACACCTACCATCAAAGGGATAGTCAGAATGATGACAAATTTGACAACTCGGATTTTAGCTAAATAAAAAGAAGCGAAAAATACAGTTATCGTAAAAAATTGGAACAACAAAAGCCGCCCGAAGCCTGTCCATAGCAAAAAGAAGAATCCCAGTAGCTGAAGCAAAGCCAATGCAAAAAATGCCAAATACCTCCTTCCGTACAATTCACGGAAATGATGAGTGTAAAACATCATCAATATAGCCAGTGAAAAAAATCCTATGGTAGGAAAACGTAAAGCGTATCCATGCCCTGAAATACCGAAACCAAGCATGACCAAAGTGTAAGCCAAACTTAGCAACATCAGTAAATTCATCAATTTATTACTGATCAAAACATCCTTAAGTAACTGTAGCAAAGCATTGTAATCAGTTTTGACCACACCAACAAGCATACTACCCGCTAACAAGGAAAGATGAATTCCCACTGTTGCTTCATACTCTTTCAAAAGAAAGATATTGTATACTAACGGAACAAAAACCAGGAGGATAATAGATAGTGCGTAAATGCTATGCATTCCATAGAAAGGATCTTTGAAATACATCCGAACTATCCACATTACATGTACAAGTATGACTACCGTCGTCAGCTCCATGTCTTATTGTACCTATAGAAGCCCATCATAAGGATTAAAAATAAAGTATGTAAAATCAGCCCACTCAAAATCGGAGCGTAAGCTGCAGAAGGGATACGATAGTTGGATGAAAAAATAACATACGTCAGCAAGAGGATTCCCACATCTCTAAAAACCCTAAATCCGAGCATTTGCCAATTAAGTCCTTTTGACAAATAGGCTTGGGCATATAAATTACTGATACTGATCAATACCGAAGCAACAACTGATAGGGCAATAAGATGACCTAATCCATCAAAACTCGGCCCGTATAATTTAGCAATAAATCCAGAAAAAAGACCAACAGCAAGAGCTGGAAAAATCGTGGTGAATATGTTGATGCCCAAGGTCGCTTTAAATAAATGCTGGTGTCTGACTGCATTAGATGTCTGTGCCGAAAGATGAGCTAACATGACATTACTCAATATTCCCGGAACGAACAAAACAACTGCATTCCACTGCATAGCAGCAGTGTACATTCCAAATTCGCCAAAATCAGAATAAATGACTACCAAATATGCCACAAACCAGCTTGACAATACATAAATACCTTCCTGAAGTACTACAGGCAATGAAAACTTCAGCATATTTTTAGAAAGATGTCTGTTAAGCGGGATGTAAACATCAGGAAGAAGTTTGTTGATTTTGTAAAAATTCCAAATCAAGTTAAAAAGCTGTGATAGCGCAAGTGCTGCCAAGGCCCCATTAAAACCATACATAGAAGCCATTAAAAATGAAGCGAATAATGTAATCAGTCCGAGCAAGGAATTGATTTTTGCTAATTCCCGGAATTTACCTAATCCTGAGAAAATCCCTACTTGAGCTGCTATGACTGCATTACAAACCACCAAAAAAGCAAGAATTCGCAGTGGAGTGACTAATTCGGGTGCATTTAGCACCTGGTCTGCTAGCCAAATAGAGCAGATGGCCAATAAGGCTGCTATAACGCTTCCAAAACCAAAACTGATCACATAGGCATGTTTGACTATAGCACTTTGCTTGAGGTTATCAGCTGTTTCTGCCAATAATTTAGTAGTCGTAAAGCCTAATCCAAAAGACGAAAAAACAGCTAAGGAAAGTAGCGTGGTTTTGATGATTCCATATGATCCAAAAATTTCCTTTCCCAGAATTCTTGCAACCACAATTCCTGCAGCAAGAGCCAATCCCTTCGCAATTACATTTCCAAAAAGCGCCCAAAAAGAATCTGTAATCAGCCTACTCCCCAGCAACCTACCAATCAGTTTGCCAATTGCCGTTATGATTTGATTTTTTGAAAGCATCTCGATGGAATCTAGACATAAAAATAATCCCCAGGAAATTCCTTGCCTGGGGATGTTACATTTGAATTTTCTTCTGAAACCGGATTTACTAAAGTTGCCTGAAGTATGCAATGGTCTTTTTAAGACCCTCTTCTAAATCCACTTTAGGTTCCCAGCCCAACTCTTCCTTTGCCAAATCAATAATGGGTTGACGCTGCATTGGATCATCTTGTGGCAAAGGCAAAAATTTCAATTTGCTTTTACTGTCTGTCAGTTTGATTACCAATTCAGCCAACTCCAACATCGTGAATTCACCTGGATTTCCGATGTTGACAGGACCAGTAAAACCATCTCTTGAATTCATCAGCTTATACATGCCTTCTATCAAATCATCTACATAGCAAAAAGACCTGGTTTGTTTACCATCTCCAAAAATGGTGATGTCCTGACCTTTTAACGCCTGTACGATAAAGTTACTGACTACTCTCCCGTCATTGGGATGCATTCGGGGACCATAGGTATTAAAGATCCTCATGACTTTGATATTGACTTTATGTTGCCGATGGTAATCAAAAAACAAAGTTTCGGCACAGCGTTTTCCTTCATCATAACAGGCTCTTATGCCAGTGGTACTCACACTACCCTTGTAAGATTCAGGTTGAGGATGGATTTCAGGATCTCCATAAACTTCGGATGTACTAGCTTGAAGGATTTTTATTTTAAGTCTTTTAGCCATACCCAACATATTGATAGCACCGATCACAGAGGTTTTAGTAGTCTGAACCGGGTCAAATTGATAATGTACGGGACTAGCAGGACACGCTAAGTTGTAAATTTCATCTACTTCTGCAAACAACGGGAATGTCACATCATGCCTGAGGAATTCAAAATTCTTGTTTTCCTGAAGGTGGTGGATATTTGATTTTCTACTGGTAAAAAGATTATCTACACAAAGTACTTCATTGCCTTCAGCCAGTAATTTTTCACATAGGTGAGATCCCAAAAAACCAGCACCACCTGTGACCAAAACTCTTTTCATAAATAAAACGGATTAAAAATTCTTGTCAAATAATAAATACATTGAAAGCAAGCGGTCAATGAAAAATCAAGCTTTCAACTTACTTCCAAAATTATACCAAATAAAACAAAAACAAACTTCTTTTATAAAGTCGGTTTAAAGACGAGCATCAACCGATTCTCTTGGAAGCACGCCTTTTACATCATAAAGAACCCTGTCTTTGTTTTTTTCCAGTCCCCATGTTTTAAATTCTTTATGGGCAACTGCAAGGATTAAAGCTGAATAGGAATCCAAATTAAGTTGTTGCTGATCATTGAAAACATGAATACCATATTCATGCATGACTTCTTCTGGGGAAGCCCAAGGATCAAACACATCAACATCCATATCAAATGATTGAAGTTCTTTATATATATCAATGACTTTGGTATTGCGGACATCCGGACAATCTTCTTTAAAAGTAAAGCCTAGGATCAACACTTTTGAATCTATGACTTTTAAGTCCTTCCGCATCATGTGTTTGATGACTTCGGTAGCGACATACTTGCCCATGGAATCATTCAACCTTCTTCCGGCCAAAATGATTTCAGGATGATAGCCTGATTCTTGGGCTTTTTGCGCAAGATAAAAGGGATCTACTCCAATACAATGTCCCCCCACTAATCCCGGCTTGAATGGAAGAAAATTCCATTTGGTACCTGCTGCTTCGAGAACTTCATGTGTGTCAATGCCTAGTAAATTAAAAATTTTTGAAAGTTCATTCACAAATGCAATGTTGATATCTCTCTGTGAATTTTCTATCACTTTAGCTGCTTCTGCAACTTTAATGGAAGAAGCCTTAAAAGTTCCAGCCTTTATTACCGATTTATAAAGTTGATCTACAAATTCAGCAACTTCTGGGGTTGATCCTGATGTCACCTTTAAAATTTTCGTTACGGTATGTTCCTTATCTCCTGGATTAATTCTTTCTGGAGAATATCCTGCAAAAAACTCATCGTTGAATTTTAATCCAGAAACCTTTTCAAGTACAGGAACACACTCCTCCTCTGTCACCCCCGGATATACGGTAGATTCATAAATCACAATATCCCCTTTTTTCAATACCCCTCCTATTGCCTCTGAAGCACGAAGCATGGGCGTAAGAACTGGTCGGTTATGCTTATCTGTGGGCGTAGGGACTGTCACGATAAAAATATTGCAGTCAGCAATACCAGATATTTGATCAGTTACAACTAACCCTGCTTTTCCAGTATTTTGTAGGACAGCTTTTAAAAGTTCATTGTCTACTTCCAAAGTCCTGTCTACGGCATCTTGTAATTCTGATACTCTTCTAGGATCTATATCATATCCAATTGTCGGATATTTTTCAGCAAAAGCAGTAGCAAGAGGTAGACCAACATATCCTAAACCTATGATGGCGATTTTAGGATCCTGAATTTGTAGTTTCATTGAATACGATAATGTGGGGTGGATATATTAAGCATTACAATTGAAATTTAGGTCAGATTTGGGTATTCATGCTGCAATTTCTCATAAATATTTTTCACCTGTTGAGCATTTTCTTTTTTAAGTATCAAAAAAGCATCTTCTGTGGATACAAAAATGGTTTCATTCATACCAAGAAACTCAGTATGGATATCTGTTCCGATAACCATATTACCTGCTGAGTCTATTGGATGATTTTGACTTTTCAAATAATCATACACCGATTCAAATGACCCGAGATCAGACCAATCAAAAAACGCAGGTACTACTTTTATTTTGTCTGTACGCTCCATTACAGCATAATCTACAGAAATTGCAGGGACTTCCATTGACAGCTTTTCATCCAAAAAATATTCGCTCTTTTGATCATAGACCAACTTCGATTTTTCAAAAATTTCAGGTTCAAATTTTTGAAGTTCTTCCAAAAAAACTGAAGCTTTAAAACAGAACATCCCCGAATTCCAAAGAAAATTTCCGTCTTTAACAAAAGACTCAGCAATTTGAGCATCAGGTTTTTCACGAAAACTTAGCACCTCCTCGCCTCGGGATTCAATGTATCCAAATCCAGTCTCTGGTCTTGTGGGTTTTAATCCGAATGTGACTATATGCCCTGCTTCTGCAAGTTCAAATGCCCGCTCAACGCACCTGATATAGGAATCACCTGCTTGGATCAGGTGATCGGATGGGGTGATAAACAACAAATCCTGTGGTTGAACAGCAAATGCGGCAAACGCTATTGCAGCAGCAGTATTTCTTGGACAAGCTTCAATGATTTCCGCAAAACCCTCGATATCATTAGCTTTCAAATCCCGTCTGGACAATTGGTAATTTTCACGGTTACCCACTACAATAAATTGATCGCATATCGTTTTATTCCTTTCAACAGTAAGCTGAAAAAGGGTCTGCCCATTAAAAATTGGCAAGTATTGTTTGGGTTTAGTCTTGCGGGACATAGGCCATAATCTTGACCCTACTCCACCTGAAAGAATTACGTTGTACTTTTTCAATTTGATTGTATTTAATTTTTAAAAATCAGTTGGTTGATCGAATAGTTCGACAATAAACCATCATGAATGAAAACATCACCAGCGCTTCCACCAGGGTTTAGCCTCAGGCTCATAATAATTTTTATCTACCCAATATCCGTAGCCATATGCCTTCCCTTGGTAGTGGTGAATATCATTTAGAATGGTATATACTTTATTTGCGCCTCCTTTTTCAGCAATGTCATTGACCATATTTGCTGCAGCTTTTGGGGAATAATCTTGTCTAATCACGAACAAATTTACATCAGCATACTTGAATAATTCTTTTGTCTCAGAAACCAAGCCAACCGGAGGACAATCCATTACTACTACCTCGTAATCAGACTTTAAATCCTCCATTAACCTACTAAACTTGTTTTGTAGAAGCAATTCGGCAGGATTGGGGGGTATAGGGCCTGAAAGAATGATGTCCAAATTTGAAAGCCCACTTGGCTTAACTAGCTGATGCAAATCCACCTTTGAGCTTAGGTAGGAAGTCACACCTATTTCATTATCAAGGTCAAAAGACTTGCCGATTTTAGGTTTTCGCAGGTCAAGCCCCAATAGCAAAGTCTTTTTTCCGGAAATAGCAAATATGGAAGCCATGTTAATTGCACAGAATGTTTTCCCCTCACCTGATATTGCTGATGTGAACAGGATAGTTATTTTTTCATTTTGGGGATGGATGAAAGACATATCTGCCCTTAAAGAACGGAAGGATTCAGATACCGCTGACCTGGGATTGTCGATTACTGCCTTGGCTCCAACTCCCTTATACCTACCGATATTGCCCAAAAGAGGCACTCTCAGTAGCTTCAGAAGTTCCTTTTCATCTTCGATTTTGGTGTTGAAATAATGTTTAACCACTAATCCAACCAATGGCAGCAAAAACCCAATCAAAATACCAAAAATAATGTTTCGAGTTGATTTGGGAGAAACAGGAATCGGCTGAGCCCGCGCCAAATCCAAAACTGAATTTTTTGGAAAATTTGATGCTTTAGTTATTTCTGCCTCAGCTCTTTTTTGCAGCAAGTACATGTAGATGTTTTCGTTGATGCTGAATTGGCGTTGGATTCCCAATAAGTTACGTTCAGTCTCAGGAAGCGTATTGATTTCTTTTTCCACACTTGCAATTTGTCCGTCTAATGCAGCTAACAGGTCCCGTTGGTTATTGATAGCTGAATTGACATTTTCCAATAGAAGTGATCTAGTGTGTGCAATTTTTCTCTGGTTTTCCTGATAGGATGGTGCTTTCTCCGTAAAATTGGCTGCTAACCTTACTTGTTCAGCTTGAAGTTCAAGCATCATTGAGACCAGAGCATTCATCATTGGATCTTGCTCTCCAATGACTGAAGGAGCCATTAACGCATCAAGGTTGTTGGCATTGATGTATTCCAAAAGAGTCCTAAAGTAGTTCAATCGGATCTTTACTCTGCCCCGCTCCACTTCAATTTCATTAAGCCTTTCAAAGACAACTGCTCCTTCTTGGCTTAAATTAAAGATGCGGTTTTCACTTCTATAATCCTGAAGTTTGCCTTCAAAAAAACTTAAAGAGTCGGTGATCCCACTGAGCTGCTTATTGATAAAATAAACTGTGTTTTCAGCTGCCCGGTTTTTTTCTTGCAGTTCACGATTGAGATATGCATCAATTAGGTGATTTAGATAATCCTGACCTAACTTTCTAATAGGCGTCTGAAGGCTTACGGAAAGGATTGAAGCTTGCTTGTTTATTTGGTTAACCTCTATTAGATCTTGATAATGTAATGCCAGGGAGGGTGTATCTTTTAACTGAAAAAGAAACTCTTCACCGACTTTTCCAAAGACATTTTCAATTTTTATATGAAGGTTTTCTAATGATAAATCCTGTCCAAACATTCCTCTTTCCGCAATTTCGGGAGTTTCTAGAATGACAGTCTTATAATAAGGGTCATTAGGATTGAATAATGAAAATTCCCCGTTCTCAGTTTCCAAAAAATATTCATTTCCCTCCAGAATGGTCAACTTAAACATACCATCAACAAGTTGAGGTCTATTCCAATCAACATGAATAATTAGCGGAACATCAAGGTATAGCTGATTGGTAAGGAAGAAACCTTCCTTAAAAAAGGCAACATTGAGGTTCATACTTCTCAAGGTTTCCTCAGCTAAGGCATAAGATTTTAATATCCCGATTTCATTATCAATATTGCTTTTCAGCGGGGCTCCTCCAATTGATTCAAAAAGGTCTAATCCAATACTCGGAACGGGATCATTTACCAGGACTGTAGCTTCTACTTTATACAAAGTTGTAGAATACCTGTTGATCAAGATGGCAACAATTACACCAAAACAAACTGAAACCAATATCCATTTCCAATGATGCAAACCCTCATAAAAGATTGACCTTAGCTCCCAATCATCATTTTTGAGGAGGTCTTGGACTACCGGCATATTTTGTTTGTATTTTGGATTTTCCGGCATATCAATCGGTAATTAGGTTCAGCACCAAAGCAAGAGCTGTAATCGAAGAAATAACTAAAGCCAGAGTCTGGGCTGTGTTTTCTCCAGTGCCCAATTCCCTTACTTTCATTGGTTCAACATAAAGTTGGTCATTAGGCTGTATAAAATAAAATGGTGAGGAAATGATATTTCGGTCATTGAGATTTACCCTATAAATTCTTGAACCTTCCGGATATTGCCTGATCAAAACCAGTTCATTGCGCCTTCCTACAGTCGTAATATCTCCAGCATTAGCAATAGCTTCAAAAATTGTCATCCTATCCTGTAAGACCACATATTTGCCAGGTTTTCTAAATTCCCCAAAAGCAGCATACCTGATTCCTCCGAGTTTTACACGAACATAAAACTCTCCTTTAACATATTCTTTCAGTTTATCTTCAATCAATTCACGTGCTTCGTCAAGATCAGCATCTTTGACAAAAACCAGTCCAAGCAAGGGCAGTCTTATATACCCTTCTTTATTAACAGTATATCCGGTCATATAGTAGACATCTCCTCCTGTCTGACCGGTTAATTGCTGCATTCCTGGCAAATTTTGCTGCGTTGAAAATAATGCATTCACCTCTGCATCTGGTGTTTTGATTTGGACATCCAAGATGTCATTGTACTGTAATTTGTAGTCGGGGAGTTGGTAATTGATCAGTTGCCCATCGGCAATAGGCAAAACACCTTCAGGATTCTGAAGGTAAGTTATCCTTTTGTTTGAAACGCAGGAACAAAACAAAAATGAGAAGGCAAAAAAGAAAATAATATTTCTAGCCATAAATCATCCATGACATGTGTATTATAAAAATCAAAATAAACTCAAAAAAGTAAAGCAGGATAGAATCCTGGATAAAGATGATCAATTGTTACTGATATGTACTTCTCTAAGTACTTTATCTCTAATAGAAGTATTGTGACTTACTTTCCTCTTAGCTCTAAGTGACAAAATCGGAGGTTGTTTCTTACTGAATTTTTTAACTCTATTGAGTGTCATAAAATCCATTCGAAGTCCCAACACGACAGCAAACAGAACAACTAAGGGCAACAAAACATGATCTGACAAGCCACTTCCTAGAAAAATAAGTGCGATAAATGTAACTTTAATTAAGACCAAGGTGAGCGAGACCTGATCATGTCTCAAACCCATCCTCAAAAGAAAATGGTGAACATGGCTTTTATCAGGAGCCATTGGAGACTTGCCTTTCATCGCTCTCTTGATAAAGATTCTGCTGGTATCATAAATGGGAATGATTAACAAAGCAACACCGGAAGCAATTGGAGCATTAAACTTCCATCCTTCAAAATCAGCCATTGTACCGTTCCGGTCAATGAATAAAATGGTCAAAACAGCCAAAGAGAAACCTAAACTCAAGGAACCTGTATCCCCCATAAATATCTTTGCCGGATGCCAATTATACACCAAGAATGACAATACAGCTCCTACTAAAATCAAAGAAAAAATTGAATAGCTTTCAAGTCCTGCTTGATGGAACCACCATCCTAAAAACAAAAATGTGACGACACTTATAGAACCCGCAAGTCCATCCAAACCGTCAATTAGGTTGAATGAATTAGTCAAAACCAATATTGTAAAAAAGCTCAAACCATAGCTGATCCATAGGGGAAGTTCATAAATCCCCAGAAAACCATACAAACTGGTAAAACGGATACCTGCCATGACTACAACCAGATATGTGCAGATCAATTGACCCAACAATTTTTGAACTACTGTCAGATCAACCATGTCATCCCTAAGTCCAACAAAAAACATTAATCCAAATGCAGCTAAAAAAAATCTAAGTTGGATAAGTTGGAAAAAATCAAACCATACTATTGCGGAGACAAAAGCGGCCAATACAAAAGCAATACCTCCCATGGAAGGGATAAAGCGATTGTGGATCTTCCTTCCACCAGGGCTATCCAAGATATTGATTTTCTTGAGGATAAGGATTACAATTGGAGTCAATAGAAATCCAACCAGAAACGAGGTAATTGTAGCTAAAAAGGTGATCATAAAAAAGATTTACGCACAAACTTACTAATAAGCCGTTTAGGAATCAAAAATTTAATAAAAAATCTTGGCAAAAAAAGTCCTGATATTGAAAATTTAAAAGAATGATTGTCATTTAAGTAATGAAACGGCAATAAATTATGGCGCTTACTAATGATTTGTACAAATTACCTTTAAATTTTGGCGAACTTTGGATAGGTTAAATGAATAATATTTATCGGTATTCAATAGGGATAATTTTTCAGAGATATTTTTAGGAGATAAGTTCAAGTGCATTTTTCAAAGAAACTCTCCAATGAGGGATTTTAAGGTCAAAATCTGCTTTAATTGCAGATTTATTTAGAAGGGAAAAGAAAGGCCTGGGAGCAGGAAGTGGATAAGCTTCTGTAGGAATTGGCAATATTTGGCAGGGCAATTCCTTCATCTCCATTATTGCAAGAGCAAAATCAAACCAAGAGGCCGTTCCTTCATTTGAATAATGATATATTTTACAGCCATCACTAGCAAGTTTAGGCAGAATTTCCAATATAGCGCTTGCTAGGTCTCTGGCATAAGTTGGGCTTCCTATTTGATCACTGACAACATTTAGTGTCGGTTTTTCTGTCCCTAGTCTCAGCATTGTTTTAACAAAATTATGACCAAAGGAACTATAAACCCATGATGTTCTGATGATTACAGAATTGGGTGGGTTTATTGAAAGCATCAAGTTTTCACCTTTTTCTTTTGATTTCCCATAAATACTGCTGGGATTGGGCACATCATCGGCCGAATAAGGCCTATAAGCTTTGCCATCAAAAACATAATCCGTAGAAATATGGATCATTTTTAATCCTTTTTCTAGCGCAAGTGATGCGAGATGTCCAACTGCTGATGCATTTATCGAATAAGCTAAATCCACATCTGACTCTGCTTTATCTACTGCTGTATATGCCGCACAATTGATTATCGCATCAAAGGGTGTTGATTGATAAAACTCCAGGATTTTTTCACTAGAGGTGATGTCAAGCTCTTCTTTATCAGTAAAAATAAATTCGGCCTCTACCCCATTGCTCAAAAATTTGATTTCAGAGCCCAACTGTCCATTAGCACCGGTAACTAATATTTTTTTCATAACAATAGCATCCATCAAATAAAAGCCTCAATTCCGGAAAGAGTTGGATGTGTAAGATCTTTCGCCGATAGCTTTAATTCTTCCTTTTTCAGTTTCCAATCTATCCCCAAACTAGTGTCATCATAAGCCAATCCCCTATCGTGTTGTGGACTATAATAGTTGTCGACTTTATATGCAAACACTGCTGTGTCAGACAAAACCACAAAACCATGTGCGAAACCTCTTGGGATAAATAGCTGAGTCTTATTTGATTCAGATAACTCAATGGCAAAATGCTGCCCGAAAGTAGATGAACCTTTTCTGATATCAACGGCAACATCTAGTACGCTACCTTGAATCACTCTTACAAGCTTACTCTGTGCAAAGGGAGGAAGCTGATAATGTAAGCCGCGTAGTACTCCAAAAGAAGATTTAGATTCATTTTCTTGACAAAAATGAATTCTTTCCCCTATATAGTCTTCAAATTTATCAAGTCTAAAAGTTTCCATAAAATACCCTCTATCATCGCCAATTACAGTTGGTTCGCAGACGATCAAATCAGGAATGGATGTACGTGTATATTTCATTTATTTTTTGCTTTAGCTCTTTTAATGAGATACTGACCGTATTCATTTTTCTTTAATGGTTCTGCCAACGCCAAAAGTTGTTCAGAATTAATATAACCCAGATCAAAGGCAATTTCCTCAAGGCAAGCTATTTTCAAACCTTGCCTTTTTTCGATTGTATGAATATAGTTGGAGGCATCTAACATTGACTCATGGGTTCCGGTATCCAGCCAAGCATATCCCCTACCCATCAGTTCTACTTGAAGATTGCCTCTTTTCAAATATTCTTGATTAACTGAAGTGATTTCTAACTCTCCTCTCTCACTTGGCTTAACTTCTTTGGCAATCTGGACTACAGAATTTGGATAAAAATAGAGGCCTACTACTGCATAGTTGCTTTTGGGCTCTTTGGGTTTTTCTTCAATGCTCAGAACTTTCCCTGAACCATCAAATTGGGCAACACCATAACGCTCAGGGTCATTCACATAATAGCCAAAGATCGTAGCCTGATTATTTTCAGCATTCATCTTGGATTTTTTGAGTAGTTCGGTAAAACCATGACCATAGAAAATATTATCACCCAAAACAAGCGCAACAGAATCCTCACCAATAAAATCTTCTCCAATAATAAATGCCTGAGCAAGGCCATCGGGACTAGGTTGTTCGGCATAGGAAAGTCGCAATCCTATTTCATTACCATCCCCAAAAAGCTTTTTGAAATTCGGCAAATCATCTGGAGTGGAGATAATCAAAATTTCTTGGATACCAGCAAGCATCAGAACCGACAAGGGATAGTAAATCATTGGCTTGTCATGAATAGCAAGAAGCTGCTTCGATGTTCCTTTGGTAATGGGATAAAGTCTGGTGCCGGATCCACCGGCGAGAATAATGCCTTTCATTTAATAGGAAAGTTAAAATTTAGAATATGAGTTATTTTAAAACATTGTTCCACAAATAAATTAAACTTAATCTACTGTGAAAAGTAAAAAGGTTTTTTCCTTGAGGGAACTGTGAGGTGCTATTTGATGAAAGTTGCCACTGGTAATTTTGACTACTTATCATTTGAATTTGAGAATTGATAAGAAAATTGTTGATCTTTTTGTCATAAAGAAATCCAAAACTAAGATCAATCCAAGGTTTAACTTCATTTTGTTGGCCAAACGCCCTGTAAAAAAAACCTTGATTGTTTTCCAGCCTCTCAAAAAAAACACCAATTTTTTGATACCCGTCAACCTTAGCAAACTCTAAAATTTGGTTATTTGAGCCTGGACCCAGCCTTACTCCAATAGGTTGACCAAAATTAGTAAACCCTCTTTGGGTATCATGCATATGCCAACTGTGGTAACCTGCTTGACCTAAATACCTAATATACCTATTGACAGATTCTTGTTGATGAGTAACCTCTCCTCTTAATTGAAAAATTGAGTTATCAACATTAAATAATTTAATAAAACCAAAGAGATATGCTCTTGCATGCTCAGGATTAAGTGCAAATTCCCTCCAGTTAAATGCATGGTCCCTTCTTCCATATTCAAAATACATCTCGGCTTTGGCTTTGGATATTTTATACCTAGCAAAAACAGCTAATTGTTGGTCCCTATCATTTGAATCAAAATCAATTGAATTGCCATTCGAAAAAAATTTTTCTTTTTGAAAAGCCTCAAATACTGGAAACCAATCTATAAATGAGTTTCCTCTGCTATCATTATAAACCTGAAAAGTTCTTCCAAAACCTAAGAATAAATGAGGAACCCATTTAGGGTTGAAAGAAACATTAATTGCATTCAAATATCTCCAATCTGAGGAAAGAGGCTTAAAAAACCGATTGTTTAAAAGATAATCGTCAAGAGGAGGTTGATTGCTACTTTCAAGTCTACCAATTAAAAGTTGCATTTCAAGATTACCTAGAAAGAGTTTAGCTGGTTTATAAGTATTTAAGGTTAAATGAGGGAAACCTGGGGCATTATTAGAAAACAAAAGCGAGTTCCATTGTCCAGGACCCCACCAAATATTTTGGCTGGAAGCACCCAATTCAAAAGCTCCTAGCTGAATTGTCAATTTTGACTGACCCCACCAAATTTTTGTTAATGCACGATTGCCAAATCGTTGAGGAAAATCGCCGAAGTTCCAGTCCCAAAATCTTTGTTGCATCAATTGATCACTCCATTCTTCTGGGGTACCTTCGAAAGGTCTGTTCTGAGAAAACGCAAATTCAGGTTGAAGCTGAAAATTAATTCCTTTAAATTTAATAAAAATACCTGCAGTCGCATAAGTGGAAAACCCTGTTCCTGGAGTCAACAAAAACGGATTATTCGGTATAGGCCTATTGAGGTCAAAACCTGTTGTGATCAATGCAGGAGTAGCATTGAAAAAAAAATTTTCATTTAAAGCAGCAGACGAATCTGAATACGAAATAGCAGGTCTAAATAAGAAACTTAATTGCAATGTATCTGGTTGAAACAACTGATCTCTCCTTATCTTTTCCTCAATGACAGGAAATCCAGCAGAAATCATTTGAGCTATAGCACTGGATCTAATTAAAAACAAGAAAAATAATACTATGAATATATTAGTTTTCATTTATATGTTTATATCTGACAGATAATCTACTGATGTAAAATAAATACATTTCGTTTCCTTAATTTTAAATCGAAAAAATAACATCTAAATACTTTTTGCTGATTTTAGACCAAGTATAATTATTTAAAGCAAAAATCTGAACATTTTTAGCCATTATATGTAGGTCATAAGACTCAATTTTGGAGAGAATTTTTACCAATTCAACATTATTAGAATAAAATATGGCAAAATTTGAGGTCGTTTCCCTATTATATTTAACATCAAAAGCAATAATAGGAATTCCTAAAAACATAGCTTCAACCAAAGAAGGGTTTGTACCACCAGCACTATGCCCATGCAAATAAACAAAACAATTAGATCTTAATGCATTTAATTCAACAGGTTCATATATTGGCTTTAATAGATGAATATTGGGAAAATTTTTGTATTTTTGATAAAGCCTTTTACCAAAAGAACTAGATTCCCAATTCCCAACAACAACATAAGGAATAGAAATATTATCATTGGAAAAGGCTTCTAATTGAAGTTCTATGTTGTTTTCGGGCTCTATTCTACAAACTGTAAAAATATATGGATTTTCTAAAAACGGATATTTTAGGATGTATGGGGAAACATTTGATTTAATGACATGATCCGCACCATAAGTAATCAACACTGATTCTTTATTATAATAATTTAACACATAGTCTTGAAT
>DAIPZN010000066.1:18675-25522 GCA_036782195.1 Cyclobacteriaceae bacterium | reverse complement strand
TCCGTCCTCCGTCTTCCGTCCTCCATCTTCCCACTTCCATCTTCCCTCTTCCCATTTTTCAAAAAACCTTTGCGCCCGTTGCGTGAAACAAATAGGCCTCACCATTAAAGCAATGGATTTACCCTTTTTACAAATTCATTGTTAAAAGAATAGATCAAGCTGACATTCCATACCCAGTCTTTGCTGGGGATTGTAGATGAGATTTTTCTGCTGATGATGGAACCTACAGAAATTGGGGTGTCATTTCTTCCAAGCAGCAAAGAACTGCTGGCATAAAACCCATCCCTTTGGTTCATCTTCAAATAAAAAGCCTGTGGTCTGGCATTGAAAAAATATTTTTCAGAAATCTTGATATTGGTGAATGTGGCATTGGCTGCAACAAATTGGTTGACTTCCAATGGGACCTTACCCAGTGATTGGCCCCTAAGATACAGGAGACCTGTACTGATATGGGTATTGAAAGTATAACTAGGAACCAATTCTCCCGCAAAAAACCTTCTGGCCTCCATACTCGGTACCGGCTGGCCATTGGCATTCATGACGATGGTATTGCGGAAGATAAATGCAGGATGTGCCCCTGCATGAAACTTGAATTTTTCTGAGCGGATAATCTTATACCTCCACCAGAAGATAAATGACCAAGGCTGACCATCAAGTGCAAAACGCATTTCAGGATCAAAACTTATTCTTTTTCCCCCCATAGAAAGTTCAAAAATAGCCGCAGGTCTATCCAGGGAAAATGTTGGAATGAGTGAAAGACCGTTTTGGGTAATGCTGATATTGCCCCTAAAGTGATTGAGCTTTGCTGTTTCGGATTCTTGTGCTTTAACTTTTAAGGAAAATAATAGCAAAACCAATAATGGCAATGCAAATTTCCCTGAGGGAAATGATGTAAGGGTATTTTTCACGATAGGCGAGGTGGCATGTTGACCGATGTTCAACATATCCGGATAGGTTTAGGATGCCCCAAAGTTAAAGGCAAATTACTTAAAATTGCTTGTAAGCAAATGCGATTTATAGAAAGAAAATTATAAGCCGAGCGATTACCATCCCAAGCTTTTTTTCTTCAGAAATCACTTATGGTTGAGAATAGAATTGGGAAATGTAGTTGGATCAAAATCTGCTAGCAGACCAGCAGATTAGATCCTATGATTTATAGCAAATTCAGAGGTGTTTATAATCTTTTTAAGACAAGTTGGGCAACTGTTCCTCCGATGGCAAGTGAGCTTGTGGCAGCGGGGGAGGGTGCATTGAGGACATGTATGGCTGAAGCATGCTCTCTGATACTAAAGTCATCCAAAAGTCCACCGGTCCTGTCACAGGCTTGTGCCCTGACCCCTGCACCACCATCCACAAGATCTGAGGACTGGATTTCAGGGATCAGTTCTTGTAACGCCTTGGTAAAGGCAGCTTTGGAAAAAGAACGATAAAACTCTCCCATTCCTGTTTTCCAGTATTTTGAAGCAACTTTCTGAAAACCGGGCCAGCGAAGGGATTCCTGCAATTCTCCTAGGTTAATATCCGATTTTTTATACCCCTCTCTTTTAAATGCCAGTACAGCGTTTGGTCCTGCCTCTACACCCCCCTTCATCATCCGGGTAAAGTGTACACCCAAAAATGGAAAATTTGGATCGGGCACAGGATAAATCAGGTTTCGGACCAGATATTCCTTTTCTTTTTTCAATTTATAGTACTCACCTCTGAAAGGAATGATTTTGACATCTAGAGGATCATTCTGACCCATCTGGGCGATTTTGTCTGAATACAAACCGGCACAGTTGACCAATAGCTTGCAAGTCCACTCATTTTGTGTAGTGAATATTCTCGTCTCTTGATTTTCCTGCTTGGTACCAATAACCTTTTGGCCCAAAGCAATGACCCCACCCATGTCAGTGAATTTCTTCGCATATCCCTGTGCCACGACTTTGTAGTCTACTATTCCTGTTTGAGGTACATGCATGGCAGCGATCCCGGCGCAATGTGGCTCGTATTCTTTAAGTTCCTCAAGCGATATTGCTCTTGTACCGGTAAGTCCATTTTGCAAAGCCCTGTCAAGCAACCCATTCAGGATTGGGACCTGCTCAGGCCTTGTTGCTACTACGACCTTTCCGGTAAGCTCAAAAGGAATGTTTTCTTCCTTACAGAACCTGATCAATTCATGGTAACCTTGGATACAGTTTGTTGCCTTAAGGGAGCCTGGTTTATAGTAAAGCCCGGAGTGGATCACACCGCTGTTGTTGCCAGTCTGATGCTTGGCAACTTCAGATTCTTTATCAATAATGGCTATTTTGAAATCAGGTTTTTGTTGCTTCAGTTTGAGACCAGTGGCCAAGCCTACGATGCCTGCTCCGATGATGATGATGTCGTATGTCATGCGATTGAGATTGCATGACAAATATACAGCAGTGATGAAATATTAAAAGAGCACTATAAAAATTGGAGCAGCAGAAATGAGCATTTTTTATGCTAGATATAAGACATAAGACGTAAGACACAAGATGCAAGTAGCAAGAATTTTCGGTACCAAGTACCATGTACCATGTACCACGTACCAAGATATTTAACTCAATACTCACATCTCAATACTCAAGACTACTAAAGCTCCGTAGGAGCGGCATGTCAGTAGCCCAGGGTGTCAACCCTGGGATAAATAATAAAAATGAAATGTATTTTTGGCCGCGGTAAGTTCAAGATCCAATTCAGCCTTCCGCCAAAAACAGGGAAGCGTTGTAGGAGAAGCGAGAGACTAGAAGCGAGAGGCGAGACTTTTTAGTAGCAAGTATCAAGTAATAAGAATTTGGCACCAAGTACCACGTACCCAATACCACGTACCAACTACCAAATACCAAAAACCAAAATTTTAACTCAATACTCACATCTCAATACTCAATACTACCAAATCAAGATTTATAACTAGATAATTACGCTAGTCAAAGGTTGTTAGCACTTCTTTCCGCTCGTCTACAATTCAAAAAACCTTTGCGCCCGTTACGCCCACCTCTGCGCCCGTTGCGTCAATCGTTGCGCCTGTTGCGTGAAACATCCCTGAATGCTCATTACTCAAAATTAAACTAACACGTCCCTCATTTACCCAAAAAAAATTCAAACCAGATTTTTTTGCCGTAATCCGATTTAAAATGAAGGATGCACCCGATCAATTTTGCATATTTGCAGGTCTATAAAGCGTCTGTTTGTAAAGATGCCATGTTTCATTTATTCAAAAAACTAAATGTCTGATCAACAAATCAAGATTACCCTCCCGGACGGCAGCGTAAGGGAGTATGAAAAAGGGATTTCGGGATACCAAATTGCACTTAGTATCAGCGAGGGTCTTGCCCGGAATGTCTTGGCGGCAAAAGTGAACGGTGAAGTATGGGATGCTTCCCGTCCGATTGAAGGAGATGCCAGTGTACAGTTGCTGACCTGGAACGATACAGAAGGCAAATCCACCTTCTGGCATTCATCTGCCCACTTGATGGCAGAGGCCTTGGAAGCACTTTACCCAGGCGTCAAACTTGGCATCGGCCCATCCATTGAAAGGGGCTTTTATTATGATGTGGATTTTGGAGACAGGTCACTTGACGGTGCCGAGCTGGAAACCATAGAAAGGAAGATGATGGAGCTTGCCCGCACCAAAAGCGAGTACATCAGGAAAGAAATCTCCAAGGCTGACGCGATAGCCTATTTCACCGAAAAAGCAGATCCCTACAAGCTTGACCTGCTGGAAGGCTTGGAGGACGGCAACATTACCTTTTATGAACAAGGCAATTTCACCGACCTCTGCAGGGGACCTCACATTCCCAATACAGGATTTATCAAAGCAGTCAAACTGCTGAACATAGCAGGTGCCTACTGGCGTGGTGACGAAAAGAACAAAATGCTCACCAGGATCTATGGCATTACATTCCCTAAAGACAAGGAACTAAAAGAATATTTGGAGCTGCTTGAAGAAGCAAAAAGAAGAGATCACAGAAAGTTGGGAAGGGAACTTGAGCTCTTTACCTTCTCAGAAAAAGTAGGGATGGGCCTGCCCTTGTGGCTGCCCAAAGGGACGCTTTTGAGAGAGCGCTTGGTCAACTTTATGAAAAAGGCCCAAGACAAGTCCGGTTATCAGCAGGTAGTGACCCCGCACATCGGCCATAAAGCACTTTATGAGACTTCGGGGCATTATGAAAAATATGGTAAAGATTCCTTCCAACCGATCGCCACACCGAATGAGGGAGAGGAGTTTCTGTTGAAACCGATGAATTGTCCTCACCATTGTGAAATCTACAAACACAAGCCTAGATCCTACAAAGATCTTCCTATTCGCTACGCGGAATTTGGAACTGTTTATAGATATGAGCAAAGTGGAGAGCTTCACGGCTTGACAAGGGTAAGAGGCTTTACCCAGGATGATGCACATATTTTCTGCAGGCCGGATCAGGTGAAGGAAGAATTTATCAAAGTGATAGACTTGGTACTCTATGTGTTTAAAGCACTTGGTTTCGCAGAATATACTGCCCAAATTTCTTTGCGTGACCCAAACAACAAGTCAAAATACATTGGCTCTGATGAAGCTTGGGACAAAGCAGAAGCAGCAATTATTGAAGCAGCAGCAGAAAAAGGACTGGAAACAGTGACCGAGTTGGGTGAAGCAGCATTTTATGGTCCAAAACTTGATTTCATGGTTAAAGATGCCCTTGGGAGAAAATGGCAGTTGGGAACCATTCAAGTGGATTACCAGTTGCCGGACCGCTTCCAGCTGGAATACATCGGTGCAGACAATCAGAAACATAGGCCGGTAATGATTCACAGAGCCCCTTTTGGATCTTTGGAAAGATTTGTGGCAGTTTTGATAGAGCACTGTGCCGGTAATTTCCCACTTTGGTTATCTCCGGAGCAGGTAGCAGTGTTGCCAATTTCCGAGAAGTTTACCGAATATGCTGAAGCAGTCAAAGCAGAGTTGGAAGAAATGGACATCAATGGCATATTGGACAACAGAGATGAAAAGATTGGCAGAAAAATCAGAGATGCCGAGGTCAAAAAAATCCCATACATGTTGATAGTAGGGGAAAAAGAACAGGCTGAAGGCAAGGTTTCGGTAAGGAAGCATGGAGAGGGTGACATTGGATCATTTACTCCCGCTGAATTCGGTACGTTTTTCAAAGGGATCATTTCAGACTCATTGAAAAATTAATTTAAGGGGTAAAATAGCATCAGGTTTTTTAAATCTGATATTTATTCCGATATTTGCAGGCAATTTCATTTAACAACGATACTAATTTTGAAAGGAAAAACACCTTATAGACAGAGGCAAGAGGAGCCATATAAAGTAAACGAGAAGATCCGGGCTAGGGAAGTTAGGGTAGTCGGAGACTATGTAGAAGGCGGAAATGCTGTTATGACTGTCGCAGATGCAATAAAAGTCGCTCAAGCTCACGACCTTGACCTCGTAGAAATTTCTCCAAATGCCAGTCCACCTGTATGCAAGGTGATTGACTATGCAAAATTTAAGTACGAGCAGAAGAAAAAGCAGAAGGAGATTAAATCCAACGCCGCGAAAACTGTACTTAAAGAAATCCGCTTTGGACCTAATACCGATGACCATGATTTCAACTTCAAGTTGAAGCATGCAATTGGTTTTTTGAAAGAAGGTGCTAAAGTCAAGGCTTACGTGCATTTTGTGGGAAGGACGATTGTCTTCAAGGAGCGGGGAGAAATGCTCCTGTTAAAATTCGCCCAGGCATTGGAAGAATATGGACAGGTTGAGCAGATGCCTAAAATGGAAGGGAAGCGTATGTTTCTTTTCTTGGCTCCAAAACCAGGTAAAAAATAATTTCAACAAACAAATACAGCTATGCCAAAAGTAAAAACAAAATCAAGTGCAAAAAAACGGTTCAAGTTGACTGGAACCGGTAAAATCAGAAGGAAGCATGCTTACAAAAGCCACATCCTGACTAAGAAATCCACGAAAAGGAAGCATAACTTGACCCAAATGGGAATGGTTCATGAGTCAGATGAAGGAAGAGTAAAAGCAATGTTGAGAATTGGTTGATCCCAGTTCTCGGTTCTTCAAATCAAACAATAAGGTTAATTATTCACCAGACGCTTTGGTAAAAAAGTCCGAAAGGCACCAAGAGTCAAAAAATTTAAAACTATGCCAAGATCAGTAAACGCAGTTGCTTCTAGAGCAAGAAGAAAAAAAGTTCTAAAAGCAACAAAAGGCTACTTCGGAAGAGGTAAAAACGTATGGACAGTAGCCAAAAACAAGTATGAAAAAGGTTTGCAGTATGCATACAGGGACAGAAAAGCCAAGAAAAGAGAATTCAGGGCCCTATGGATCATGCGTATCAATGCTGCAGCCAGACTTGAAGGTCTTTCCTATTCAAAATTAATGGGTATGTTGAAAAAAGGCGGAATCGAATTGAACAGAAAAGTTCTTGCTGATTTAGCCATGAACCATCCCGCTGCATTTAAAGCTGTTGTTGAAAAGGTAAAGTAAGCGGCACTACTTACTTTATAAATTAAGCCCCATATTTTGGGGCTTTTTTTATGTCTAAACCAGAAAGGGGGAGGATTAAGTGGCATTTTTTACTATATTACAATAGCTGTGAAATTGATGATTCAATTGTTGGATCTTCACAGATGAAAATACCTTGTCTATCCGGGTGATCAAAATGAGAAAAAATGGAGCCCAGATGACGCAGATAATACGGATTTCCACAGGTAAAATCAGTGTTCATCCATCTGATCAGTGTTCTACAGGTATAAAAAAAGCCCCAAAAGTGGGGCTTGTGTAGCGAGGAGGGTAGTTGATCCGCCTGAGGCGGACCGCCGCGGCGGATAAGAATCCTGGGCTTTAAGT
>DAIPZN010000066.1:9197-18575 GCA_036782195.1 Cyclobacteriaceae bacterium | reverse complement strand
CTTAAAAACAAAAAAGCCCCAAAAGTGGGGCTTGTGTAGCGAGGAGGGGAGTTGATCCGCCTGAGGCGGACCGCCGCGGCGGATAAGAATCCTGGGCTTTAAGTTAAATAGAAACGGGAGTGTATGTTTAATGTGACTATGAACAGAAACCTTAAAAACAAAAAAGCCCCAAAAGTGGGGCTTGTGTAGCGAGGAGGGGAGTTGAACCCCTGACCTCAGGGTTATGAATCCTGCGCTCTAACCGACTGAGCTACCTCGCCAAATCGGAGTGCAAATATTGCTGCTTAAGTGTTTAAATGCAAACATTGACCAACAAAAAATCAGAATTTTTAGTACCAAAAAGCGCTTAAAAATGGTGAATAACAAATTTGTGGCTGACTATCAAATCAATACATCAAGGAAAATTCTTTTTCCTTATTTAAGTACAGCCAGCGGTCTTTCCGAATGGTTTGCCGATGATGTGTCCATTGATGAAGACAAAAACTTCATTTTTCACTATGACGGAGAGGACCATTATGCCAAAGTAGTTGCTTTAAGGCCAAATATGCATGTCAAATTCGATTTCTATGATCCGCAAGATTCAGAGCACATCAATCATTCCTACTTAGAATTCAAAATTGAGGAAAATGAGCTTACCCAAACCATATTTCTCAAAGTTGTAGACAACTCAGATGCTTATGAAGATGATGAACTAATTCCCATTTGGGACAGTTTAATCAGTTCACTTAAAGAAATAATAGGCGGTTAAAGTCATGAAATTGGCGGAATTTTGTATAAAATTGCAAACTTTGTCGTTAGCTTCAAGGTACCTGGTGTGGAATGAAAAAACTGGATAAGTTAATACTGGGGTCCTTTATCGGCCCTTTCTTTTTGACGTTTGTGGTGGTGGATTTTATCCTGCTCACCGTAAACATGCTCAAGTACTTTGATGAAATCTTTGGCAAAGGCCTAAGTTTCTGGATTTATGTGGAATTGATTTCCTATTTTGTTATCAGCATTTCACCCATGGCATTGCCGCTGGCAGTGCTGCTTTCATCACTGATGACCTTTGGCAATTTAGGTGAGCATTTTGAACTCACCGCCATCAAAAGCAGTGGCATATCGCTACTTAGAGCTTTGAGACCCATTGGTATTTTTGTTCTTTTCCTCACCATCTTCGCTTACCTTTCCAACAATTATATAGTCCCAAAGATCAACCTCAAGACTTTTGGCTTACTCTACGACATCAGGATGAAATCCCCAGCGCTTGATATCAGGGAAGGGGTATTCTACAGCGGCATACCCAACTATAGCATCAAGGTCAACAGGAAAGTAGACGATATCCGACTCAATGACATCATCATTTACAACCATAGCGAGGGGCAAGGCAATGTGAATATCATTTTGGCTGATTCCGGTAGGATGGAACCGTTTATCGATGACAGGTACATGAGTCTGACACTCTACAACGGGACCAACTACAAGGAAAAACGGGCCCAGAGAGGGATTAGCGAAAAGCCGACAGAATTTAGCCGTACCTATTTCTCCCAAAACAGGATTATCTTCAATCTTGAGAGCTTCCAGTTGAATAGAACACCTGAAGATCTTTGGTCTACCAATAGATCAATCAAGAATATTTCCCAGCTTAAATCAGGACTAGATTCCATGGCTGGTGAAATCAACCAGATCATTTACTACAATTATAAAAACACTGACGGCTCTTATCCATATTTTGCAAGAGGAAGAAGTATTGAACCTCCAGTAGATATCGTAGAAAGAAAACGTCTGGATGACTCAATAATGGCAATCAAACAGGCTGAAAAGGATAAATTTGAAATTGAAAAAAGAAAATTACTGGCCATCAGTGGCGATACTACCTTAGCTATAGACACAACACTCTTTAACGAAGTGGACCCAATTCAATCGTATAATGGGACACCCTATGCATCACAGGGAGAACCAACGATGCCAGATACAAGGGCTGAAGCTATTGAAAATACGGAAAGCAATAGGGCTACTGTTGATTCTGCCTCATTTGGTTCAAGAAAACTTCTCGCCAAAGAGAAAAGGCTGCAGGATTCCCTGGATGCAGTTCTTCAGATTTCACCTTTGCCGATAACTGAAATGCCTGCGGTTGAAGACACTTTTAAGCCATTGACCTATAATGAGTTTTCTCCAGCCCAAAAAGCCAGAATAGATTCCATTATAGTAGAAGGCGATTATGTAAGCAAGGCAGCAACTATTGCGCTTAACAATGCCCGTTCACTCAAAAACAATATTACCACCAAGTTGGTGCAGATAGACAATCTAGAAAGGGAATATAGACGCTTTCAGATTGCCTGGTATCAAAAATACACTACGGCATTTGCCTGCATTGTCATGTTCCTCATAGGCGCACCACTTGGGGCCATCATCAAAAAAGGAGGCATGGGGATGCCTGTATTGATGTCTATAATATTCTTTATTGTCTACTACATGTTGACCATTACAGGCGAAAAATGGGCCAAAGAAGGATTGACAGGCAGTGTCTTTGGGACATGGTTTTCCAACCTTGTTTTACTTCCGTTTGGATTTTTCTTCCTTAGGCAGGCTAGGAGGGATGCCAGGCTATTCGAACCTGATACTTATGTGGAGTTTTTCAAAAAAGTGCGCTTCTGGGGAAAGCAAAGATGATTTGTATTGATACAAGTATTTTTTAATTTAAAATAATACAACTACATTTGTGCAGTTTTAAAACAAAATTTAACTAGGCATGTATTTAACATCAGAGAAAAAAACAGAGTTGTTCAAAAATCATGGCAGGTTAAAGGCTGAAACTGACACAGGTTCTCCGGAATCTCAAGTAGCATTGTTTACTTACAGAATACAGCATTTGACCCAGCATTTGAAGGCAAACAAAAAAGACCACTCTTCAAGATTGGGTCTATTGAAACTGGTAGGTAAAAGAAGAAGACTATTGAACTATCTTATGAAGGTAGATATCGAGAGATATAGAGCTGTTCTTGCCGACCTCGGATTAAGAAAATAATACAATTTCTGTAAGGTTCTCGGGTAGAGAACCTTACTTTTTTCCCGCCCACATATATTAAACCTTACTTTTACATCTTATCTACATTATTACAAATTGACTTGTATGTTACCAAACTTAATTACAAAGTCTATTGTCCTTGAGGACGGTAGAGAAATCATTATTGAAACCGGTGCTTTAGCCAAACAGGCTGATGGAGCGGTAGTTGTAAGGATGGGCAATGCGATGTTACTCGCAACAGTAGTATCAAAAAGGGAAGCTGGTGAAGGAGTGGATTTTCTTCCTCTTTCAGTGGATTACCAAGAAAAATTTGCCGCTTCTGGAAAAATCCCAGGTGGATTTTTGAAGAGAGAAGGCAGATTATCTGACTATGAAATCCTGATTTCAAGGATTGTGGACAGAGCTATCAGACCTATATTTCCGGATGATTATCACGCAGATACCAATATAGCCATCACGCTGATGTCTTCTGATTCAGAAGTTTTGCCTGACTGTCTTGCCGGATTAGCAGCTTCAGCAGCGCTTGCTGTTTCCGATATTCCCTTCAATGGACCTATTTCAGAAGTTAGAGTTGCCAAAATTGATGGTAAGCTGGTGCTAAACCCTTCACCTAAAGCTTTGGAAACTGCATCTCTTGAATTTATCGTGGCAGGTTCGGAAGAATTCATTCTTATGGTAGAAGGCGAAGCCAATGAAATATCAGAAGACGAAATGGTGGAAGCGATGCAGTTTGCGCATGAAGAAATCAAAAAGCACTGCAAGATCCAAAAAGAACTGACTGTATTAGTCGGTAAAGAAACAAAAAGAGAATATTCCCATGAAAAGTCAGATCCTGCCCTTTATGAAAAGATGCATGCAGAACTTTACGGGAAGATTTATGAAGCTGTGGCACAGCAGATTGCCAACAAAAACACACGTGCTGAATTGATCAAAGCCATAAAAGAAGAATTTAAAGCTTCATTGGCAGATACTGAGCATGGATATGAAGAAAGCTTAATTGGACCCTATTTCTCCAAAATCCACAAAGAAGCAGCGAGAAATCTGACTCTTGATGAAAAGAAAAGGCTTGACGGAAGAAAACTCAACGAAGTGAGACCGATTTGGTCCGTTGTGGATTACCTTCCTTCAGCACACGGTTCGGCAGTGTTTACGCGAGGTGAAACCCAGTCCGTCACCACTTGTACTCTTGGGACCAAGATGGACGAGCAGATGATCGACGGTGCTGTAATTTCCGGTTACAACAGGTTCTTCTTGCATTACAACTTTCCTGGTTTTTCTACCGGTGAGGTTAAACCTTCCAGAGGTCCTGGCAGAAGGGAAGTTGGACACGGTAACCTTGCCATGAGAGCGCTAAAAAAAGTGTTACCTTCAGGTGACGAAAATCCATATACCATCAGGATTGTCTCTGACATTTTGGAGTCAAATGGATCATCCTCTATGGCAACTGTATGTGCTGGTTCCCTTGCTTTGATGGATGCAGGGATACAGATCAAATCGCCTGTGTCAGGTATTGCAATGGGCATGATTTCTGATGCTAAAACAGGTAAGTATGCCATTCTTTCAGATATCCTGGGTGATGAAGATCATTTGGGGGATATGGATTTTAAAGTTACGGGTACAGATAAAGGGATTACAGCCTGTCAAATGGACCTTAAAGTAGAAGGTTTGGATTACAGTGTCTTAAAAGAAGCATTGTATCAGGCTAAAGAAGGCAGGTTGCACATTCTTGAAGAAATCAAGAAAACGCTTGCTACGCCAAAACCTGACCTGAAACCACATACACCTAGATCATTCATGATGAGTATCCCAAAAGAACTTATCGGAGCAGTAATCGGTCCTGGTGGAAAAGTAATTCAGGAAATCCAAAAAGATACTGGAGCCACTATCATCATAGAAGAAAAGGACAACCAGGGAAAAATCAACATTTTCTCCAACAACCAAGAATCTATGAATGCTGCAGTTTCCAGAATTAAAGCCATTGTTGCTCAGCCTGAAATTGGAGAGACGTATACCGGAAAAGTAAAAACTATTATGCCTTTTGGTGCGTTTGTTGAATTCATGCCAGGTAAAGACGGTCTACTTCATATTTCTGAAATTAAATGGGAGAGACTGGAAAATATGGAAGGCGTATTGGAGCCAGGAGAGGAAATTATGGTAAAACTGATCGATGTGGATAAAAAAACAGGGAAATTTAAACTTTCTAGAAAGGTCTTGTTGCCAAAGCCTGAAAAATCAGACAAAAACAATTAAGATGTTTAAAGTATTGTTTACTTTGAACTTTAGATAGAATGAGTACTGTTACCTACGAAGTTATAAACGATTAAAACATAGCATTTAATGAGGCAGCTAAAGATTAGCAAACAGATTACCAACAGAGAAAGCCAATCCCTGGATAAATACCTTCAGGAGATCGGAAAAGTTGATCTTCTTACCGCTGACGAAGAAGTTGTGTTGGCCAAAAGAATCAGAGAAGGCGATCAGCTTGCTCTGGAAAAACTTACTAAGGCCAACCTTCGATTTGTGGTTTCTGTTGCCAAGCAATACCAAAACCAAGGTTTGTCACTTGGTGACTTGATCAATGAAGGCAACCTTGGCTTGATCAAGGCAGCCCAGAGATTTGATGAGACTAGAGGTTTTAAATTTATTTCTTATGCGGTGTGGTGGATCAGACAGTCCATCCTACAGGCATTGGCAGAGCAGTCGAGGATCGTAAGGCTTCCGCTGAACAGGGTCGGATCCCTCAATAAGATCAGCAAGACCTTCAGTGAACTTGAACAAAAATTCGAGCGAGAGCCTTCTCCGGAAGAACTTGCCGAAGTGCTTGAAGTTACTGCCAGTGAAGTTGTAGATACCATGAAAATCTCAGGGAGACATGTTTCTATGGATGCTCCGTTTGTTCAAGGTGAGGAAAATAGCTTGCTAGATGTACTTGAGAATGATGGTGACGAAAAACCAGATGACGGTTTGATGACTGACTCACTTCGTAAAGAAGTTCAGCGTGCCCTGTCCACGCTTACCCAGAGGGAAGCAGACGTGATCACGTTGTATTTTGGACTGAATGGGGAGCATGCCATGACTCTTGAAGAAATTGGTGAGAAATTCAATTTGACAAGAGAAAGAGTAAGACAAATTAAGGAAAAAGCTATCAGGAGATTGAGACACACTTCAAGAAGCAAAACTTTGAAACCTTATTTGGGATAAGAACCTATCGAAAAAGCATAAAAAGGGGAGAAATCCCCTTTTTTTTTTATTTTATGTGACCAAATTATCATGAAATATGGGAAGCTTATTTTAATTTGCTGATCTTCAAAGTCCCTCCCGATTTTAGGGAATTTTAACAAGTGGAAACTTTGTTGTCAATGTTAAATTCATAAAATTTGCCAACCTTTAAAAATACTCCAATGCCTTCCAGTACAGAAAAAGTAAAGGTTTTGATCATAGGATCTGGACCTGCAGGTTATACTGCTGCCATTTATGCATCAAGAGCTGGATTGAACCCTGTTCTTTATACCGGTTCACAACCCGGAGGACAGCTAACCATTACCAATGATGTTGAGAATTATCCAGGCTATCCCGACGGAATTATGGGGCCCCAGATGATGGAGGACTTCAGAAAGCAGGCTGAAAGATTCGGGACAGATGTACGTTATGGTTTGGTGACCGAAGTTGATTTCTCTCAGCAGCCACATAGGGTTATTGTAGATGAGACACATGAAATAGAAGCAGAGACTGTAATCATTTCAACCGGAGCCTCTGCCAAATGGCTGGGATTAGAATCTGAATCCAGACTCAACGGAAAAGGGGTCTCAGCCTGTGCTGTCTGTGATGGTTTCTTCTTCAAAGGTCAGGAAGTGGCAATTGTAGGAGCAGGTGATACTGCCTGTGAAGAAGCTTCTTATTTGTCTAATATCTGCTCAAAAGTCTATATGCTGGTAAGAAGGGATGAGATGCGTGCTTCCCAGATCATGCAGCAGCGTGTTGTCAAAAACCCTAAGATTGAAATTCTGTGGAATACTGAGACAGTAGAAATCCTAGGTGATGAAGAAGTGACTGGTGTGAGGGTTTTCAATAACCAAACTAGGGAAACCTCAGAAATCAATGTATCAGGCTTCTTTGTAGCCATTGGCCATGAGCCGAATACAGGTATCTTCAAAGATTTCATAGATATGGACGAAAATGGCTATATCAAAACCATCCCTGGCACATCAAAGACCAATATCCCTGGAGTATTTGCCTGCGGAGATGCTCAAGACCATGTTTACCGTCAGGCAGTAACTGCCGCAGGGACAGGTTGTATGGCAGCATTGGACGCAGAAAGGTATTTAGCAGCCATTGAGAGCCTTAACTTGACCTGATGAAATTTAAATACTTGTTGATTTTGTGTTTTTTCTATTTGGGCATGGGAACAATATCCCATGCCCAAAATTTTCCCAAAATCATCAAAAAACCCAAATCTAACTCTACTACCGCACCCAACAATCCTTTGTTGAGGGATATCCGCCTGTTTGACCCGCAAAAGTATCTTCAGGATCTCACCAGGGAAACAGACTCCCTTTTGTACAAAGACTTTGTGGACTTGAAAAAACGGCTGAGTATCGTGTCGGAAGATACCCTTTCCATCGAATGGGCTCCTACCAATCAGCTCATTCAGGTCACTGAACAAATACAGATCGACAGTATTTGGGTTACAGCTTTTGAATATTATTCAACTTGGGATAGTAAAAAGATCAACATATACGACTTTGACCCAAAAGATTTTAAGGACACTGTTTACATTAAATTATACGACAGGTTTTTTGGTACAGAGTGGAAATTGCCACTCGATGAGACCAGGATCACTTCAGAGTTTGGGTTTCGCAGATATAGATGGCATCACGGAACAGATCTCAAACTCAATGTAGGAGATCCCATATATAGTACATTTGACGGCATTGTACGGATCAGATCTTATGACCGAAATGGTTATGGTTATTATGTCGTTGTCAGGCACAAAAACGGCCTAGAAACGCTATATGGACATATGTCCAAAATCCTTGTAGATGTAGGGCAAGAAATCAAAGCCGGAGATATTCTTGGGTTAGGAGGCAACACAGGGAGAAGTACAGGTCCCCATCTACATTACGAAATCCGCTATCAAGGCCTTTCTATCAATCCCACAGAGGTCTTTGACTTTGCCGCAGGAAAGATCAAATCGGAAGTGTACATGATCACTTCCTCAAGCTTTGACCATGTGGTCAAGACACAACAGGCGATTTACCATAGGGTTAGGAGTGGAGAGACCCTCAGCGCCATAGCACGGCGCTATGGGGTAAGAGTAGCTACACTTACCCGATTGAACAATATATCAGCTAATAGTGTCTTAAGGGTAGGACAAAGGCTAAGGGTTCAATAATTTACATCAACTGAAATGCAATCGCATGAAATTAGATATACTGGTAATAGCTGCTCACCCTGACGATGCCGAATTGGCCTGTTCGGGCACCATCTTAGCCCATCTTGAAAAAGGTTATAGTGTAGGCATTGTGGATCTTACCCAAGGTGAAATGGGAACTAGGGGAACTCCTGAGATCAGATTACAAGAAGCGACAGATTCAGGCAGAATCTTAGGAATCCAAGTAAGGGAAAATTTAGGGTTTAAAGATATTTACTTTTTGGATGATGCTGCGCATCAGCATGCGCTGATACAAGTAATCAGAAAGTATCAACCCGAGATTGTCCTTGCAAATGCAGTCTCAGACAGACATCCCGACCATGGAAAAGGTGGTTCTTTGGCTTCAAATGCCTGTTTTATGAGTGGGCTTAGAAAAATCGAAACTTTCCATGAAGGTAAAGCACAAGATGCCTGGCGACCAAAGTTTGTGTACCATTATATTCAAAACAACTATATCAAACCTGATTTTGTAGTAGATATCACGCCTTACTGGGAGAAAAAAGTAGAGAGTATCAAAGCTTTCCGTTCCCAGTTTTACGATCCGCAAAATCAAGAACCGCAAAGTTTTATTTCTTCTCCTGAATTTATGGAATTCATAGAAGCCCGGGCCAAAGAATTCGGGCATTCCATTTTGGTGAAATATGGAGAAGGATTTACCGTAGAACGAATGATAGGAGTTGATGATTTGTTTGATTTGAAATAAGCAGTAGCTGGAAAGAGGAGAGAAGGGAGAAGCTAGAAGCTAGAAGCGAGAAGCGAGAAGTGAGACCCAAGACTAGGTTAACCTTGCCAGGTTTGAGTTGGAAGTCCTTTTGGTTTATTTTTGGCAAATCGCTGCGCTCTTTGCGTCCATCGCTGCGCATTTTTCGTGGAAAAAAGAGAAGCGAGACCCAAGACTAGGTTAACCTTGCCAGGTTTGAGTTGGAAGTCCTTTTGGTTT
>DAIPZN010000066.1:0-9097 GCA_036782195.1 Cyclobacteriaceae bacterium | reverse complement strand
TGCGTCCATCGCTGCGCATTTTTCGTGGAAAAAAGAGAAGCGAGACCCAAGACTATAATTTTAACAATTACCAAAATTTCAGACTCAGATCACACTCTGCAGTACCCACTACTCAAGACTCTTGTGTCTAACGCTCCACCACAGCCTAAATTCACGGAGCTAATCTGCTGATTTTCCACTTATTGTCTTCCTTTAGGTAAAGGACTCTATCATGAAGACGACTTGGACGTCCTTGCCAAAATTCAATTTCGTCAGCTTCAATGCGATACCCCCCCCAATGCTCTGGTCGTTGGATAGTGTCTGGAGTAAGTTCCTGTTGTAATTGTTTTTCTTTTTGTTCCAAAAATTCCCTGTTGGGAATAGGTTGGCTTTGAGGAGACACCCAGGCCCCGATTTGGCTTGAAAATGGCCTTGAGAAAAAGTAAGCATCCGATTCCTGGGATGAGATTTTTGTGACTTTACCCAAAACCCTTACCTGTCTTTCGAGTTCGGCCCAAAAGAACGTTGCTGCTGCGTGGGTGTTCATCTCCAATTCAAGACCTTTTTGACTCTGGTAGTTGGTGAAAAATACGAAACCTGTATCCACCCCTTTGAGCAGAACAATACGGCTGTTGGGACGTCCATCTTTACGTACTGTAGAAAGAGTCATTGCGTTGACTTCCAGAACTTTGGCTGAAACAGCTTCTTCAAACCATAGCTGAAATTGGGAAATAGGGTCTGAATTTACGTCTTGGACATCCAGGGATTTTAGGGAATAATCGATTCTCAGATCTGAGATTTTCATAATTGCAGCATTTTCAGTCATAAAATTATCACACTTATTGATTTTAAAAAATTTAGCTATAAATTACCCCTGCATCAAGATAGATTTTTTATGAGTCTTCCATTTCAAACAGCACCAAAACCTGGGCATCTTTTGATCTCTGAACCTTTTCTACAAGATGAGAATTTTGTAAGATCTGTGGTATTGGTTTGTGAACACAATGACAATGGCTCCTTTGGTCTAGTCCTCAACAAACTTTCTATACTCAAGTTGAACGAACTTATTGATGAACTTGAAAATTTTGATTTGGAAGTTTATGTGGGTGGTCCAGTAGAACAAAATACCCTTCATTTCATCTTTTCTTCTGAGCATCAACTTGAGGGGAGTATCCCTTTAGGCAATGACCTTTGGTGGGGTGGTGATTTTGACCAATTAGTCCATAGACTGAATCAGCGGGAAATTTCCTTTGACGACATCCGCTTTTTCATTGGTTATTCAGGTTGGGCAAGTGGGCAGTTGGACGCTGAATTAGAAGAAAATACATGGATATTATGTGATTCCCTTGATCCTGCGGATATTTTCCATGCCTCACCGGATGAATTGTGGCGAATCATTCTGAAAAATATGGGAGGGGAGTACCAATTGCTGGCAAATTATCCTATTGACCCAAGATTAAATTAAATCTATTTATTACTTTTGTTTCAGAGCGTACCCTGAATTTAGTATTGATTATTATGAATAACGACAAGGAAATGTCTGAAGAAGACAAGGTGACCCCTGCATTGGAAGAACAATCCACAGCGGGTATTTCAACCGAATCTGCGCAAGGATCAAGTGCAGCCCATATTGAAGAACATCATTTGGAGGATGAACATGCCACCGATGAAGATGAAACGCATGTGGACTATTCAGACTATTCCAAATCCCAGTTGCTCAAAGCTTTAAAAGAAGTAATTAGTACTGGTAATATCCTCAAAATTGATAGCACTGTCAATGAGATTAAATCCCATTACGACGAAATTTTCAATAAAGAGAAAAGTGCCGCACTTGACCAATATAAAGCAAGTGGTGGAGTGGAAGACGATTTTCAATATAGGGCAGAGGATGAGGATAGGGAGTTTTTTGCCGCTTACCATGATTTTAAGACAAAAAAGACTGAAATAATCAAAGATCTGGAAAAGCAAAAGGAGAAAAACCTTGTTGCCAAAAACCAGATTTTGGATAAATTGAGAGAACTAGTCGACGGTGAAGAAACTACAAGTAGCATAACTTCGCTTAAGCAACTCCAGGAAGAGTGGAAAAAGATAGGGCCTGTTCCGGGAGCCCAAAACAGAAACCTGTGGGCCTCCTATAATGCCTTAATGGACAGGTTTTATGATAACAGAAGCATTTATTTTGAATTAAAAGAGCTTGATCGAAAGAAAAATCTAGAGCATAAACTTGAAATATGCGAAAAAGCAGAAGCATTGTCTGAAGTTACAGAGCTCAAAGAAGCTATCAAAACGCTAAACGATCTTCATGAGGAATTTAAGCATATAGGCCCCGTTCCCAGAGAGGAACAAGAAAAACTTTGGCAGAGATTCAAAGCTGCTTCAGATGCTGTTTACAATAAGAGAAAATCGTTTTTTGAAGGTCAGAAAGAAGTATTTAAAGAAAATCAATTAGCTAAAGAAAAGCTGATAGAAAAGCTTGAGGGATATAAGGATTTTACTTCCTCCAAAATCAAAGAATGGAATGTCAAAACCAAAGAGGTTTTGGCTATCCAAAAAGAGTGGGAAGGAATAGGTCCGGTTCCCAAAGAAAGCGGAAAAGATATCAACAAGAAATTCTGGTCTCACTTCAAGCAGTTTTTCCACAATAAGAATCATTTCTTCAAAGAATTGGATGAAATCCGACTTGCTAACAAGAAGAAAGCAGAAGAGCTCATTGAAAAAGCAGAAGCCTTAAAAGACAATACGGATTGGCAGGAAACTGCAAATAAAATGGTCGCCTTACAGCAAGAATGGAAAACGTTAGGTCCAACTCCAGAAAAGGTAAGAGACGAGCTTTATGCCCGCTTTAAAGTAGCCTGTGATAGTTTCTTTGATAACCGGCGAAATGCGAGTAAACAGGTCAATAAAGAATTTGATTTGAACCTTAAAGCAAAAGAGGAAGTCGTAGCCCGTATAACAGAGGAAGCGTCCAAAGGCAATCAGTCAACAGAAAATCTTGAGGAACTTATTCTTGAATTCAACAAGATAGGTTTTGTTCCAAGAAAGAACATGAAGGAAATTTTGGATAAATTCAACCATGCCGTTGACTCCTATGTAAAACAAATGGGCATTGAAGGTGGAGATAAAGATGAGTTTCTATTCAGGCTCAACCTCAACAAACTTCAGGCTGACCCAAATAGTAATAGAGTTCTGAATAAAAAAGAACACGGTATCCGCAAGCAAATTTCTGATCTGGAAAATAATGTCACACTTTGGAAAAATAACCTGGAGTTTTTTGCTGCTTCCAGGACAGCTGACAAGCTCAGGGATCAATTTGAGGAGAAAATTCAAAAGGCAGAAGTAGAAATTGACAAGCTGAAAAAGAGACTTTCAATTTTGAGAGAATTTTAATTGGCTCAAATTGAATTAGATAAAAAAACCTGCTGTATTTATTTTCAAAAACCTTTTGCACGTATCACCTAACCCTATATATTTGCACCACGAATTCAGGGAATAGAAACAGGAACTGAATAAGTAAAGTGAGGCCTCCTTAGCTCAGCTGGTAGAGCAACTGACTTGTAATCAGTAGGTCGCTGGTTCGATCCCGGCAGGGGGCTCAAAAAGGGTAGCATTAGCTACCCTTTTTTTTTAACCAGTTTGATCGTTTTTTGGATCAGTCCTAAAAGTTGGGGATCAGTCCGAAAAGTTGGAGGATTTAATGAAATCAGTTTTCTTTGCTGAAAAACAATTGGAAGTAAAGGCTTAATGAAATAACTTTTTATGATTATCTGCAATTTAACCGCAAGGCAAATTCCCTTTGATTATCTAGCTGAAAGATAGAAGACCGAGTCGGAAGAAATCCAGCTTTAAATTTTCAAGGTATTTCTGATGAATTTTAAGCCCTCTGGCAAGAAAGCAGGTATACATATAACTTATAAAGTCCAAGTAAAGGATTTGGGTAAAGCCTGACTGAAAAAAATCTTCAAGTTTAGTTTTAGTTTTTTTTGGATCTATTCACTGAATTAAGCAAGGATATTCCAGCCAAATAATTTTACAGTTTTCTCACATCTTCGAAAAACAGGTCCATTACCTTGTTTTTTTCTCTTGTAATCCGGATTATTTGCCCATCGCTCATTTCAAATAGTCCTCCTTCTCTTTTATAATACCGGATAATATGATTTGGATTGATAATATGAGAATTGTGAACCCGGATAAAGCCAGTCCCATCAAATAACTCTTCAAAATCCCGGAGTTTGCGTGAAACAAGCAATTCTTTTTTGGGCTCATCGTAAATAACTTTGGTGTAATTACCAGCACCTTCGCATCTGATAATTGATTGGGTAGAGATTACTTCATATCCTTCAAAAGTGGGTATTGCCACTTTAATATGATTTAAGATCTTTTTGACATTACCTGATGATTTGGTTTCCATAGTAAACATTTAAAAAACTTCAGATTCAATATCGCCTCTTTAACTTGAAATTAAAAGGTTTAAAACCTTAAGGCGGGATTTCATTTGAATTAAAATGTATTATGGTTATCCTCAATTGTACAACATGGCAAATTTCCTTTGATTATCTGGCTAAAAAACTGAAGACCTAAGTATTTTCCAGGTTTCCCTTATTCGAGATATTTCTGAAGAATTTTTAGCCTTCTCACAAGAAAGCGGATATACATCAAATGTATTTTGCATTTCTATTATCGTGCTTATTAGAATAAATTCAAAATTTTTTAATCCTATTTTTCCATGGATCATACACTGAAGTATAGGATTCACACATTAAATATACCTTTTAGTAAAGTGTGTAAGTAACAGCGAACCTTATTAGCTGATTTTTTTTCAGAAGACTGGAGATACTTTTCAGGTGGGCAATCCAGACTTCTAGAAACCTTTATTTAAACTCTAAACATTTTTAACATGAAAACATTAAAGAACAGTTTAATGCTATTGCTGTCTTTTGGCATTATTGTAGGGTGCCAACAGCTAGAAGAAGAAAAAGCCACAGGTTCAATTCATCAAAAAGGATTAGAAGTTGACCTCAATTCCAACAAATTCACTGGGGAGCAACCAAACTCATTGGTTCCTCTAAAGCATTATCCTTCCAACTCAAGGTTGCTTGAGGCAGGTGCTTCAACTCTTGAGGAGTCTATAGAAGTAACTTTACGTCCTGGTCAAACTTATACACAAACTTTGAAAGCCAAAATAGCTGGAAATCCTTCTAAAGGTGATGTGATGTTTATCCTTGACCTGACAGGAAGTATGGGAGGTGTCCTATCTACGGCAAAAGCCAATTCAATCAATATCATGAACGCCTTGAGAGGTCTTATTCCTGATACCAATTTTGGTGCTATTTCCCATATGGATTATCCAGGTTTCTATTCAAGTTGTGGATATGCTGCTAGCTACGGAACATTTGTTGACTACCCATATCGTTTGGACGCTAATATCACCTCTAGTCTGATACAAGTAGCTTCTGGTATTAATGAAATGACATTAGGAAACGGATTCGATGGACCGGAAAATTATACAAGGCCATTGTGGGAGCTCTCAAATGACAATTCGATCAATTGGAGGTCAGGTTCGAAGAAGATTGCCATATTCTGGCTGGACAATATTCCCCATGATTGTAATGTCTTTAGCCTTATAGGTCTTCCTGGATCTACAGGGGTTGACCCAGGAAGGGATGCTGTTGCAAATACAGCCGATGACTTGGAGTTTGTCAAAACCTTACAGGAGATGAAGGACAATAACATCACATTGATTACCTTCTTTTCAGGTAGTACTGCTACAAATGCGTATAAACTATGGGAAAAGGCTTCAGAACTTACTGGAGGAAATGCATTTCCTTTTAGCTCCTCCAACCCAGATGTTGCTGATTTTATAGCTGAGATAATCGCTGGAAACCTTAGCAAAATCAATAGCTTATCTTTAGCCACCTGCAATGTTGCTTATTCAGATTGGCTAAGTGGTACTGTTCCTGGAGCCTTCACCAATATTGACCTCAGCGATCCATTTGAAGGTGATTTTGATGTGACTATCAATGTTCCTCTAGGCACACTTCCTGGTGTATATGAATTCGACCTTTGCCTGATTGGTGATGGGGCAGAATATGCACAGACTAAAGTGAAAGTAACAGTACCAGAAGAAACCAAGGGATATGTAGGAATTGATATCCATCCTACAAGCTGCCCAAATCCTCTACAGACCAATAGAAGAGGCTCCACACCTGTAGCAGTATTAGGTTCTGAAACATTGAATGTTGCCAATGTGGATGTTTCTTCCATTAGGCTGGAAGGAGTCAGACCAATCAGAAGTGCTTTCGAAGATGTCTCCACACCTTTCCCAATGGCAGCTGGTAAGGTTGATCTTATTCCCTATTGCCATACCCTAGGTGCAGATGGATATGTGGATCTGGTCCTTCATTTTGATACTCAAGCGATCGTTGCCGCAATCGGTAGCCTTAACGAGGGAGATCTCGTCACACTTAAACTTAAGGGAAAATTGAAAGACGGAACAGACTTTGAAGGTGAAGATATCATGATCATCAGGAAGTAGGTTATTCTATAATTTTCCAATACAACTTGAGGTCTAAGAATAAGTCTTAGGCCTTAAGTTTTTTTGCAAGGTCAAAAGAAACGTTTTGGTCTAAATAGTTTGCTTAAATGTATGGTCGAGTTTGAATCCGCATATACTTAAGTCAAATATGGTTTTATGAGAAACAGATTTTTTAATCGGCCGCATATTTGATCATTTTCATGCTTCTTGAAAAGAATAAAAATCAACAAACATCTTGGGGAACATAAGTACCAGTAATAAGGGATTATAAGTAATTTACCAACTGATTCATTTAAAGCTATGGCTACCTTTAGGAAATTCATTTTTATATGTACCGGTTCTGATTGTAAAAGCGAAGGCAGTAAAAAGCTGGATGCGGCTCTTAAAGACTTAATCAAATCGGAGAATTTTAAAGGCCAATACAAAGTCATTAAAACCAAATGTATGGATTTTTGCAAATCAGCTCCTGTTGTCGTCATCAACAATGAAGTCCACAAAAAAGCAAAAGTGGAAGAGCTTAAAAAGAAACTTTGACAGCCTAATTTTTTAAGTGATCGTATATTTTCATGAAAACAAAAGACAATGCCATGCAGGTAGAACTTAGATTGGCCGTATTGATAGATGGGGACAATATACCCTCTCAGCAAGTAAAGGAGATGATGGAAGAAATAGCCAAGTATGGCAACCCTACCATTAAGAGAATATATGGAGACTGGACCAAGCCACACCTGAGTAAATGGAAAAATGTGCTCCTTGAAAATGCCATCAACCCAGTGCAGCAGTATAGTTATACAACAGGCAAAAATGCAACAGATTCTGCCATGATTATTGATGCTATGGATATTTTATATTCAGATAAAGTGGATGGATTTTGTCTGGTATCAAGTGATAGTGACTTTACAAGATTGGCTACAAGATTACGGGAAGCCGGAAAACTGGTTTTAGGAATAGGAGAGATGAAGACCCCAGATCCATTTATCGTTGCCTGCGATAAATTTATTTATGTTGAAATCCTTAAACAACAGGCTGCAGACACCGAAGGGCAGGAGAAACAGGTCAATCCAAGGCAGGTTGAGAAAATAGGTCCAAAGTTGGTCAGGCTGATCTCGAGTACCATAGACGATCTTGGTGATGAAGATGGTTGGGCATTTTTGGGAGATGTTGGCAACTTACTTCAGAAGAAGCAACCCAATTTTGATTCAAGGATTTACGGGTTTGAAAAACTTACTCCTTTGATCAAATCCATGTCTCAATTTGAGGTAGAGGAGAGGGAAAATCACAAAGGCAGATACAGGCTGATTTTTGTTCGAAACAAGTCTTGATTTTTGGTAAAATATTTGCGGAAGAAGTAGCAGCAGGCTGAAAATTGTGGGATATATCCGCTAATTTTGATCTTTCTGCATAACGCTTAAACAACCCTTCAACCGCACTTTATATTATGGAAATTTTCCTGCAAACCGAAACCTGGATTGCGCTGCTCACCCTTACGTTTTTGGAAATCGTCTTGGGAGTGGATAACATCATCTTCATCTCTATTGTCTCTAACAAGCTTCCGCAAGAGCAACAGGCACGTGCCAGAAGCCTTGGACTATTGTTTGCCTTGGTTTTCAGAATCATGCTTTTGTTGGGGATATCTTATATCATACAATTTACACAGCCGCTGATAACAATAGGTGAATTTGCGCTTAGTGGGAGAGACATCATTTTGGCAGTTGGTGGGGTCTTTTTACTGTTCAAATCAACGCTTGAAATCCACCACAAAATGGAAGGTAAACCTGAAGAGGTTAAAGCCAATTCAGCAAATAGCATTAAAGGTGTGATATTCCAGATCATACTATTAGACTTGATTTTTTCCTTTGACAGTATACTAACTGCAGTGGGATTGGTGAGTGAAGTTATCATCATGATTATTGCGGTGGTGATATCCATTGGAATTATGATGGTTTTTGCAGGGAAAATAAGCCGGTTTATCAATCAACATCCTACGCTACAGATTCTTGCACTATCTTTTTTGATGCTGATTGGATTTATGTTGCTCGTGGAAGGTTTCCACTTTGAGGTACCTAAAGGTTATATTTATTTCGCAGTGTTCTTCTCACTTGCTGTTGAAATAGTCAATATGCGCATGCGCAAAAAGGAATCTTCCAGGACGGTGGAGCTCAATCCAAGGATTGTCGAAGCCCAAGAAAAAAATGGCAATAAAATCAAGTAATATATATCAGAAAGCATCAGGACTTTTTTTTTCAAAAAGTCCTGAAGTAGAATCTATTCCTCCATGTCATTACTGGATTTTTATACCTGTATCGACTGATAGTATTTGATCTGTATCAATAGGGGTAATCATGAAGATTTAAAATCTTCTAATCAAGAGTCTTTTCCTTCACACATTTCTTTTGCTGTTCTTCTTCTCCATTCCAAGTATTGGCAGTTAACGTGCAAAAAAAAAGGGTATGGGAAAAAAGGCTTTGAACCTTAGATTGCAATTCACCTGTCTGTTGACATTTTAACCCGAAATTTGAATATTGAAAAATTGGATTTTTTTATCTTTAAATTAAAAATAAAAGAAAATTAATCAAATATTTTATC
>DAIPZN010000065.1:0-25536 GCA_036782195.1 Cyclobacteriaceae bacterium | reverse complement strand
GCAATTTCCCTGCGTATCCAACTGAAGATTGATATGATTTTAATTATAGATGATGTTAAAGCAAATATTATTGCTTTAAAAAACATCCTTGAATTGCATAATCTACCTAGTGATGCCGCTCAATCAGGTGAAGAAGGTTTAAGATTAACGCTGAAAAACAATTATTCATTGATCATTCTTGATGTGCAGATGCCGGGTATGGATGGCTTTGAAGTTGCCGAAGCACTTGCCGGAAGTAAAAAAACCAAAGATATCCCTGTGATTTTTTTATCAGCAATCAACAAACAGAAAAAGTATATCCATCGCGGATATGAAGCCGGTGCTGTGGATTACATCACAAAGCCTGTAGACCCAGACTTATTTATCCTGAAAGTCAAGACTTTCCTGAAGTTGTTCCAGCAGAAAAATGAACTCAAAAATATCCGGGACCTTTTGGCCAAAGAAATAGAAATAAGAAAACGGGCGGAAGAGGGGCTGGAAATCAAAGTGGCAGAAAGGACCAAGGAGCTTATCGAAAAAAATGAAGAACTGGAGTTCAGAAACCATGAATTACAGCAGTTTGCTTGGGTGGTATCTCATGACCTGAAAGAGCCAATCCGGAAAATTGAGATTTTTTTAAGGATGATTAAAGATAAATTTCTCATCTCTGACCCTAAAGCTGATGATTACATTTTTAGAACATTGAGTGCTGCTGACCGCATGCAAAAGCTTATCAGCGATTTGCTTGACTATTCCAGGTTAAGTTCTGAAGTCAACCCGGAGCCTACTGATCTCAATCAGGTCGTTAGCGAAGTCATTCAGGATTTTGATTTTCAAGTTGAAGAAAAAAAAGCCACCATTACCTATCAAACGCTACCGATAATCAATGGTATCAAGAGTCAACTTCGGCAGGTGTTTCACAATCTTATTGGCAATTCACTCAAATTCAGCAAGCCGGAAATCCCTCCGGTAATTGATATACAGTCCGAGTTGATCAGAGAAAGAGCCTTCCATAGTCCTATTGAAGAAAATGGACCCTATTGTAGGATTACAGTAAAAGACAATGGGATAGGCTTTGATGAAGCCTATTTGGATAAAATTTTCATTATTTTCCAAAGTCTGAATAATCCTAAATCCTATGACGGCACAGGAATCGGACTGGCCATTGCCAAAAAAATCGTAGAAAAGCATAACGGATTGATTACAGCGCGGAGTCAGCTGAACGTTGGCTCAAGTTTTATCCTCATTTTGCCAACATCCTAATGTTCTTTAAAAACATCATATCATCCTATGGACGGAAATTTTCAGCGTAACCTCATTGTAGGCTTTGGCATTTCACTATTGGTGCTTTTGTTCAGTTCAATTGCCTCATTTATCAGCATACAAAGCCTGATCAAGAGCAACAACGGTGTAAATACCACCCAAGAACTTATTTTCCACCTCAATGAAGGTTACACCTCTCTTGTCGAAGCCCAGACCCGCATGAGAGGTTATATTCTGACGGGAGAAGACAAAGCTTTCGAAGGTTTTGAGAATGCCTTAGAGGCTTCGGAAGCCGCTTTTGAAAAGGTTAGAGCTTTGGTCAAGACAGAACTACAAACGGATCAGGTGCTGAGAATAGAATCTAACTCCAGCCTTTTCATTGAGTACATGTATGAAAGGATCAAAAAGAAACAAAGAGGGGAAGAATTTTCTTCAGGGGATTTTGATGATGGTATAATCATGATGCACAACATCAAATCCATTGTCAATAGACTGGAGCAACAAGAGCAAGAAATGCTTGGAAAGAATATACAAGAATCTGAGGATTATGGGATGTATAGCTCTATTCTAATCGTCATTGCAGCATTTGTAGCCTTGTTTACCTCTATTTTGTTTTTCTTCAGAATTATCAATGACTTTAAGGAGAGAGCTGTATTGTATCAACAGTTGCAGGATAAAGATGAGCAGATGGCAGCTAGAATCAATGCTGTCAATGCGATTGCAGGTCAGATTGCAAAAGGGGATTATGAGATTAGGTTAGAAGAGGATACTTCAGATGCTTTAGGTAGTGTGGCTGGATATCTTAATTATATGGCAAGCTCTCTTCAGAAATCTTTTCATGTTCTGACCGCAAAGGAATGGTTGCAAAAAGGGCTTGCAGATTTGAATAATGCAATGATTGGAGAAAAAAGCCTGGAAGTGCTATCCCAAGACATCATCGAAAATATCTGTATGTACACCGGCAGTGAGGCTGGGGCTTTGTATCTCGTGAATGGCGAAGTGCTTCAATTTTCGGCTGGCTTCTCTTTTTTACCGGAGAAAAACAAAATCATTCCATTTGGACAGGGCCTGAGTGGACAATCAGCTGCATCAAAGACATTGATGGAATTGGAAGATGTTGAAGACGATATGGTGAAAATCACTTATGCTTTGGGAGAGATCCGACCAAGGCATGTAGTAGCCATTCCTTTAATTGAAGGAAACCTGGTTGGGGTAATAGAACTGGCTTCCAGCAAAAAATTCCAGGAAAAAGAAATGGATTTCTTCAAATCTCTTGGCAACAATGTAGCCATTGCAATCAAATCTTCTCAGAATAGAAGGAAAATTCAGGAACTTCTAGAAGAAACCCAGGCCCAGGCCGAAGAGCTGATGGTACAACATACGGAAATGGAGTCCATCAATGCAGAATTGGAGACACAGACAGAAAAGCTACAAGCATCCGAAGAAGAACTCCGTGTGCAGCAGGAAGAACTGCAGCAAATCAACGAGGAACTAGCAGAGCGAAGCGTCTTGCTTGAGGAAAAAAACCTCGAAATCCAAAAGAAATCTGAGGATTTAGAACTTTCAACCAGGTATAAATCAGAATTTTTGGCCAATATGTCCCATGAGTTGAGGACACCACTCAACTCGATTCTGCTGCTTAGCCGCTTGCTCAGTGAAAACAATGACAAGAACATGTCAGAAGAACAGATAGAATTTGCCAAAGTTATTCAGAGCTCTGGCAACGGGTTACTCTCTTTGATAGATGAAATCTTGGATCTTTCTAAAATCGAAGCTGGAAAAATGGATCTTGAGTTTATGGAAGTGTCCACAAGAGAGGTTGCAGAGAACATGAGGAATCTTTTTTCTGAAATAGCAAAGCAGAAAAACATCCACTTCAAAATAAAAATAGACCAAGCTCCTTTGATCATCAGGTCTGATAAATTCCGTCTGGAGCAGATTCTCAAAAATCTTCTGTCAAACGCCATCAAATTTACTTCAGTCGGCAGTGTAGAACTTGAGATATTGATCCATCCTGAAGATGATAGAAAAGTTGCCATAATAGTTAGAGATACAGGTATTGGCATACCAAGAGAGAAACAGCACCTGGTTTTTGAAGCCTTTCAACAAGCCGATGGTTCTACCAAGAGGAAATATGGAGGTACTGGACTTGGACTTTCGATCAGCAAGGAATTGTCAAAACTTTTGGGAGGAGAAATTCAACTCAAAAGTAAGGTCAATCAGGGTAGTGAGTTTACACTTATTCTACCGCTTTATGGTTCAGCTAAGCCGGTGCAACAGCCTGTCAGGATTCTTGAACCCGTTTCACTTAACACAGAGGAGGAGATTGCCGAGAGAAAAAGGGCGGTCATTGAGCGGATCTACATAAGTCCTGAGATTCCTGAGTCCATACCTGATGATAGGGAAGAAATAACGGCAGAAGACAGGGTTGTCCTAATTGTAGAAGATGACATTAACTTTGCCAAATCCTTGCTGAATTTTGCGCGCAAGAGATCTTATAAGGGTATTGTTTGCGTGAGAGGTGATGAAGCAGTGAATCTTGCCTTGGCCTATATGCCAATAGGAATTTTACTGGATATACAGCTACCTGTGAAAAGTGGCTGGGAGGTATTGGAAGATCTCAAGAAAAACATCAATACCCGGCATATTCCGGTTCACATCATGTCCTCCTATAAGTTGAGACAAGAAAGCCTTCTCAAAGGTGCTGTCAATTTTCTAGATAAGCCCGTAGCTTATGATCAGTTTCCGGAGGTTTTCAAACAGATAGAACAGATCATCAACAGGGACTCCCAAAAAGTGTTGATCATAGAAGATAATGCCAAACATGCCCAGGCATTGTCGTACTTTTTACAGAGCAACAACATCTTCGCCGAAATCAAAAATGAAGTAAACGAAGGTGTTGACTCACTTAAGAAGTCAGAGGTGGATTGTGTGATTTTGGATATGGGAGTGCCTGATCATCAGGCTTATGAAATTTTGGAAAACCTAAAGAAAAACCCTGAAAATCAAAATCTTCCTGTGATAGTATTTACCGGTAAGAGCCTTTCGATGAAAGAAGAGCTGAGGATCAAGAAGTATGCAGATTCAATTGTGATCAAAACCGCCCACTCCTATCAGCGTATGTTGGATGAAGTTTCACTCTTTTTACATCTTGTAGAAGAGAAGAAAGGCGGAAATGACAAAGCACATCTGAAAAACCTAAATATGCTTCAGAATATTCTCGATAAGAAGCAGGTACTTGTTGTGGATGATGATGTGAGGAATATTTTCTCGCTAACCAAGGCCCTAGAAGCTTCAAAAGTGAATGTGGTAACTGCTATAGACGGGGAAGAAGCTTTGGCTGTTTTGGAGGAAAACCCAAAAATCGACGTAGTCCTGCTTGATATGATGATGCCAAATATGGATGGGTATGAGACAGCTACCCGAATTCGGAAGAATCCAAGATTCAAAGACCTTCCTATCATAGCTGTTACTTCCAAAGCTATGACTGGAGATAGGGAAAAATGCATCAACGCCGGAGCTTCAGATTATATAACCAAACCTGTAGACATAGATCAGCTGCTTTCCTTGCTGAGGGTGTGGCTTTACGATAAAAAATAACCAATTACCAGCTAATTGATTATGGATAAAAAACATATTTTGATTGTTGATGATGATGCGCGCAACATTTATGCGTTGACAGCTACACTTCATGCAAAAGGCTTTAGCTGCCAATCCTGTATGAGTGGGGAGGAGGCTCTAGAGCTGCTTTCATCAGATGTGGTTTACGATGCAGTCCTTTTGGATATGATGATGCCTGAAATGGATGGCTATGAGACCATTCCCATTCTCAGAAGTATGCCTCACCGCAAAGATATTTTGGTGATTGCTGTGACTGCTCAAGCAATGAAAGGAGACAAAGAAAAGTGTTTAAAGGCAGGTGCAGATGAATATCTTCCAAAACCGGTTGATGTGGACAGGTTATTGCAAATGCTTAGGGAGATTTAGAGGAAAAATGGTCAGTGACAAAGAGATTGAAATTTTAATAAACGAAGTTGCCAACTATTACGGATACGATTTTAGCGGCTATTCCAAAGCTTCCTTTAGCAGAAGGGTAAATAGACTTTTTCAGCTAGATGGCTTTGAAAATTTCTATGCGTTCCTCAATAAAGTCAGAAATGAACAGGAATATTTCAAGCGGCTTGTTGAGGAAATTACCGTCAATGTCACCGAAATGTTCAGGGACCCCGCATTTTATAAATGTGTGAGGGAAGATATTCTTCCGATCTTGGCTACTAAGCCTTTTGTCCGCATTTGGCACGCAGGATGCTCCACAGGTGAGGAAGTGTTTTCGATGGCGATTATGCTACAAGAGTGTAAAATACTCCACAAGTCCCTGTTATACGCGACTGATATCAATCCTGTGGTACTGGATTCCAAAAGAAGAGGCGTCTTCCCTCTTCAGCTGATGAAACTTTACGGAGAGAATTACCGTGCTTCTGGAGGCAAGGAGGATTTTTCAGCCTATTTTACAGCACACTACGGCATGGCAAAATTCAATGGTGAGCTTGCCAAACGAATGGTCTTTTCACAGCACAATCTTGTATCTGACGGATCATTTAACGAATTTGATCTGATATTCTGTAGAAATGTGCTCATTTATTTCGATAAGGATCTTCAAGAACGGGCATTAAGACTCTTCGATGATAGCCTTGCAAGCTTGGGATTTTTAGCTTTGGGTACCAAGGAAACGATAAAGTTTTCCACTATCCACAATAAATTTGACCAGGTAAAAAAAGAAAAAATATGGAAGAAAATCGTCTGAAACAATTTTCAAAATTGCTTCTGATCGGAGGGTCAGCAGGAAGTCTTGAAGTTTTGATAGAGATTCTTCCTCTTTTGCCTGATACCATTGATTTTCCAATTGTTATAATATTACATAGAAGAAGCGGGCAGGATTTGCTCCTGGAGGAGTTGATAGCTTCCAAAACGCGGCTGTATGTTCAGGAAGTTGAGGACAAAACCCCACTTTTGCCCGGATGCGTCTATATAGCGCCTGCAGATTATCATCTATTGTTCGAAAAAGACCACCGTTTGGCATTAGACATCTCGGAAAAAATCAACTATAGCCGCCCGAGTATTGATGTTTCTTTTGAATCAGCCGCTAAGGCATATGGAGAACAACTTACCGCCATCCTACTTTCTGGAGCCAATGCAGATGGTACCCAAGGGCTTTACTTTGTAAAAAAAGCGGGAGGGACGATTGTTGTACAGAATCCAGAATCAGCACTCATGCCCTTTATGCCTAAAAATGCTGCACAGCATAATGCCATAGACCATACAGCTGATGCAAAAGGCCTAACTGAACTTATCCAACAAATGGCTACTTCATCAAATCCGTCATAAAAAAATCACCTGCCCACCAAAGCAAATGGAAGCATAAAAATGCGCTTCACCAAACTCAAGGATAGATCCACTGCAAACCCCAACAATCTGAAAGGCAATAGAATCAACCAAATTACTGGATAGAGAATCAAAGCCAATAGGGCCAAGGGCCAACATAGGACCAAAAGGATACACCAAAGTAAGAAGCTGATCATTTTTTTCGGGTTTTTCCGATCAATTTCAATTTTCATTCCAGATTAAGTAAGTATTTGAAATTCAAGAATTTATAATTAATTGTAATTTTATCCTGTCTCACGATCGGACATTTTTTTGTTCAGAATAGCATTAATATTGCAGCTGGTGAGGAATAACTGTTGGCACTTGCATTACAATTGTGACTGAAAGCCATAGACGGGAGATGGTAGACCGAAGACGGAAGGATTCCCATGCTGGTAAAAATGAGAAGATGCATCAATAATCAGAATAAAATGAAATCATGCTGAAGGTAATAGGATCTCACGAGGAGAACACGCTGAATCAGGCCAAAAAGGTACTTGAGAAAGGGGCCGATAAGTTTGTACTATGTGCTGATGGCCATGTGGGTTATGGGCACCCGATAGGAGGGGTAGCCGCTTATCAGGATAGGATTTCTATTTCAGGAGTGGGGTTTGACATCGGATGTGGCAATATGGCTGTGAAACTCCCGCTTCAATACACCGATATCAGGGACTGGAAGGAAATCGGTAGGAAAATCAACAGGACGATCTCTTTTGGAGTGGGCAGGAGCAATGACACTAAAGTTGAGGCTGAATTTTTGGATACGGAGGCAAATTGGAAAAATGAAGGCTTGGCAGGTCTGAAGGACCTGGCAGCAGAACAGCTTGGAACTGTAGGGTCAGGCAATCATTATGTGGATGTATTTCATGATGAGGAAGGCTTTGTCTGGATTGGAGTGCACTTTGGTAGCCGAGGTTTAGGCCATAAAGCGACGACCCACTTCTTGCAAAAACTGGGTGCGAATGACAGTATGGATGCAGACCCATGTCTCGTGGACATGAACAGCGATGTAGGACAGGCGTATTTTGAGGCAATGACCTTGGCCGGTAAATATGCTTATGCTGGTAGAGAGTGGGTGGTCAAAACAGTCGCCGAATTGATACAGGGAAATGCTGTTTACCTAGATCAGGTCCACAACCACCATAATTTTGCCTGGATTGAAGCACATTCCGGCAAAAATTTCTTTGTGGTCCGAAAAGGAGCCACACCTGCCTTTCCTGGGCAAAGGAGTTTCATTGGTTCCAATATGTCGGATCAATCAGTGATCATAAGGGGACTGGATACACCCCAAGCTAAGGAAAACCTGTATTCAACTGTTCATGGGGCAGGTAGGGTGCTGTCAAGAAGACAGGCAGCAGGCAAGTTCAAAGGCTGGGGCAGAAAGCGGATTCAGGTGAGTCCGGGGCTCATCAATGAGGAAGAGATGCGGCAAGCTGTAAATTCAAAAGGTGTTCATCTTTTTGGAGGGGGAGCTGATGAAGCTCCGGCCTGTTATAAAAAGCTTGAAGATGTCTTGGCTTATCATCAAGACAGCATTGCGATAGAGACGAGGTTGACGCCATTGGTTGTGTGCATGGCTGGTAGCGGCGTCAAGGATCCATACAAGGACTAAGCAGGAAATGGGCCGGTACTTCATGCACCGGCCCCATTATTATTTTACTTTTTCAGGTAAGGAAAAAGCCACATAGGCATCACCCTTTGCAGCGCCTAGCTTGGTGCCCCCGCAGGCTACTACCACATACTGTTTTCCGTTGACTTCATAGGTACTTGGTGTGGCAAATGCCGCGGCTGGCAGTTGGGTTTCCCAAAGCAGCTTACCGGTTTTTTTGTCATAAGCTCTAAACTTGCCATCCTTCGTACCGGCAATAAAGAGTAATCCGCTGGCGGTTACCACTGGTCCACCATAACTTTCGGCTCCTGTCTGCGGCAAGCCTTTGGCCATAAGTTCTCGATATTCCCCATACGGGATTTTCCAGAGATATTCACCGGTGTTGAGGTTGATGGCATTCAGAGTGCCCCAAGGGGGACTGACAGCCGGGTACCCGTTTTTGTCCAGGAATTTGGTATATCCAGAGATCTGGTAGGGGATTACCTTGGTTGTCTCCTCTGATTTGCCCAGTCCGGGTTCTTTGGGGATTTCGGGCTGCTGCTGTTCGTCAAAAAGATAGGCCACCAGCGCCAGCCGCTCGTCCTGGGACAATTTTCGGAAAGCCGGCATCATGCCTTTCCCGTTGGAAATCACATCCGCCACATGGTTGCGCTCACTTCTGCTGCTGAGGTTTTCCAGTGAAGGGAAGCCGCTTGCAGGATTGCCTTTGCGTTCTGCTCCGTGACAGGGGGTGCAGTTCAGGGTGTATAGCCTACGGCCTATGGCCATGCCCGAAAGTTCTTCCTCAGAGATGGAGGGTCCGAGGGAAATGCGCCAGGGCATTTCGTTGCTGTTGACATACATGATCCCTTCCCTGTCAACGGCGGCTCCGCCCCATTCGGCCCCTCCGTCCAGACCCGGGAAGATGATGGTTCCTCCGGTAGTCAAAGGAGTGAAGGGTCCCTCATATCTGGATCTGCGGAAAGTTGCTATCAGTTCCTCCCTGTCTTCCGAATAAGGGTTGATGTCGGCTTCTGTAAATTCCTGTCTGGCAAAAGGAGCAGGCTTCACAGGAAAAGGCTGGGTAGGCCAGGCGATTTCACCCGGAATATCAGATGCCGGCACAGGTCTTTCTTCTATGGGAAACAAAGGCTCTCCCGTGGCCCGGTCAAAGATAAAAATCAGGCCCTGCTTGGTTACCTGGGCGACAGCATCCCTTTTTTTGCCGTCTATGGTCAGCGTCATCAAGTTTGGTGGAGCTGGGGGATCCCTATCCAGAATATCGTGGTGGACCAGTTGGAAGTGCCAGATCCGCTTGCCTGTATTGGCATCCAATGCGAGCAGGGTATTGGCAAATAAGTTACTGCCTATTCTGTTGCCCCCGTAGAAGTCATAGGCTGCTGATCCGGTAGGCACATAGACGATTTCCCTTTTCCGGTCTATGGCCATACCTGCCCAGTTGTTGGCGGCGCCGATTTCTTTGTTGGTATAGGCATCTTCCGGCCAGGTGTCGTAGCCCTCTGTGCCGGGATCGGGAATGGTTTTGAATACCCAGGCCAGCTGACCGGTGCGGATATTGAAGGCCTGAATATGGCCCAAGGCCGCATCCACCCCTTCTGATACCCGCAGCGGCATGATGATCAGGTCTTTGAAGACTGTGCCAGGGGTATTGGAAATGACCATTTTGGACTCGGCTGTGGGTCCAAGGCCGGATTTGAGACTGATCCTTCCTCCTTCACCGAAGCTTTCTACAGGCTTGCCGGATTTTGCATCCAAGGCATAGAGCCATTCCCCGTTGGTATACAGGATGCGTCTGTCTTCCCCATCTTCCCAGTAGACCAGTCCCCGACTGGTGCTGGCCCAGTCACTTCCGGTGCCTGATGGCAATCTCCAGTACTCCTCGCCAGTCGCGGCATTCAGCGCAAAAGGCTGGGTCTTGGCGGTCATGCCATAGAGTACCCCATTGACAATAATCGGGTTACATTGGGTCTGTCCACTATCGGTGGTGTGGTAGATCCAGGCCATTTCCAGTAGGTGGACATTTTCCGCAGTAATCTGGTCCAGGACGCTGTAGTGGTTGCGGTCCGGCCCACCTAGATACTCTTTCCACTCTCTGTCCTCAGGTGCTGTTTCGGTCCGGTTGCAGCCGGTCCAGATGACAGCCATGGCCATCAGGCCCAATATGCTGCTGCTATTTATCATGATTGTTTTTGGTAGGTTGGTGCATCATCAGGGTTTCAATATGCGCGGTGATCTCTTGGGGATCTGAATTCCATATCAGGTAAGCATGAGGGGATAGGGTAGGATTCATGTGCCACAGGTTGCTGCCGTCTTCGAGGACCTCCATCATTCCCTTGACCTTTTTAAAATAGTGACCAGTGCCTCTGACTGCCACCCACACGGCTGTCTGATCCCAGCTCATGCGGCCATTCCGGTCTTCTTCAGACATGGGGATGGCGATGCTGTAGGCTTTGTGCACAGGAGAGGGCTGAGGTTTCCGGATCAAGGAGAGGCCAGTCAGTACTTTTTCCCCGATTTCATAACCGCTAAAGGTTACCGGTCTTGGAAAATCCCTGAGGACCAACAGTGCCGAGGTGACATCTTCCTGCACATTGAATTCCCTCCCTTTTGGAAACCTGCCAGCCATGCTGACCATTTCCTTTACTTTCTTGGCGACCAGTGTCTTGCCGTCAAGATCACTGAAATGATCCGGCGCCGATTGCAGCAAGGCGGCGATGTTGGACATAAAACCTACCGTGATCAAGGTGACACTTTGGTCAGGTTGGTCAGCCAGAACCTTTCTGTAGACTTCCATTGCCGAAGAGGCCGCGGCATTTTCCCTAAGGGTGTGCGGATACTGCTGCCGGAGCGTATCTGTCCAGTGTTGCCAGTCCCGCAACATCAATCCGTAGTCCTTTGGCACCCCGACAGGGAGATCAGGCCTGCCAAAATAGGTGTTGATGAGCTGAATCACTGAGGCTACCCCTTCATAACGGGTGCAGGCAACAGTTGCCAGGATGTGTGCCTCACCCATATCGGCAAAGGCATGCAATAGGGCCAATGCCCCCACATCGTCATAATCAGGCCCCATGTCGGTGTCAAAAATCACTGCAACCGGCTGCTGCTGGGCAATTGAAGGGATGGCAGGGCAGATACAGCTTAGGGCAAAGCCAAAGACCATCATCCACCTGGCAAAGGTTTTCGCTAAGCTGCAGCCAGTAGGGGACATCATGTGGAGGTTGATTTGGGTTGAATTTCCCATTAAGATATTCTTTTGATCTGCAAATTGAAAGCCTAAGCGAAAAAGATGATACGCTTTGGTTTTGAAAGGTCAAATGGATTGGTAAGCGTGGAGAAGGGTATTTATGGCTGTGGATTTGCAGGCTATAGGCAGGACTGCAAAATGCAGCCCCTACACTTTTAAACCAACTATCCATATGGACAGCATCAATCAGCATCAGCCTGAAAAAAACCACGAGGACCTGCATGGGGAAAAAGCCATACAGAAGTTAAAAGAGCTGATCAAAGCCAGCAATTCCTGTTTTTTCACCACCAATGTCAACAGCAACGCCAAGCTGGCGACCAGACCCATGTCCGTTCAGCAGGTGGATGACCGTGGCAACCTGTGGTTTCTCAGCGCCAATGACAGCAACAAGAACCAGGAGCTCCAAAAGGACAAGGGGGTACAGCTGCTTTTCAAAGGATCGGATCATTCGGATTTCCTGAGCATCATGGGTCAGGCCGAGATTTCCTACGACCGGCAGAAAATCGAAGAGCTATGGGAGCCTCTTCTGAAGACCTGGTTCACCGAAGGCAAAGATGACCCCAGGATCACAGTGATCCAGGTCAGGCCGGAGGACTGCTATTATTGGGACAACAAGCACGGCAATGCTATTGCTTTTGTCAAAATGAGTATAGGGGCTGCCATCGGCAAGACTCTGGATGATTCCATTGAGGGAGAACTTAAGGTTTAAAAATATCCCGCCCTTTCTATTTTAAAGAGAGGGTGGGATTTAGTTGTTTCTGGAGGTTGGTGAAGAGAAGGGTTAATCATTTTAAAAATCCCGCTATTCAACTCTAGGCGATGATCTTGATAGATTGGGTTAATCTGGTTTGCTGAATTATACTAATGCCCTAAACAGCGTTATGTTTTGCATATATGGATGTTGTTTAAACAAAGTGCAAAGGGCAATTGCAGCCGTTCCTTGTAATTCATTTTTGTCGGGATTTTTTTTATCACCATAATGGCCATAGGCTCCTAAAACAGTCGTCATCATACCTCCCCTGCTAGCTGGCCCCTCGCTAAAACAATCCACAGGACTGTTTCTTTACGCTCGGTCCTCATGAAATTAAATCTTTATTGGCTTTTTCTCCCTGCCTTGTCCAGTTCTTGGAGATCATTCCATATGGAGGACTAAGACGAGAGTCTTAGTGCCAGGGCGTACGGAGGCGTCTGCTGTACGATATAAGACTCAAGTGTCTGTATCGAGAAATCATTGAACCTGTCCCGAGATATCGGGAGATAGCTTTCGAGCCCGTTTGGCTGTTGTTTGATAGCGCTTGTCCGCTACGCCACGGCGTAACGGCACGGCGGATAAATATAAAATATCCTGCCTCATCAGCCACTACCTGCAGGGAAAGCTTTACATGGGGGACATAGGTACCTACTTCCCGGGCGGCTTGACTCATCTAAACACCTGTCAGTTATATTTATTATTCATCTCCCTGTCAAAGAACAAGTAATTGAGAAAGGCTGGCGGGGCTACTTTATTTGATACTGACCTCAACATAAAAAATATGATTGTCAGGAATTGCACCATAAGGCATTTTCTCTTTGATCAGCTGGTAGGAAGACAAAAGACGGAACACAGGGTTTGAATTCGAGATATTTCGGAAGCATTTTAAGCCTTCAGGTAAGAAAGCGGATATTGAATTCTTAATTGCAAGAAAGTGTTTGCGAAAGAATAAGCAAAAAAGCTTTCAAATTGGCATTGCTTGTAGAATGCCATCCTGCCCAATAGGCAGGATGGATGGCAATTAAAGTTTAAACGCAAGGCCAAGATTGAGATAGGAAACACCGTATCCCAGCTCCGCAAAACCGGCAGCTTTTGGTGAAAAGAAATACCTGACCCCGCCATAGAGTGTCAAGCCTGCCGTACTGCCATAGTTACCGCTTGTGCCAGTATTGGTGCCTAAGGAGTCGCTGTATTTGTATTTCAGGATGTTGTAGCTGATCATGGCACCACCATAGAGGTCGATTTTGTCGTTGTTGAGGCCCTGAAAGTGATAGGCACTGCGTATACCGAGGATGGTATAGTTCCAACTATTCTCCATACTAATGTTTCCTGCATTTGTTTTAAAAGTGAAGGATTTGTATCCTACATAACCCCCTAAACTAATGACACCAGAATTACCGGCTTCCCACATTCCTTGTTCATACTGAAGACTTAATCCGGGTAATTGAGAAGAATAGTTAAAACTTCCTAATGAACTACCTAGGCCCACACCAGCAGCAATAACTTTGGTGTCTTTATCAAATGCTTGGCCCAAAGCTGAAAATGCTATTGAACATATTGTCAACAGCAGAGACATAAGTTTTTTCATGGCTTTTTTTATGCAACCTATACAAATGATTCAGCCATATCTATAAGTAATTATTATTTGGTATTTATCACCTATTAGATGTAGGGTTTCAGCTGATTTTCGTAATTTGTTTTACTTTAATGAGTTTGGTAAGTTGGTTTTCCTCCTCTAATGTTCATCTTATTTGAAAGATTTTTCCTGTTTGGTTATGAAGCAGATTTTACTATTTACGATGGTTTTTTTCTTCAGATCTGCAGTTTATGCGCAGCAGGTAAAACTCGACTCTTTGCTCAATGAGTTGAAAAATACCAACCTGAATGACAGTTTAAGAATAGACTTATTTAATGAGCTCTCATTTGAATATTCAAGATTTGCACCTGAAATCGGCTTAAAGTATGCTGATTCTGCCTTACAACTTTCCGAAAATCAAAGCCTATTAGGGAAAAGAGCCAATTCTCTAAATAGTTTTGGTGTGAATTATTGGTATATGGGTGAGGATTTAAAGGCTTTGCAAATGTATAAGGAAGTCATGGCTTACTATAAATCAGTGGATGACGAAAGGGGCACAGCTCGAATGGCAAATAATATAGCCCTTATTTACTACAACAACGCTGATTATAAAAATGCATTGCAGCATCATGATTATGCCTCGGATGCTTTCAGGAGATTAGGCATGAAGAAAAACCTAATTAATAGCCTTACGAATTCAGGTGTTGTGTTCTTAGCCATTTCTGATTATCCTAAAGCCCTAGCGCTGTTTCTCGAAGCACTTTCTTATTCAGAAGTTGATGATGTCACAGAAAAAGGAAACTTATTCAACAATTTGGGCTTAGTGTACAAGAACCTTGAGCAGTTTCCACTTGCAATAGATTATTATAGTCAGGCCATCACACTTTTCGAAGAACTGGGACACCTGCAAGCCAAAGCTTTAGCGATGGGGAATCTTGCAAACATATTGTCCGAATTGGGGGATTATGAAAAATCTGGACAAATGCTTCTGGATGCACTTTCCATTAATTTGACTATTGGAAATAAAAGAAGAATAGCTTCTGATTATGCAAATTTAGGAGTTTTTAAACGAAGGCAGGGAGATAAGGTAATGGCTAAAGAATACTATAATGATGCACTGAAGTTATATGAGGAGATCGACGATCCGCTAAATATGAGTTTCGTTTACCTTGAAATTGCTAAACTTGCCTCCAAGCCAAAAGATAGGATTTTATTTCAGACAAAAGCATTGGCAAAGGCAGAAACAGCTAGGTCTATTTCCAGGAAGATGGAAGCACATCACCAAATTTCCGGATCTTATGAAGAATTGAATAATCCCAGTCTTGCACTTTACCATTACAAAAGGTACACATCCTTAAAAGACAGCTTATTCAATCAGGAAAACGAGAAAAAAATCACACGTATCCAGATTGAATATGAGTATCAAATGAAGGAAAAGGAGCTAAATGCACTATTTTCAGCGGAAAAGGAAATTTTAGAACTGGAAAAAGAAAAAGAAGCTCAATTGTCTAGTTTGTATATGATGGCTTCAGCTGGATTGTTGCTATTGATTGGGTGGATCATATTCTTAAACAAGAAGAAGCTCAATTATCAAAAGGCTAAATTGTCAGCTGAACATCAAATGAAGCAAACTGAGTTAGAAATGAAGGCACTTCGAGCTCAGATGAACCCCCACTTTATTTTCAATGCATTAAGTTCCATCAGTAATTTTTTACTCAAAAACCAAGCAGAAGACGCGGATTATTATCTCGGAAAATTCTCCAAATTAATTAGGATGACTCTGGAGAATTCGGAATACAAAGAGATAAGTCTTCATCAAGAAATATTGATGTTAGAACAATATGTTGCACTTGAATCTCTACGCTTAGGGAAAAAATTGCTTTTTGAGGTAAAATGTGATCCTGAAAATGCAGTCCAAATGATCATGGTGCCACCCTTGATCCTACAGCCATTGGTAGAGAACGCGATTTGGCACGGAATCTCAAAAGTGGAGTGTGATGGTGTAATACAGGTAATTATTAGCAAATCGGGAAGTAATTGGGAAATTAAAATCAGGGACAATGGAGCTGGAAGAAAAAATCGTGATCTCGATTCGGTGGCTATACCTCACCAACCCATGGGCATCAGCATTACACAGGGTCGCTTAGATTTACTGAACAAAGGTAACTTGGACGGAACAAAAACAATTTCTTATAAAGATCTCGAGCATGGGCTTGAAGTTGGAATACTATTACCGGCATAATGAACCAGAAAATTAAAACCTTGATAGTAGAAGATGAGCCTGAGAGTGCAAACAGGCTAAAAATATTGCTTAGCAAACATCACCCTGATGTAGATGTGGTAGGTTGTGCAACCCAAATACAATCAACAGCTGATTTGCTCGAAACCCATAAACCAGAATTGGTATTTCTCGATATCCAACTCTCCGACCATGATGCTTTTTTTTTACTGAGGAACTTAAAAGAACTTGATTTTTCAATAATTTTCACAACAGCCCATCAGCATTTTGCCTTACCTGCAATTAAATTCAATCCTGTGGATTACTTATTAAAGCCTATAGATCGAGATGATTTGGCTATGGCTATAAGGAAATTCTGTCAGTTCCGAAACAGAAAAGAAGAAACTGATCAAAAGTGGGCATTAATGCGAAAAATGGAATTGCAATTTGGCAATCCCAAAATAGCAATTCCTACATCAACTGGATTGGAATATATTTATGTAAAAGAAATTTGCCGCTGTTTGGCAGATGGCAATTATACTATTTTGTATTTCCGGTCAGGACAAAAGCTTCTTGTTTCCAAGACATTAAAATCTTTTGAGGATTTACTGACTCCTTATGGGTTTTTCAGAGTCCATAATTCACATTTGATCAACTTACAAGAAGTGCGTGCTTATCAAAAGGGTAAAGGAGGGCATTTAATTCTACATGACAACAGCGAGATAGAAGTTGCATCAAGAAGAAAGGAAGAGCTTCTTCTACTTTTAAAACAGATTTAAAATCCTTTTGCCAACTCTCTCGTAATACTACATTAATTACCTAAAAACTATTATTTCCCACCATTTTCAAACACCCCGTATGTATGAAGAAAGTTTCCTTTATCCTCTTGGTAGCACTTGCGGCTACCTCCCAAGCTTTTGCTCAAATATCAGAAGAAGCAGTCAAAGAATGGAAAGTTGTGACCGTAGTAGAGTCAATAGTGCCCATGGGTCTTGGTAGATCCAGAATTATTGAAAACATGACCGATGTTGACACTGAACAGTTCAGAACCAGTCGTACAGATGGCAAAAAATCAGGACAACGTGAGATCAGTAGAAAAGAGCTTAAGGTGGACAAGTTTGATGAGACAAAGTTGCTGAACTTTTTTAGTGCAACGGGAATCAACTTCCAGAATATTGCTTCAAACGATGCCATGATTGGGGCGAGGATAATGGAGTTGGGTTCGGAAGGATTCAAATTGATGTATGTGACCAGTGCTGTGGAAAGTCATGCAGGTGCAGGCGATGATGGCGGGATCTTCATTACAAGGATGTTTTTCTGTCGATAAGAAAAAAAGATTAAGAATTTTAAATTTTTTTTTCGCCTCTAAAAAAAAATATAAAGAACAGGAAAACTGCCGAATTACAATTATGAAAGGGTGATCAACATAATTGTTTTTACGTAAAACAAAAATTCATAAAACCCTGAATTTGAGTTGGTAAAACTCGGGTTTTGGATAGGATGAGATGCTTGGCATTATGAAAAATTACTGCCAACTTAGAGTTTAAACAGGGTCAATAGCCTGCTGTTGATCCTGATTTACACTCTATTTTATCCTTAATCACCCTTTTACTTTCTATGAAAAACAATAGAAAATTGATTCAAGCCAATATGTTTGCGCTGCTTGCTGTAGTCACAATTTTGACTTCACTCAGGTGGTTGGGAATCGATATTGGCTCAGGTTCCGGATTCATTTTACCCAAAATGCTTCTGGTCTTGATTCCCCAAGCAGGGTTTGTCTATTATTTCATGAAGTCTTATAAAAAGACAAACAAGCGCGTTACGGTCTAAGCTTTGATGCTTAGGTACTAGAAAACCCGGTTGTGCCGGGTTTTTTTTTATGCGTATTGAATTTGAGCCATAGGGTGTTTTCGCTACAGCTTTGGCTAAATAAGCTACAGGTTGACACCAATTCCATATTTTTCTTTCTTTAGGATCAGGGCAGAAAACCTTTTCCCGCTACAATGAATTTTTTGTAAAGGTCAAAATCCTTAATAATGGGAGTTATTTTGACTTGAATAAAGCAAACTAACTTTCAGTCGGAAATACTAATAATTAAATTCAAATTCTAGGCCATAATTACCAGTGTTTGGGCCTGTTATTGTTGTCTTGTAAAATTGAAAAAAGAGTCATTGGCATGCGCATGCTGTTATTTGACCGGTATTTTTTATGTGAACCATGAACATGACTAAAGGAGTAAGTGCAATAGAAATATGGGGAGGGATAGAATGCACCCTCAATAGAGTTGGAGATGCTTACCATGATCAATTGGAGTATTCAGGGCATTATCTCAGGAATGTAAAAGACATCCAACTCATTGGTAGCCTCGGAATCAAAACCCTTAGATATCCCTTACTTTGGGAAAAACACAAGCCTGATGCATCATCTAAAATCGATTGGACTTTTGCGGAGCAAATGGTAGAGGCATTGCAAAAGGAGAAAATCACTCCTATTGTCGGACTTGTCCATCATGGAAGCGGGCCTGCATATGTCAATTTTTTTGATGGTTCATTTGAAGAAGGTCTGGCTGTGTATAGCCGGGAGCTGATTGAAAAATTTCCCCATTTAAGCCACTTTACTCCAGTCAATGAACCTCTGACCACAGCTAGGTTCTGTGGGCTTTATGGGCATTGGTTTCCGCATTTTAAAGATGATTTTTCATTTTATAGGATTTTGATCAGCGAGTGTAAGGCCACTGTTCTTGCAATGCGGGAGATCCGCAAAGTAAATCCACAGGCCAAGTTGATCCAAACCGAGGATTTAAGCAAGTGTTACAGCACCCCTCTGCTTTCTTATCAAGCGGAATTTGAGAACAATAGAAGATGGCTGTCCTATGACCTTTTAGCCGGTAGGGTAGATCAACAGCACTTTATGTGGAAGTACATGGTCAAGGCGGGGATCGCAGCAAGTGATATCCTGTATTTCAAAGACAATCCCTGTGAACCTGATGTGGCAGGCTTCAATTATTATCTTACATCAGAACGATACCTAGATGAAAAACTGGAGCTTTATCCGACAGAATTTCATGGAGGCAACGGAAAGCACCGGTATGCAGATATCCATACAGTGCATGTGCCACTTCAAGAACCCAATGGCCCATCAGTCTTGCTCAGAGAAGCCTGGGGTTACCTAAACCTTCCGATGGCGATCACCGAATGCCATCTCCACAGTACGAGGGAAGGACAGATGAGATGGTTCAATGTAATGTGGAAAGCGGTCAACAAACTTCGTGATAATGGGGTGCCTATACAGGCCATTACCTGTTGGGCAATATTCGGCTTATATGGTTGGAATCAGCTCTGTACCAGACCTGGAGGAGTATACGAACCGGGAGTGTTTAATTTAAAAGCAGGGTTTCCAAAACCGACCGCATTGGCTAGGCTGATCAAAGGGCTCAACCACAAGCGTACTTTTACACATCCGGTTTTGGAAAAAGAAGGTTGGTGGCAGAGAAAGGGTAGGGTCCAATATGGTCTTACAGGTAGGGAAAAAACAAGGGAAGTAAGCACTGAGCAACCTTGTCAGCCACTCCTGCTTATAGGTAAGACAGGTACCTTGGGTGCCGCTTTTAGCAGGATATGTGAAGCAAGAAACATACAGCTCCACCAAGTGGGAAGGGAGGTAATGAACCTTTCCAATCCTGTCAACTTTGAAGAAACTATTCGTCAACTTAATCCATGGGCTGTGATCAATGCTGCTGGGTATGTTCGGGTGGATGATGCAGAAGAAGATGTTGAAAGTTGTATGCAAGTGAACGGCTCTGGAGCAGTGGCATTGGCCAAAGCCTGCCATAATTTATCGATTCCTTTTCTCACCTTTTCATCGGATTTGGTTTTTGGGGGAGAAAAGAAGACGGCATACCTTGAAAGTGATCCCAAAGATCCGATTAATGTATATGGGAGAAGCAAAGCTTCAGCAGAAGATCAGATCCAGCAGCTCAACCCTGATGCGCTGATCATCAGGACCAGCAGTTTTTTTGGTCCCTGGGACAAACATAATTTTGTGTATCACGCCCTTCGGGTGATTTCGGGAGGGGATGTTTTTGAAGCCGCAGACGACGTGTGGATGACAGCTACCTATGTGCCTGATTTGGTAAATGAATCAATTGATCTGTTGCTAGATGGGGGTGTGGGAATTTTTCATGTGACCAATAAAGGTAAAATCACATGGGCAGAACTTGCCCGAAAAGCTGCCAAAGCTGCTGGTTTGGACCCAAGTCTGGTTTTGGGGGTACCTGTGGCATCATTAGGTTTTCCAGCTGCAAGACCATTAAACAGTGTGCTTCAGAGTGAGAAAGGGGTTTTGTTGCCTTCGGTAGGCGACGCGCTTAAGCGATATGTTTATGAAAATGAGCATTTACCACTTGAGGTTAGAGAAGCCATTCATTAATAAAGGTGTGAAATCTTGTAAGAGTTATATTCCATATAACCGTTTTATTTGTTAGGGTAGTAGCATCTATTCTCTCCTTTGAAAATTCCTTAAATCAAGTCTCCCTACCGATGAATCAGCATTAAGCTAACCTTATACCTCAATGTCAGTATCTTCCTTATTCAAGAATAATACATTTCACTTCCTCCGGGGTGGGGGTGAAATGGGCGATTTGACCCGGTCGTTTGCATGGGGAGAAACTCCACTCGGTCCTTGTGATCAATGGCCACAAAGCCTGAAAACCACCCTTAATGTATTGCTTCAAGGTGAGTTTCCCATGTTGCTGTGGTGGGGGAAGGACTTGCTGCAATTTTACAATGAGGCTTTAAAAGAGAGTTTGAAAGCCTTTGGTAAGTATACCCAAGCTTTGGGAAAAGCTGGCCCTGATTTCTGGGGAAAAGATTGGGAAGGGCCTTATGAGGCTATAAAACACGTAGTAGAAACAGGGGAGGCGATTACTTTGGGAAAATCAGGGACTCTTTCACCTGTTGATCCAAATCTGGTTCATTTTTTTGGGAGATACACCTTTAGCCCAATAATAGGTGAGCTCGGAACGATAGATGGGATCTTGGCTGTAGGTGAAAAGTCCAAGCCAAATGTTGATACTAATGGATTTATCAGCAAAAATAAACTTTTTTCACAAGCTCAGGCCATAGATCTCAACGATATCATTTTACAGGCTCCTGTGGCCATATGTGTGCTGCGTGGACATGAGCTAAAAGTAGAATTTGCCAATCAGCTAATGCTCGAATTATGGGGTAAAAATGAAAGTGAAATCGTAGGCAAACCGGTTTTTGTTGGTCTCCATGAAGCAAAGGGTCAGGGCTTTGAAGCAATTCTTGAAAATGTCTTGAATACTGGAGAAACCTATGCTGCTCAGGCTGTTGCGATTAACCTTCCGAGGAATGGTGTGATTTCCACCGTTTATGTGAATTTCATTTATAGAGCGCTATTGGATGTTTCTGGAAAGGTGACAGGTATAATAGCTGTGGCGGTAGATGTGACCGAGCAAGTATGTGCTGCCAAAGAAATGCAAAAAGCAGAACAGGAAATCCGAAGTTTGATGGAAAGTGCCCCATTTCCTATAGGTGTATTTAGGGGGAAAGAAATGCGGCTCCACTTACTCAATCAATCTATTATTGACACTTGGGGAAAAGGCCCAAATATCATCGGTAAGAAATTTGAAGAAGCACTTCCTGAGTTTAAAAACGAGCGGTTTATACAGCAGCTCCAAGAGGTTTACCAAACTGGTGTGGCCATACATGCACGCAACCAACAGGTCGATTTAGAGATCAATGGAGCGCTCCAGAGATATTATTTCAATTATAGTTACACCCCACTATTTGATGATAACGGAGAGGTATATGGCGTGATGAACACGGCAGCTGATGTGACGGATCTGCATGAGGCAAAGCAGAAAATAGAACTGAGCGAGAAAAACTTTAAAAGCATGATCATGCAGTCTTCAGTCCCTATGTGCATTCTTCATGGGCCTGAGCATATAGTGGAAATTGCCAATAAAGCTATATTGGATCTTTGGGATAAGTCTTCCGATGAAGTATTGGGATTGCCTGTAAGCGATACATTAAAAGTATCATCAGGCCAAGACTTCAAAAAAATACTGGATGAAGTCTATGAAAAAGGGGAGCCTTTCAATGCAAACGGTCATAGGGTATTGATGAAGCGGAAAGGAAAGACCAAAGAGGTTTTTCAAAATATTGACTTTACACCATACAGAGATTCATCCAAAAGCATTACAGGAGTAATGGGAGTAGTCATTGACGTTACCCAAGAGGTCATTGCAAGAAAGAAAATTGAGGAGGTAGTGGCATCACGCACCAAAGAACTTGAAGTAGCCAATAGACATCTCAAAAAATCAAATGCAGATCTTGCGCAGTTTGCCTATATCGCTTCCCATGACCTTCAAGAACCTATTCGGAAAATCAGGATTTTTTCGCAGCTGATGGATAAAATGCTTGTTGACCATCCCAATGAGCAGGTCAAAATATATCTGGAAAAAATTGAAACAAGCTCAGCAAGAATGCATGCATTGATCAAGGATGTGTTGACTTTCTCTGAAGTCTCCAGTAAATCATCTGAGATGCAAGAAGTAGACCTCAACGAACTCTTCCTTCAGATTCTTGGGGATTTTGAATTGGTAATAGCTGAAAAAGAGGCCACTGTCACAAGTGACTCCTTACCTGTTTTGAATGCAAATCCACTTCAGATGTACCAATTGTTTGGAAACCTGATCGGCAATGCATTAAAATTTGCAAGAAAAACTCCCAAGCCGCTTATCCATATTGGATTAAGAGAATTGGATGCATCGGAAATACAAAAGCTTCAGTTACTTGCTAACCTCAGATATTGTGATATCAGCATTCAAGATAACGGGATAGGATTTAGCCAGGAACAGGCCGAACAGATTTTCAATATTTTTCAGCGGCTGCACAGGAAGACTGACTATGAAGGTACCGGAATTGGCTTGGCTTTATGTAGGAAAATTGCGCGGAATCACCAGGGAGATTTGTTTGCTGAAGGCAAAGCTGACCATGGCGCTGTGTTTCATATCATCATACCATTGAATCTACATGCCCTTCGTGGAGTAGTGGAGATCACTTAAATTATATAAACTGAAACAGAAAGCTTACAACCTGATTCTCCAACTTCCCTAATGTCCTGACGTTTATCATACAAGACGAACCAAACCAATAAGGATATGGCAGAAAGAAATGTGAAGGAAGGTACCACCAACAAAAAGGGGAGTCCTTCAGATACCGAAAAATACAAAGCAGATATGAAACCCGGCAAAGAGGGAGAAGCTTTGGAGAAGGAGGATGATATTAAGGATAAATTTCTCGAGGAAGACGGTGAGATTCCCGATCATCTTCAGAATAATCCCAACCGCAATGTGGACAAAACCAAAAGCGGTGGACCCTCATATAGCTGAAATTATTAATTAAAATTGCAAAAGCCCGGCACCATTCTACAATGGTTGCCGGGCTTTTGTAGATCTTTTTAGTTATAATCCATTTTGTACTTGCTTTTTTTGAAGAGAATTCAATTGGCAAAATACCTGCTCCAGACTTTTTCTTTTTTTACTATAAAAAATGATCCTGCAACAAATATCATCGCAGTTGCTATTCCTACCATAGTATAAAATGGTCTTTCGGGAATCCTCACACTGAGTTCTGAGGCAAAAGCTGCGTAGAGGCCAATGACTGAATAGTACATAAACCATAGATGAAAAACACGATAGCTTTTGTTTTTTAAGAAAAGGGGAATCATTCCGGCAACCAGGGTAGCCAAAGCGACCAATGCCAGGAGATGGAATATTCCAAAATAGCCCGTCAGGTTATAAATCAAAAGCGCAGAACCACAGACAGCAATGATAGCTGTCACGTAAAAATATCCTGCATTTTTGTGAAGTTTTGTTCCTTTGGGTTTGAATAAAACAAATAAGCCTGAAAGCATGGCTAGCAGTGCTGCAAAGAGGTGAAACCACCCGAGAGGGGTATTGACGAAATTATACATGGCTAAAGGATGCTGATTGTTTTTTGTATCGATGATGCCATCCCAGAATCAAAGGGGTATAGAGCAAATAAGTCAGTCCACCTGCTACAGAAGCCCAAATAAATGAATAATTATTGACTATGAGTGTCAATAGGATGGAAATCAGTGGTACAACAAACATGATCAATAACCTTTTCTTCTGGCTTTTGGTATAGAAAGTCTCAAAGCTGTTCAACTCAAGTTCGCTGCTGAGTTGACCTGCTCTTTGGTAAAACAGATATAAAATGAAATATAAGGCAAAGGCCACAAAACCATAATAGATCATCAGGTAAGGTACCTGATCGCCACGAATACTGATCTTAATGTCGGTCCGAAAAAAGTTGTTGGTCAGAAACAAAGTCAAAAACCGCAGCGGATACACATAAAAAATTACCAGAGAAATGAATACCGTATTGAGTACAGTCAATCTCGTATCATGTAGAGAATAGATTTCCGAAAACTCCAGGTGCTCATTCCAGATCAAGATGATAAATGAGATGCTGATCAGGAACGCAGGTAAGGTTTTGGTAAATTCCAGCAGATCGGTAAAGGAGTTGGGATTGGCCAGGTTGAATATCAGCAGCGTAATCGCAATGCCAAAAACCGCATCAGTCAGGTTATCCAGCCTAGAAGCGCTTTCTCCTCTATAGACCATCCTTGGGTCGTGCTGCCGGTTTTTCAGAATTCCATTTCTCATGACGGTCAATTGTAAGGAATAAATGTTCCCAAGATTTCTTAATTTAAATAAAAATCCATGCAAGATCAATCACTTCTCACCATACCACAGGTACTATTATAAAAGCCCACGACTTGACTGATTGCAGAGACTTCTTTGAATTCAATTTGCCTGACTATTTCTGGACAGTCCCAGAAATACCTTGTTAAAACGTTCTTTTTCAGTCCAAGTATCCCTTGTGTCGCCCTGATTAAGTAGGGGTCCCCTTCTCTTTTGATGAGATCCATCCACATCAGGGTACTTTCTCCCTGTTCCCACCATTCCAGATGATAGTGGGTTAAACTTCCTTTTTCGATCAATTTAAGGAAAGTTTGTTCACCTTTTCTCTTCCTCATTATATAAACAGGATTGTCGATTGTGATCCATCTGGACCTCTGTCTCAACCAAAAGCTTTCATATATTGCCCCATCACTTTTAAAAGCTGCAATCCCTTTTCGGGAAAATTTCCGCTGTTTTCTTCTAGCATCAGTCAATCTGATTTTGGAATGGAATTTTGGGCTTATACTTCTCGAATTGATATGTTCAACAGTACCAAATAGGGTATCTCCTGAAACCATTACAAGGTAATCCTGACAGTTATCAGCACGTGCACCTGTCGCATGGCAGAATACCATCAAGTTAAACAGCAAAAATGCGCAGCCAGGTGAATATTGTAGAAAAAAGGTAAAAATTGTTTTAAGCTTAATCATGTTCAGGGTGATTTAATGAATTGGATTAATA
>DAIPZN010000064.1:0-25831 GCA_036782195.1 Cyclobacteriaceae bacterium | reverse complement strand
CCGGCCTAGCGGTTGTATCTGCTGATGCTGCACTTACCTTGAACACCTCAACAGGAATTATCAGTGTAGCAGCAGGTACGCCTGCAGGAGTCTATTTGCTGACTTATTCATTGATTGACTTGTTGAATCCTACAAATACATCTGAAGCAACAGTTGAGGTTACTGTACTTTCAGCAGTGTTGAGTGCTAATGATGATCAACTTGTAGACGTAAATGGTTTAACTGGTGGTGTATTAAATATCAATGTTCTTGAGAATGACACACTAAACGGAGATCCGATTCCCGTAGGATTTGTAAATGTGTTGCCAACGACAAATGGTCCACTCACTGTAAATCAGGATGGAACAGTGGTATTGGCTCCAAATACTCCAGCTGGTACTTATACCATATCCTATACTGTCTGTGAAGTATTAAATCCAAGCAACTGTTCTAATTCAACGCTTACAGTTGAAGTCATTCCTGCTCCAATTCTTGCAAACCCTGATCAAATCAGTGGGGTAGATGGTGCAAGAGGAAGCTCTTCTACGCTAAATGTACTCGAGAATGATATATTAAATGGAGTTCCTCTAAGTGCAACTTCTGTAAGTGTAACGGTAGTTAATGGTGATGATAGACTGATTTTGGCTTCTGATGGAACGTTATCTGTTAGACCGGGTACGTCGACAGGAACTTATGTTCTGCAATACAGAATCTGTGAGCTATTAAATCCAGGCAACTGTTCTTTGGCTACTGTCACCATTCAAGTAAATGGAAACCAAATTTCAATTGTAGACGATGCTGTAATCACCAACCAAGATAGAGCTATAACAATAACAATACTTGACAATGATACATTTAGCGTACTCCCTTATGTGATCAGCAGTATCAACCTTGTTTCTCAGCCATCAAATGGAACAGCTGTTGTCAACTCTGATGGAACTGTTCTCTATACACCGAACCCAGGTTTCTCGGGAACTGATAGATTTGTTTATAACATCTGTGATTCCAGCAGTCCTACCCCAGTCTGTGGACAAGCAGAGGTTGTTGTTCAAGTGAGACCGATTGTTTTGAGATTGGAAAAAACAGTCAATGTGAATGAAGCAGCAGTCGGTGACATTATCACTTACACTATAACTATCTCCAACGAAAGTGCTTTTGAAGTTGAAGACATCTACATGGAAGATGTACTTCCGGAGGAGCTTATGTTTATCAGTTCTGATATACCTACAGATGGAGATGTATTCTGGAACATCAGCAGATTAGGAATCAATGAGTCATTGACGGTACAGGTTAATGCAATGGTTCTTAATCAAGGAGAGATAGTCAACAGGCTATTGGCTAGGAAAGGCTCTTTTGACGGAGAAGTTGAAAGTCCTAGGGTGTTGGCATCTTTCATAGTTGATTTGGAGATTTCTAAAAATTCAAATGGTATCGGGATCTGGGAAGGTGATGTGTTTGACTATGATATCGAAGTCAGGAACATCGGCGGCTATGATGCAAAAGATGTATTGATTGAAGATATTCTTCCGATGGGATTGAAATATGTCAGCTACACCCATTCTGTAAACTACCCAGATGTGGCAATTTCTGTACAGGTGGAAGGATCAAGAGTGAAATGGCTGATACCAAATCTTCCTGCTGACGCTGAATTGAAAATCAAGCTAAAAGTAGAAGCAGAAGAATTGCCAAGTCCAATGCCACTGACAATTCTTAATACAGTTCAGGTAAGTTCAGCTTATCAGGATTTTGATTTGAGCAACAATTCTGCAACGGATCTTAACAGAATCAATCCATTCTTTATTCCTAACGCCATTACTCCTGACGGAGATGGCAAGAATGATAAGTTTGAAATTAAAGGTTTAGATAAGTTTGAGAGCAATGAACTGGTAATCATCAATAGATATGGTGACCACGTCTTCCAGAGAGCCAATTATCAAAACGACTGGGAGGCAACCAAACTTGTAGCAGGTACTTACTTCTATATTCTCAGAACAGTGGACAGACAAGGCAAAAGCCATGAGTTTAAAGGATGGCTCCAAGTAGTGAAGCCGGGAGAGGTCAAAATCGTCAAGTAATTCAAGATGAATATGAAATACAAAAGCATTCTAAAGTTTTTTCTAACAACGGCCATTTTTATTTGTCCGTTTTTGGTGATGGGGCAGCAGTTGCCCCAATTCAGCCAATACATATTCAATGGTCTTCATATCAATCCGGGATATGCAGGGTATAAAAATGAGGGATATGTGCAGATGACCTATAGAAATCAATGGATGCAATTTCCCGGCGCTCCACGCACCTTTTCTTTATCGGCTGATTTAAGTTCCAATGAAGGGAGAATGGGATTTGGAATGTCTTTATTAGCAGATGAAATTGGACCTACTAAAACCACTTCAGGGCTTTTGACATATGCTTATAGAATTCAGACCGGCAATGAATCATTTTTAGGTTTGGGGTTGAGTGCTGGTGCCTCTCAGTACTTGATGGATGGTGATATGCTGGCATACAATGATCCGAATGATCCGAATTTGCCTTTTGGGAAAAACATTTTATTTACCCCAAATATGAATGCCGGACTGTTTTTTCATACTGATAGAATCTATGCTGGTTTTAGTGCCTTCAATATGGTCGGTAAAAGAATATTGGAAAAGGAAGATATTGCTTTGGCTTTTCATGACTTCCATTACTACCTCACTGCTGGTGCCATGGTGCCGATTTCAGACAATATCCAGTTTAAACCAAGCTTTCTTTTTAAAGAAGTAAAAGGCTCACCGACTAATTTTGATTTAAACGGTATGTTTCTTTTTAAAGAAAGACTATGGTTAGGTGCTTCATACCGTGCTAATATTAAAAAGTGGAAGGATAATTTAGAAACAAACCTTAACAACAAGACAGCAGTTGCCTATATTGTAGAAGTTTTTGCCACTGATCACCTCAGAATAGGCTACGCTTATGACCAGAACCTTAATGTTCTTACCAATGACAGGAGATACAATTCCCATGAAGTCTCCGTTGGATACTACTTATTTCATAAAAATGTAACACTTAAAAATCCTAGATGGTTTTAGTATGAAACAGTTTTTCAGATTACTCTTCATCACATTCTTTGCGTTCACAATCACCCTTACCCAATCGAATGCACAGAATGCTCTTATCCGATACGCGGATAAGCAATTTGACCTTGAAAATTTTCAGCATGCTGCAGAAGTTTACGAGGAGGCCTACAACAAAAAAGCATCTTATAGGACAGCGGTTAAAGTAGCTGAGACTTATAGGATTGTTGGTGAATACACTAAATCATATGAATGGTGGAAAAAGACAGTTGCATATAAAGAGTCAACGAAAGAAGACTATGCGGCATATTTGCTTGCTGCACTTCAATCGGACCAAGGAATCGATGTTGATCAATTGCTAAAAGATAAAGGATATACACAAGCTGATTTTCCTCAGATTGGATTTGACACGATCAAAAAGTTAAATGCATCAAAGGCCAATGTCAAGCTTACCCCTTTGGCAGGTGCTAACAGCACAGGATCTGATTATGGTTTTGCCCAAGACCAGTCTGGAAAAACATATTTTTCAAGTGATAGAGGAGCTGTAAGGTCTTCAAATATGCCATCTATCCGTCTGGATGCTAAAAACAATAAATACAGTAGCGAGAAGAGTACATTCAATGATAGGGAGTTTTACAAGCTTTATGCGATGGATAAAAGCGGTAAACTTTCCACCATCAATCCTGATCTGAAGAACACCCTTCATATGACGGACCCCAGTTTTATGAAAGAGAAGGGGTTGTTATTTTATACCGTATTTTTGGATCAGAAAAAAGGATTGAAAGAAACCAAGCTTGAAAATTTCCCCCAGATCTATTTTGGAAGGTTAGGGGAAAATGGTGTTTTATCTGAATCTAAATCACTTCCAATCAACAATCAATTCAAGTATGGCGTCATGAACCCATACGTGGATGAGGAGGCTAAAAGAATATATTTTGCTTCAAACATGCCAGGAGGATATGGGGGATATGATTTGTATTACATTACTTATGATGCTGATCTGAACTTTGGTGAAGCTGTAAATTTGGGTTCAGTGATCAATACTGCAGCAAATGAAAGTCATCCTTCAAGACTAGAAGGTAAATTTTACTTTTCTTCCAAAGGACATCCTGGTTTGGGAGGGATGGATATCTTCAGTGCTGACTTGAAAGCAGGAGAATTTTCTAATGTCACCAACCTTGGAAAGCCATATAATGGTGTAAGAGACGATTTTTCATTTGTAGCCTCTGCAGATGGTAAGCAATACCTTTCTTCCAATCGAGTAGGAGGGTTGGGTCTAGATGATATCTATCAAATCGACGAGCTTTACAAAAAACTTCTGGCTAGGGTAATTGACTGTGATGGGAATGTCATCACTACAGAATTGGATGCGATTCTTAGAGATAGTGGCAACACACAAACTGTACCTGTCAGCAGAACTCAAAAAGGAGAGTTGACTGCAGAGCTCGCTCCTGAAACTGATTATTCTTTGAGCATCAATAAGAAAGGTTATTTTACCATCAACGACAATTCCCTGACTACTAAAGGTCTTCAAGGAGAGGTGTTGGAAAGGGAGTATAGACTAGCTGCAATTCCCTATAGACTTCCTGTATATGTCGATCTGATATATTATGATTTGGACAAGTCATTTATCCGTCAGGATGCTCAGGCTAATCTTGATCATGTGGGTAAGCTGATGACACAACACAACTACCTAAATCTTTTGGTAGCAGCCCACACAGATTCCAGAGCATCTGATGCCTACAATCAGGCACTGAGTCAAAGAAGGGCAGATGCTGTCAGGGATTACCTGGCTAAATATAACGTGGCGCCAGAAAGGGTAAGGCTAGAATGGTTTGGAGAAGAAAAAATTACCAATGATTGCGGCAATGGCGTGCCATGTCCTGAAGCTGAACATCAACTCAACAGAAGATCAGAATTGGTTCTAGAAGCTTTTTCTGACCCTGAAAAGCAGTATGAGTTACCAAAAGAATTTGAAGGTCAAGACCCTTGTGATCCTGCTTCTCTGTTAGGTGCTTTACAAAGTGATCTAAACCAAGTTCCGACAATTTACTTTGACTATGACAAGAGCAAATTAAGACCTGTTCACAAAAAAGAACTTGAAAAGGTTTCTATCATGTTGAAAAGAATGCCTAATCTACAATTGTATATTGCAGGACATACAGATCAAAGAGGAACAGATACATACAATAAAAAACTGTCTGAACGTAGATCTAAAGCTGTCAAGGATTATCTTATCAACAGAGGACTGGAAGCTTCCAGACTTCATGATGAGTCATTTGGAAAATCCCAACCTGTCACAGATTGCGGAGACAAACCTTGCAATGAAGAAATACATCAGCGCAACAGGAGAGTTGAACTAAGACTGAGATAATAGCTTTTCAAAGCATCAACAAAAAAGAGAGCCCTTAACTTTGGCTCTCTTTTTTGTTGAAATAAATCAGCTTAAGATGTTGGTTTATGTGGAAAAAATCTGAAAGCAGTAATCCGTAATGGACATTCTTTCTTTAACAAAAGCCACTTGGGGTTACTTTTCAGCCATAATTTTTTTAATGTACGCTACACTTTGAGGTATCTGCTCAAGCGATCTTGAGGATTCATCCTCAATAATGAGGTACTTAGTCTTGGATTTTTGAGCTTGTTTGATCAAACCTCTGATGTCAATATCTCCTGTACCTAAGACAACATTAGTTTCTACATCTCCTCTGCCATCGGTACTGCCAGGAGTTCCCTTAGCCCTGTCTTTCAAATGAAGAAGGGGAAATTTGTTGGGATACCGCTGCATGATTGCCAATGGATCTCCTCCTCCCATTTGAACCCAAAAAACATCCATGTTGAACGCGAAATTTTGGGCATTTTCAAGCATCACATCGAATAATACTCCATCTTTGTGAGGTGTAAATTCATAGCCGTGTGGATGGTAGCAAAGGGTAATGCCTGCGTCTTTTAGTTTTTTTCCTGCTTGATTAAAAAGCGCTATGGCTTCCTCCGTTTCCTTAATGCTGAACTTACCTGAAGTGTGAGGTATCCAAAAGCAAGTTGCGTATTTGGCACCATAGGCTTTTGCATTGTCGATAATGGCCTGGGGGTTTTCCTGAAGTTGCTTGTAATCTGCGCCTACAGCTACAACACTCAGTTTGTTGTCTTTGAGCAATTGTTGGTATGCTTCTTTGGACATGCCATAAGTACCCCCTCCTTCAATGTAATTGATCCCCATTTTTGGGATAATTGCATGCGTTCCGGGGACATCGGATTTCATCTGTTCCCTAAGGCTGTACATTTGTAGGGCGATTTTTTGGGCATAAACTGGGGCAGATACTGAAATTAGCATCACAAATCCCAGCATTTGGAGAATTTTTAATTTCATAGGTTAAAGGGTTTTTATTGAAATATACAAAATTGAATTTATTGCACATCCTTTTTTTGATAAAGTAACAGGCATACTGCATAGCATTGCTTTTTTGTGACTTATCTACTGTTAAATTTTTTATATTAGGGTTACCTTAGACCCACTTCATCTATGAAGCTACACAGAAGGCAGTTTTTGAAAACCACTGCATTAACAGGAATCGCTATGAGCATACAACCTTCACTTCCTTTTGCGCTTGCCAAGGATGCCATCATCGGGCATGGAGATTTTAAGTATAAAGTTGACATGAATTGGGGCAATTTAGATCCGGCCAAAACACCTGTCCTCAACTGTCACGAAATGGTTATGGATCGTAAAGGGAGATTGTTCATGGTTACAGATGAAGTTAAAAACAACATTCTCGTCTACGCTCAGTCGGGTAAACTCCTTGATTCTTGGACCCTCAATTTGCCTGCAGCACATGGATTGACTTATGTAGATGAAGGAGGAGAGGAGTTTCTTTGGATTGTGGACAACGGCGGGCGGGTCATCAAAACGGACTTAAAGGGAAAAACTGTCGGGGAAATCAAATCCCCAAAAGAGGAGGGAATCTATGACAGTAGCATGCGCTACACCCCTACGGAGACTACAGTAGGTCCAAATGGGGACCTTTATGTCGCAGATGGATACGGGTCCCAGTTTGTACTGCAGTATGATGCTAAAGGCAATTTCATCCGGAAATTCGGAGGGGACGGTCATGGGGACGGTCAGTTCAAAACCGTGCATGGCCTATGTGTAGACGCCAGGAATGGCAAGACGCCCACACTCCTTTGTAGTTCAAGAGGGCACAATTCATTCAAGCGGTTCAGTTTGGAAGGTCAATATCTGGAGACCATTTTCCTGCCTGGCGCATTTGTCTGTAGACCTGTGATCCATGGGGACCACCTTTATTCAGGCGTATGCTGGTCTAGGGCCAAATACCTTGAACAGATGGACAATTCAGGATTTGTGACCATTTTGGACCAAAACAACAAGGTCGTATCCAATCCAGGTGGTACTGCGCCAAAATATGTGGATGGAGAACTTCAGCTGATGATACAAAAGGAGCCAATATTCAAGCACTGTCACGATGTCTGCATAGATCAAGATGAAAACATCTACGTCTGTCAGTGGAATGCTTCCCGAAGTTACCCCATCAAACTGACAAGAGTATAAACAAGAAGAGCAGGATTCTCCAATCCTGCTCTTCTTGTTTATGGGGTGATGATGTGATATTTGCCTGACTGCAGATTGAAAATGATGTTGCCATTCTTTTGATCCAAAAGTTTTACTCCTTGGGCTTTGGTAATGGGTTTACCGCTTTCAGTGATTGTCCGGATATCCTCTGCTGCAAGGATTAGGGTAGCTGTGGTGTTGGCGGGAACTTCAAAGTGATAATGAGTTTTGCCATCCGCTTTTTTCCATTCACTTACTATTCTGCCATAATTCGAGTCATAATAACCTTTTGCAAAAGTCATCACTCCATCTGGGTCCGGGTTAGGCTGTAAGACAAAATGCTTAAATCCAGGATGTTTTTCATCACGGGTTATACCTAAGGAATAGTTGATCATCCAGGCACCTACTGCCCCGAAAGAGTAATGGTTGAATGAATTCATGCTGTTATTGCCTCCAAATCCATTTTCTGTTGTATAGGAATTCAGCCTTTCCCAAATAGTGGTAGCTCCGTTGACTACCGAATATAACCAAGATGGATAGGAAGTTTGCTGTAGTAGCCGGTACATGACCTCATGTTTTCCTCCTGCTGAAAGAGCAGTTCCTATAGATGCAGTCCCGATAAATCCCGTCATCAGGGAGTATGGTGGTCTGATTATCCCTTCATCATCTTTGTTTTCGCGTTCAATACTGCGAATCAGATTTGCTAAGACCTTTGGCCGGATAGATTCATCTACTGCACCCATATCTAGTGCAACAGCATATGACGCTTGGGTATCAATAAGGTTTGTGTTTGCATGAGTGTCTGGACCAGGGCTCGTGCTGGGTGGCAGCATGGTGGCAGTAGCAGCATTTGATTTGAGGGTGTGGCCGCTGACAGGATTTATATAAACCCTGTTGAACAGTTCCATTCTCTGGGTTTTGGCGATTTTGTAGTTATTGGCTGCTGTTTCCCTATTCAAGAGGCTTGCAACTTGTGACATGATTTCCAAACAGCGGATGTGATAAGCATTCCAAAAAAGTGAGTTGTCGTTTTTAAGGTTGTCCGGGCTTAGCCAATCCCCCAGTGAACTTTCACTGAGAATACCTTGAGCGTTTATTTTGCTGTCAAGATAAGTCATGTATGCCTCCATGGCGGGATAATGCTCTTCTAGCAGCTGCAGGTCTCCGTATTGAAGGTAGGTTTCCCAAGGGACTGTGATTCCAGCTGAACCCCAAAGTGTGCCCCCAAAACCTCCTCCTACTGGAGCTACATCAGGGAACCTGCCATCAGGTCTTTGGATGTCCCTCATGGCCAAAAGGTGCCTTTTGAGAAAAAGGTGGACATCTGCCATGTAGGTAGCTGTACGGGAAAAGACATTGATGTCACCAGACCAGCCCATCCGTTCATTTCTGGCAGGCGTATCAGTAGGTATGGAAAGGAAATTGCCCCGCATCGACCAAGTGATGTTTTCCCAAAGTTTGTTGACTAATGGATTTGAGGTTTGATAATTTGCTGTAAGCTCATCAATAGAACTGATCACCAATCCCTTGACTTGATCAAGCGGGACAGGTTGGTTAATTCCGGTAATTTCTAGAAAACGGTAGCCATGGAATGTGAATCTAGGCTGGATTGTCTCTTTGCCTCCCTTAGTAATATAGATGTCTTGGGTAAGTGCTGCCCTGATGTTTTCAAGCATGATAGTACCTTCCATCCCTTTGTGCTCAGGGAGATCCGGATACCGTACCTCGGCATATCTAAGGGTTATCTTTTCCCCTGCTTTGGTGTTTGCTATAGTTATTTTCGGAAAGCCAACCATGTTTTGCCCCATATCATAAACAAATACGCCTGGCCTAACTTCCTCTACTGAAATAGGATTCAGTTCTTTTACAATTGATGGATTTCGTCCCTGATGGAAAATCAATTTCATGTTGTCATAACTCCGTATGATTTCTCCGCTTTCGGGATTGGAGGTAGGATCCATAAATGCCGAGCCGGCTAGATTTACCTTTTCAGCAGGCTGCCATTTCTGATCGTTGAAATTGGGGGTGGACCAACCTTCGTACGATGCTTCTCTTCTGGCATCATATACCTCTCCCTGGAAGAAGCTGCCATACCTGATCGGTCCATCATGGGTGATTTTCCATGATTCAGGTTGGGTGGTGACAATTTGTGATGTCCCATCTTGATAGTCGATGATTAATTTGGCCAACAAGGACTGTCTGTCACCAAAATAATTCCAGTTTTCACCACTGTAGGTGATGTTGCCGCTCCACCAGCCTTCGGCAAGTATAGCGCCGATGGCATTTTCCTGGCCCTGAAGAAGGTCGAGAGCATAGACCTGATAAGGGTGGTGTTTGTTGTATTGTGTCAATCCTGGATTGAAATAATCCTGACCTATCCTATTGCCATTAGCGTAGACTTCATAAATCCCCCTTGCTGTCACATAAAGGCGTGCCTGTTTGATTTCCTTATTCTCGGTTCTGAAAACAGTTCTCAGCATGGGTGTTCCATTTCTACTTGGGTCTGCCAACAGCAATTTTCCATGAGTGCCTCCTTCTATTGCATAGGTGCCTGAATCAAAATCAAGTTCATTCCCGTACATGCCTGCTACTTGCTGGGTTTCAGTAGAAGGACCGCCAAAAAGCAGATTAGACGGACTTCTGAAATTTCTGATTTCCAGGTTTGAAAAATTGGCCTTTTGACCTGGTCTCATCCAAAACCCAATGTCTCCAAGCATAGGGAAACTGATGTAATCGTTTCCCGATCCTACAGGGTTGAGGTTCAATCCTTGTGTGACATACCATGGGGCACTCGGGTTGTAAGGGGTTATTCTGTTTTCGGCTGCAGTGCCATTGAGATATATTGTAAAGAGGCCAAAATTACATTCGATTAATAGCTGATGTGCCTGATGTTGATTGTTGTGGTTGATCAGCGTTTGAGGGATTTCAAGGGTAGTAAAAGGTATGCCCATTTGGTCAGTTAGTGCGTACCCTACCCGAAATACATGCAATAGTGCTTTTCCGTCAGCCTTTTTTAATGGTGCAAGGTCAATTTCAAGAGCGATAAAACTTTCGTTTTTGTGGTTTTGAACGCCTTGTATATTCAGGTTTTTGTCCATTAGCCGGGCATCATTTCCGCCAAAGGCAAATGCTGCTTTTTCTGATCCTTCTGCTATTTGGATGTTGTAGCTGATTTTGTAGACAGAAAGGTAATGTGAATATAAAACCAGATCATTTGCGCTACCTCCAATCCAAGCTGCCCCGGACCATGCCGCTTCCGTCTCGTCCAACAGTGCAGTAAAAAATTTCCCAGAGGCAGATTGGCGTTTGCCATTGTTGTCCCAAACCTGAATTTGGTAGTCGTATCGGGTATTGGGTTCTAATGGTTTGCCGCCATAGCGGATTCCCTGAGCATCAGCAGATGATATTTTCCCACTTTCCCAAACCATTTCACCATCTGAACTTATGCTAATGGCATAAGCGGACTGGTATATACCTCTTTTTCCGGTGTCAGCAATTAATTGCCAAGAAAACCGGGGATGTCTGACATCAACAGTCGGGACTTGTTTATTTTCATATTCTACAGTGACTTTATCGATCCGGAATTGTGCAGATGCTACAAATGAACAGAGACCGAAAATGAGCAAGAGAAAAGTGTGCTTTTTCAATCAGGAAGATTTTAAGGTTAATGGCCAGGAAAGGTACAACACCGCTTGGTTATTAAGTATCCTGAGCTGTCCTGTTTACACAGGATTGTCTGAGTTATTTTATTATTCAGAGAACTATTCGACTTCCACAATTACCCTTTGATAACGTGTCAAGGAAGGATAACCATCATCTTCCACTTGTAAGATAAGATGAATCTTGTCTCCAGGCTTTGCCTCGTCCGGAATAACAAAAGTCGTTTTAGAAGCTTGTTTATCGGTAAAAACAACCAGGCCCTTGAATGTTCCAGCCTCGGAATATTGCCACCACAAGTAGCTGAGGTCATCCCCGTCTGGATCTTCTGCTTTAGCTTCTAGGCTGAGGGTGTCACCTACTTTGCCTTTGAGGTTTAATGGAGAGGTCAGAAATACATGTGGGGCATGATTGGCTGCAGCATAGTCTTTCACGCACCAAGAAGCACGAGCAGCAAAATCATGTTGGATTTCTTTTATCCACCGGGTTTGTGGGAATGTAGCATCTAATTGTTGGGTATATCCGTTGTAATCTACTACCTCTTTTCCATCTTCCCATCTATTGGGGGGTGATAAGGATTGTACAAATCTGCCTCCCCAACCTCCGTAAGATGGATTTTCCATACTTCTTAAGCCAACATCCAAAAGATAGAAATATGCAGGAGAATCTCCTTCTGATATGAAGTCATTGAGCTTCATCTTATATTTCGCCATAACTTCTGGATCACCATGGTCATGTTCTGGATCATTGTCTATTTGACGTTGATCACCCCAGGTGTAATATGCAGCCAATAGCGGACCACGGTCATTGATGATATGTTCCCTGAAAAATTCCCCTCCCAAATAATGCTGCAACTCTTTAGGTACCTTTTGAGTCCAGGGATAAGCAAAACACCAAAATTGATCAGAGTTGTAAATTACTTTAACTTCTGGCCAATTCGGAGCAATATAGTTGTTGTAGGTTGCGTCTTGATCCAAAACCGTGTAGATGATGGCTTTTTCGGAAACTTTTCTGTAAATGTTTGGCCACTCTGATTTCCCCTTAAAAGTATCCTCTATAGACTTTAAAGCTCTTGCTATGGTATTGGTACCACCCCAAACCTGTAAATATACAGGAGAAGGGTTGTCATCAAGTAGCACTGCCTTGATCCAGTCCGAACCCTCGGTATCTTTTTCCATTTCGCCTTCAAAATCTATGTTTCCCACTTTTACCCGCTCCAAGAGGTATTCTGCAGTAGGAAAGCCCTCTGCGTGTTGGCGTAGGTTCACATATACCTCTCCATATTTTCCAATAAGTTCCTGCATCCAGGTAGTGCCCGGCCATCTCAAATCTGTCCTTTCACCATACCGTTCTGCTGTGTTTGGCATCTTTGAAGTAAACAATGTCCCCATGCCATCACCTTTATAATGCCATTGAGAGGAGCTATATACCAATCCTTCAATGGTGAATTCATTCGCATAAAGTAGCATTCGGATAAATGAATCTACGTCATCTACTTCTCCATCTGTGGTGATGATGGTACGGGGTTTGTCCACTGTATTTGGTGAAGTTTCCGGTACTGGAGGAACAGGATTACAACCTGTCCAAACCAGGATAGATATCAGGATCAAAAGGAAGGGGCGCATTCTGTATTTTGGGATTTAAGACAAGCTAATGCCAGATCTGATTTAAGATTAATTTTTTTCAATTTACCGATGTTTTCCAGATAAAGATTAAGCTGGGTTTGATTCTCAGCATTTGGCAAAGCCGCTCAGAGAAGCACCTATCGCTGTAAGTTTCTGAGCTGATCAGGGCCGGAAATGATTTCTTCCTCGTACATCAAAGTCCAGCCCATGGTACTGGTGAGAATGTAGATATTGGCAAGTTCGCTCATCAGTCTGTCCTGGGCATTTTCCATTAAAGATGAAGACTCAATTTTCTGACGGATTTGCTGGGTAACACTGTTTTTGATTTTATTATAATCTTTAGCTTCAAACTTATTGAAATAATCTTGCGTCACGTCATAATATTCTATTTCTGGATAAATATTCAGTACCGGATTTGGAATTTTTTTGATTGAGACGGTTTTGTTCTCCTCGTCTATTTCTGTGACTAGTTGTCGCAGGTCATATTCTACAGTGGCCTTGGCATTGACCACTACCAAAGCTTTTTTTTCTGAAGAGAACATGTCTAAGTAAAACCGTCTGGAGTTTTTGAAGGTAAATACTTCTGAATATTGGCCTTCAATTACAATCAATTTCCCTACTTGCTGGAGCTGTTGTTGAATGAGTGCGGAGTTGGATCGGATTTCTTCTTGTGATTCTCTTCTGTTGGAATACAACCAAATCCCTACAGCAATCAGCAATGCGAGTCCAAATCCTAAAATAAATCTATTCATAATCTTAAGGGGAGCCTTAATTTCCTTGTTTAATGTTTTATTACACCTTTATTTGGCATCTCAATTTGTTAAGCCCTCCTTTAGGAACGCAAGCAAGTCTTTGAGGTCTTGATCGGTCAGATTTTTTTCCAGACTATCGGGCATAAGGGAAGTGCTGACCATTCCATAATCTTTTATGATTGATTTTTCCCAACGCTTAAAGCCTGATTGAGTGAGCAACTCTATATGGTCATCATTGATGTCTATCTGTCTTCCTTCGTGACGGGATCCATCGTTCAGACTGATGTACCATCCCTGCCATTCGGGGCTCATTTCTGCTGAGGGGTCAACAATCGCCCTGATCAGTTGCGGTATGGACTTGGATTTAGCTACCAAACTCAAATCAGGTCCCAAGTCACCTCCTCTGCCATTAAAGGCGTGACAGCTGGCACACTGAGAAGATGCTGCATAAAACACTCTTTTCCCACGGTTAGGGTCACCACTTCCAGCAAGCAGTTGTTCCCATTCCTTGTGCTCATGAATTGAAGGTCTACCGGTAATTTTGCCATTTAGGCCTAGACGCAGCTGTTGGGTGAGTGCCGGGCTCAAGTTCTGAAGGGCCAATTTCGCTGTAAAATCAAAATTTACAGCTTCCTCCTTTATATAATTGCGAAGTAATCTTGCCGCTTCTATTCTTACATTTAATTCTTTTGAATCTAATAAAGGGATGACAGCAGACCAATTTGGAGCCGGTTGACCTGCTAAGGCTGCCAAAGCATCTGCCCTTACTTCAGTGTCCTTAGACGTGTCATTGGCAGTTTCAAGGAATATGAGATTGATTTCAGCATCTCTGAGGGATGCCAGCGTATGGATAATTTCACGCTGTAGGATTGGGTCTTTTGTTTGGGCAAACAAACTAAGAAGCATGTTTTTGTGGCTGGAGACATCTTCAAGATAACGAATTGCATGACCTTTTATTGAATGGGCTAATCCGGGCCTTTCCAAGAGGGATTTGAAAAAACCTTTGGGTAATTGCCGTTGTAGTTTATTTGAATTGGCCTCCGACCGTTCTGCATAAGCATTGAGAAATTCCGGTTGTAGTAATTTCACTGTTTCAATGTAAGTAGCAAAAAGTTCATCTGTGACTTCTCCTGCATGCAAAACACGTTCTAGATCCTGATACAGGCTTCCATACTGATGCATCCCTGCAAGCCGGAGCGCTGTGATTCTTACCTTGGTATCTTCATCTCCAAATGAATTCCGGAGCTGTTTCTTGATTTCAATATCAAGGTACTTAAGCACAAGCAACATGCCCAATCTCACATGTGGATCAGCGTCATTTAGATGACTCATAACAGCATCCCTATATTGCATATCACCTAAGGCGATTTGCGCCTCATGTGACAAGAAAGGGTCATTCGATTTGACCATCTCGAGCAACTCTTCAAAAGTTGTCGCAGTTTCAGTTAATTTGTTTGATGTGGTGGTTACCGACAGTTGGTTTGCGGACAACCTGGCATTCTTGTAGCTTAGCTTCCAAATTCTTCCTTTTCCATGATTAGGATATTGCCTAAGTACCCAATCTGTGAAGTAGATGTTTCCTTTGCTGTCTTTGGCAAAAGCAACAGGCCTAAAATCTTTGCCGCCACTGACCAACAATTTTGATTTTCCTTTAACAGAAGCACCAGAAGGTTCAAAATTTATGGATACGATTTGGCTTTCTTCCCAAATTGAACAGAGCATGTTGTTCTGATAAGCGTCAAAAAGCTGTGTGGATGCTGTGTGGATTAGTCCTGATGGGGATTCTCCAAGAGCCACAGCATAAGGCAATGTGCCAGGTAGCTCACCATTCCAGGCAGCATAAGGATGGATGCCACTTCCTCCAAACATAGATTTGTATCCAAAATCACCATGCTTTACGGCATGTACCAGCCTGTTCGGTCCACGGCTATCAGGATCATTGTCTGCTACCAATAGTCTTCCATCATGGTCAAACTTCAGATCGAATGGATTCCAGAACCCAGTAGCAAAAATCTCCAATTCTGAACCGTCTAATTTTGAACGCAAAATGTTGCCACCATCCCCATAACCTGATACGCTATTTGATATGCCCTTCGCCTGCCATTCCAGTCCACTTGTATTTCCCCTTCCAATGTACATCCAGCCATCTTCTGAGAACGCAATGCTAAGCAAGGCCGCATGAGGATACACATTTTCTGGCTTGCTTAGTTCAATTACTGTCTCTACTGCATCGGATACTCCATTCTCATCATGATCAATAAAGGCCAAAACAGCCTTGGAAGTCACGACATACAATTTTCCTTCAGGAGAAAATGCCATGTTCATCCCCGCATCAATGCCTGAGGCAAACACCTGATTGGTATCAAAGTTTCCATCACCATCTTGATCAATAAATACCCTGACCAAATCTTTGTCAGGACCGGGATAATCTTTGGGTGGCAAATGCGTATGCGACTCAAGGACATAAACCCGGTCAAATTTATCAATTGCAATACCAATTGGAGTGACAATATCAGGATTAGAAGCAATAACTTTTAATTCTAAGTCTGGATCGTGGACCTTTACCAAGGCGGGGAGAGTAGCTTCTTTTATTGTGGTATGACAGCTTTGCAGGAAAAGAAAAAAAATAAATAAGCCTGCTGTTAGTGTACAATATCGGAAACAGAGGCTACTCAGATATTTTGTAAATGCTGCTTTCATCTTCTATACTTTTCAAATAAAGCATATGCTCTCCGGAGGTCACTTACCAGCGTTACTTCATTTCTGGGCGGTGCCATTTCCACTAATAAATAACCTTGATATCCCAGCTCCACCATCCGCTCTACTACCTGATTGTTGCGTGTGACGCCTTCTCCGTAATTGACTACTTTATGGATGCCCATAGCAGCAGTGTCTTTGAGATCGATATGTAAAATCTTGGAATGGAATTTTTCAATCACTTGCATGAGATCGACTCTTGCTCCATCAAAATGCGCATTGTCCATACACATCCCTACAAAAGGAGAATCTATTGCATCAAAAATCCGCTCATAGTCTTCCAATGTTTCAATGTTGTTATTCGCATGGTTTTCCACAAGGATTAGCATGTCCATGTCTTTTGCAGCTGGGGCCAATTCTTTAAGTGCTGCGATTACTGCCTCTAGTCCTCCTTCAGTCCCCCTTCCAGCGCCTGTGAATTTCACCCTTCTGCAGCCCAGTCTTCTGGCTGCTTCCATATTCCAGAGCTTGTGCGACACATCCTTGATGATGTTGTTTCCATGGGTGCCAAATGAACTCCCTTGGACACAAATAGGTTGGACGCCGATTTGTGCACAGCGCTCTTTGATGCTTTGGATCCCAGACGGGGTAAGGTTGCGTGCATACCAACAGTTGAATTCTACAAACTTGAAAGGGAGCAAGGGTAGGATTTGGAAAGTCTTTTCAAAATCCACATCACCAAAACCATCCATGGTTATAGAAGCTATTGCCAACTCAATGCCTTCATTTTCAGGTTTGGGGCTTCTTGCGATAGCTTGTGTAGCAAGCGGGAGAGCAGCCATGCTTACTAGCGATGATTTCAAGAAATTCCTTCGATTGGTAGCCATAAGGGTTTTGGAAATGGGTCAATAAACAGAATTATTTGATTTTAGCCATTTTTCAACCTCATCCATCCACTTGGTAGCTGAAGTGGGATTGTTCATGCCAAACCCATGTCCACCTTTTTCGAAATATGTAGTAGCAACTGGTACTTGGTTTTTCTTGAGCGCTTCTTCAAAAAGATAGGAGTTTTCTATCCTCACATTGTCGTCTTTGGCATGTACAAGGTATGTAGGAGGAGTTTGGGCTGTTACCTGTTTGTCATTTGAATAGAGATCCAACATCCCTTTGCTGGGATTTTCCCCCAGGAGATTTTTGGCTGATCCGCTGTGACCAATGGCTGGGTCAAAGGAGATGACCGGATACACCAAGATCATAAAGTCAGGACGAAGATTGATCTTATTGGGGTTTTCTATCAATTCCCTTTGAAAATGAGTGCCTGCAGTAGAGGCAAGGTGTCCACCAGCCGAAAAGCCCATTATCCCTAGTTGTTCAGGATTGATGCGGAATTCTGCAGCCCTCTCCCTTACAAGCTGAATTGCTCTTTGTGCATCTTGAAGTGGTCCGGTGACTTTATCTTCCATCGCCAGTCCATTTGGAAGCCTGTATTTCAAAACAAAGGCTGCTATGCCTTTTTCAACAAAGGTTTTGGCTACATCTGCGCCTTCATGGCCTGCAGCCAAAATCCAATAGCCACCTCCAGGGCAGATGATTACTGCCTGCCCAGTTGCTTTGTCGCTTTCGGGGAGATATGCAGTCAGAGTTGGTCTTGTGACTTTGGAAATGATCAAAACTCCATCATCCCTCACTTCTGAAGTCTCTTCATCAGGAACAGGTTTGGAATTGGGAATAGATCCGCTGTATAATGGGATGGAGATCTGGGAAAAGGCAGGAAAGCTATAAGCCAAGAGCATTATGATCAAAAGATTTTTCATGGTTGTGGAAGGCAAAGGGTATATAGGTTTAAATTTTTATAAACACATTCCTGCGGTAAAGAAAGCGGCAGATCAGCCACATTACAAGTAAAGTAAGCAATGCTGTGATCAGATTCAAGAAAGAAGCCGATAATCCCAAGGGAATCCATATCCCTTCTGTAAAAATACCGATCTTAGGATAAAGCCAAGTATGACCAAGCATTTCAGCAAAAAGATAGATGAAAATGGAATTCATTCCCACGATTACAAATGGCTTTATCCAATTGTTTTTCTTTTTGATGTCGACCAAATAAAAGCAAAATAACAAGGCTAAAATAGCCCATCCTCCCGAAATAAGTACAAAGGAGGAAGTGCTTATTCTCTTAATGACAGGTGTGACACCACTCCAGTCCAAAACATAACCAATTGTCAATCCAGCCAAACCAGCCAAAAGCAAAGGTTTGATTCGGTTGGTGTTAGCTTTGTTGATCAAGAGATTTCCGACCATAGCACCCCAAATTGTATGTGCTGCGGTGGGGATAAAGTTAATCGCTACCCAGCCACCGCCGTTTATTTTACCCATCAATATCATGTCCATATAGGAACCGAAATTCTCCCCCTTTACAAATGGCGCTTCGGGATTATAAATGCGGTATAGTATTTCAGTGAGTATCAGAAGAAAAATGGATACGCTTAATTGTATTCCAAAAGGTTTACGGAGCAGCAGGTATGTCAGCAGTATGGTAAAGGAGAGCTGCGTAAGTACATTCCAAAGTTCGAAAACTAGTTTGCCACTATAAAGACAATGTAATCCGGTACCAAAAAGGAAAAGTAAAAGACATCTTCTGAGAATGTGTCTGGTCACTTTGTTTTTATTGCCTTGTTCCAACCGTCTGTTGAGTGAAAAAGGCATGGCTACACCTACGATAAACATGAAAAATGGCTGGATCAAATCCCAGAATCTTAGCCCATGCCAAGGATGGTGGGTAAATTGTATAGCCACCTGATGAGCCATGCTGTCTTCAGGAAAAAATCCAAGCAATGCCTGATAGACCAAGGCTGCTTCGGCAATCAACAGAAACATGGTGATGCCGCGAAACGCGTCTAAAGACAAAAGTCGATGGCTTGTATGATCTGCTAAGATGGATTTGGACATTATTTTCAGTCGTTTTGATCACTTTGTGATAGCACAATTCTCCTGTAGGAAGTCAAACTTGGGGTACCGGTGTCTTTGACTTCAAGTATGAGGTGAAGTGTTTGGCCTTTTCCCAGCAGCGGCATTGCAAACTGGATTTCTTCTGCATTGGGATCTTCAACACTCCATTCTCCTTCAAATTTTCCAGCTTCTAAATATGCATACCAATGATACATCATCTGATCCCCATCTGGATCTTTTGTGCCTTTTGCTGATAGTTTCACAAGGCTTCCAGAAGGAACATTTGCAGTCGCCAATGCTTTGCCGATATTCCCATTTAGGTTGATGATTGGGTTGTGGTTGGCTTTGCCATATACATTGGTGATGTTCCAGTCCATTCTTGCCGCAAAATCATGTTGATAAGCTTCTCTCCATCTCCAGATGGTAGCCTGATTAGAAGCTTCAGTTTTTCCATCAGGAAGTTTGACAGCATCTACGGAATTGATGGAAGATGTCCATATTTTGGATTTCTGTCCAAAGGCTTGGAAAAAATCATACCTGCCACCCCATCCCCCATAGGCTGGGGTTTTGTACCAGGCAAGACCGTTTTGGATCAATCCCAAAAATGAAGGAGTGTCGCCTTCCATGATGTAATCGAGTGGTAGGTAGTATGCCCCTAGCGGACCATGGTTTTCCTTGATGTTGTCCATTAGCCATGGGTTGTCGACCAGATCAAAATGCAGCATGGGACCATTTTTGTAAAACTTATCACCTCCGATTCCGGTCCATGTGGCTTTGTAGTATTCCACATAATTGTCACCTGCAGTAGGGTCTACGATGTAGAAAATTTCCGGAAAATTATCCCGAATCCATTGTCCCGAAAAATCCTGATCTGCAATAGCATATACCTTAATCTTGCCGACAAATTTTTCAACTTCAGCAGCAGATCTCATAGACTTTACTTTGTAGAGTGCTTGGGCAAGACAATTTGCCCCTCCCCAAACAGTTACCCAGAGAGGCCGTGGATCGTCTTTGTCCACTGCCTGAATCAGCAATTCTGAGCCCGGCGAGTCTTTATCTTCTCCGACACCTTCCATGCTGTAAAGAGGAAGATGGGAGGCTGTTCGGCTAAGAAGCATTTCTGCACTGGGGAACCCGCTTTCGTGTGTTTCTAAATTTGGGCGTACCTGTTCAAATGCCTTAATCAATTCCTCGATTTTATCTTGACGTATCCCTTTTCGCAAGTGGGTAGATGTAGTGGCCACAATTCCTTCAACATCATATTGGTTGGAGTAGACCAAAAAACGAACTAGAGACTGCTGATCATCAGGTTCGTTTGTAATGTCAGTTAGCACAAATACCCTTTGCTTTTCAGGTTCTTCAAAAACCAATTGTGTTTGTCCAAAAATACTGATAGGCAATGTGATAAGAATAATGGCGATTACAGCTCTCATGGGTTTATTGGAATAGATTAGTTTATAAGGTAAAAAAAAAATGCCGGTTTTCTGAAAGGAAGCAGGATTAGCAGACTCATTTTCTTATCAATGGCTAAGCAGGCTGAGGGCTGTGCGCTAGGTTCAGCAAATCCACTTATAGAATAAAGTAAGGCCTATAGTGTCAATTGGTTTACGATATGCTACAGTAAGTAATTTTTTCAGGAGCAAATAGATAATATAGAGGTTCTTTTAAAGGAGGATTGTAGGAAGCCAATAATAGGTGTTTTTGGTCAAGAGCGGTAGTATTAAATTTTAAGTAGGGAAAAGATTAAAGTTTGTTGAATGGAACAATTTGAGATAGAACAAATACCAAGCGTATTTGAAAGTAATAATGTTGAGCTGAGGTTTGTGGCCAAGGATTTAGTGAATGGTTTGAAGATTATTGAAGATGATCAAGCATATATTGTTGGCAATTTAGCTTTAAACGAAGGGATTTCTCCCCATAAAAATATCAATAGTAGTCCCTCAGAATTAGATTATAAATTGTTGATGAAAGCCGGGCTATTGATCAGCAACCAAAAATTAGGCAGTCCGCTTACCATCACAACAGGGTTTCCCTTTTCTACTTTCCAGTTATACAAAGATGAAGCGGTAGCTTTGATAAAGGGGGAAACCAACATTGAATATGATACTTCTACTTATTCCAAAGGAGGTAGAAAAAAGATCGTTACTGAAGTTGAAAATGCATATGTAATGCCAGAAGCAGTTGCCTGTGCCTTAGCAATGAGGAAGCACAATCAGGCAAACGGTAATTTCTTCATGTTGAGCTTAGGCTATGGTACCTTTGAAGCCATTTTCAGTACTGAAGGCGGTTTGGTACAAAGATCCTCTTTGTCCACATTTGGGCTGCGCTATGCAGTAAATCTCCTTGCCGCCGAACTCTCTAAACAGTATTATTTGGATCTTAAGAACGAGCATCAGATTGATTCGGCTTTCCGGAATTCTTTCATTTTTCTGAATAGAAAGAAAGTTGATCTGACAGAAATGCGCCGCGATGCCCTTAAGCGTTATTATCAGGATGTCATCTCACCTGGTATGAGAAAAGCTTTTGACGACAAGGATTTTGAGAAATCTAAAGCCATGTATGTAGCGGGTGGTGGAGCTTTATATCCAGAACTTGTGGAGTTTTTTGAAGAAGAATTTAAAGATATTATTCATTTTGAAGTAGCAGAAGGAGCCCCTTATTTGGCAGCTGTTGGTTATTGCTACAATAGCCTTGCAGCTAATGGGGGCGATAGGAGTAAAGCGGTAGGTCTAGATATAGGCAACTCTTCTACTGTGATTTGCAATTTTCTAAACGAGTAAAACGATAAGCCTATGAAATTTAGAGAAAAGAATTCAAAGCCTGATGTTAATATTCAGGATGTAACCATAATCAGTAGTGATGTTGATTTTCACGGAACGTTACAGACAAAGTGCGATGTGAGAATTGAAGGTAAATTGACCGGCTCAATTTTTTCAAAAGGAAGATTATTCTTAGATCATAAAGCATCAATCTACGGCCCAATAAAAGCTAAGTCGGCTGAAATTTCCGGAACTGTCAAAGGGGATATTGCTGTAGAAGGTGAAGTAAAGTTAAGTCCAAGTGCGGTAATAGAGGGTAGTATTAGCTGTGGATCTATCATCATCAATTCCGGCGCTAGGATAGATGGTGCTATCCAAACGCACCAAGATTTTGAAGTAAGCCAGCATCTTGATGTGAAAGAAGATGTGGCAGTAGTCCCGATAGATGCTTTAAAATCTTTGAAGAGCAACAACGAGAGGCAATTTATATCTGCAAGACCTCTAGGCAATGCTCTAGCGGTTATGCAGGATGGAACTTTGCAGGAGTTGGAGCAAAATTACTGGTAAATATTATTTCTTGTAATTGCTATCCCAGTACCGAAAAGCAAATCATTGCCTTTTGGTACTGGGCTTTTTTGTTTTACAGCTACTGGCGCAGATATTGAGGCTTTAAATTTGTTTAGCGATATTGAGTTTGTTGATTTATCCTTTTTGTCTACAAACCTCTTACTTTACAGATTCTCATCATGATGAAGAAACAGCTATATCCTGCGTTTATCTTATGTTTATTATTTCTCTCTGCTTGTGCCCGAAATCCAGTCACCGGAAAACGGCAGCTGGTATTGATGTCTGAAAAGCAAGAGATCGCGATGGGTCAGCAGTCTGACCCCGAAATCATTGCCTTTTTTGGATTGTATAATGATCCGCGTTTGCAGGCCTATATACAAGAAAAGGGAAAGGAAATGGCCGCCGTTTCTCATAGACCCAATCTGGCTTATGAATTTAAGATTGTGGACTCACCTGTCATCAATGCCTTTGCTGTCCCAGGAGGTTTTGTATATTTCACCAGAGGAATTATGGCCCATTTCAACAATGAAGCAGAGTTTGCAGGAGTCTTGGGACATGAAATCGGGCATATTACTGCACGACATTCCGTCATTCAGCAACGTAACGCCCTCCTGGGTCAGATTGGGTTAATTGCAGGTGTAATTCTGGTTCCTGAACTGCATCAGTTTGTTGAACCACTTTCCCAGGGAATGCAAATTGCCTTACTGAGCTTTGGCAGGGATGCTGAGCGGCAGTCTGATAAACTTGGAGTAGAATACTCCTCCAAAATCGGATATGATAGCCATGAAATGGCAGGCTTTTTCAATACCCTAAAGCGGCAACAGGGCCGAAGGGAAGGTGGAGAGATTCCTGATTTTTTGTCTACGCATCCTTCGCCCGAGGAACGCAACAAGAATGTGGCACGCCTTGCAGCGGAATGGAAGACAAAGCTAGGGCTTGAACATCCTCAGATCAACAGGGATAGTTATTTAAAGCTTTTAGAAGGAATGGTTTATGGCGAAGATCCTCGGCAGGGTTTTGTTGAAGGGCAGATGTTTTACCATCCTGATCTGAAGTTTTATTTTCCATTTCCCCATGGATGGTCCCTTCAAAATACACCCCAACAAGTCCGGATGGCTCCCTCCAATGGTGAAGCCATTATGATGTTGGCACTGCAAAACGGGAAAAACCTAGAGGAAGCAGCAGGTCAAGTCCTTCAACAATATGGCTTAGAACAGGTAGAACGCAGGAAGGAAACAAACAACGGTTTAGAAAGTCTGGTAACTGTGGCGGATCAGAAACAGGAGAAAGGAACAGTTAGAGTAATTTTTTCACTTATCCAATGGGAAGGTCGTATTTACAATTTGATGGGAGTGAGTGAATTGAGTAAGTTTTCTTCCTATTCCAATTCATTTTTGTCCACAATCAGAGGGTTTGCCCAATTGACTGACACGGATAAACTTAATAGAAAAGCTGAAACTATAAGCATCCGTACAATTTCTCAGGATATGTCATTGGAAGCTGCCCTAAAGTCATTTGGAATGGCTCCAGAAAGGTTTGAGGAACTGTCCATCCTTAACGGGCTTGAGCTACAGTCACGGCTAGCAAAGGGAACCTTGATAAAAGTCATAGCGCGCTAAGATCAAATAGGGGTGTGATGATGATTTTCGTCATTTAGTCGCTATTTCGGCATTCATTTTACGCTTTTGGGCTCTCTAATTCCGTTGAATATGGTAAACGGAAATACTAAAAGAGACACCAAAACTAAAGAATCATGATACTAGCAGACAAAGTAGCCATTATTACCGGTGCCGGGTCAGGCATAGGAAAGGCAGCTGCCTTATTGTATGCACGTGAAGGTGCTAAAGTAGTTGTATCCGACATTCATGAAGCCAATGGCAAAGCAGTAGTTGAGGAAATCAAGCATGCAGGAGGGGAGGCCTTGTTTTTCAAAGCAGATTCATCTCTTCCTGAAGACAACAAAGCCTTAGTGGATGCCACAATTGAAAAATTCGGCAAACTTGATATCGCTGTAAATAATGCTGGAATCGGTGGTCCATTAGGACTTACTGGTGATTACCCCTTAGAAGGTTGGCAAAAAGTTATCGGCATCAACCTTTCTGGTGTTTTCTATGGCATGCATTATCAGCTTAAGGCTATGGAGAAAAACGGTGAAGGGATTATTGTCAACATAGCATCTATTCTAGGGATGGTTGGTACTCAAAATTCTCCGGCCTATGTCGCTGCTAAGCATGGTGTAGTAGGGCTTACCAAAGCAACAGCTTTGGAATATGCTTCTAAGAATATCCGAGTCAACTCTATTGGTCCAGGATATATCAAAACGCCACTTCTTGATCATGCGCTAGATGAGGCAACACTAGAGTTTTTAGTAGGGCTTCACCCTATTGGTAGATTGGGTAGATCGGAGGAAGTTGCCGAACTGATTCTATGGTTAGGTTCTCCAAAGTCATCTTTTGTTACCGGATCTTATTATGCAGTAGACGGGGGATATCTCGCACAATAAAATCAGCGGGGAAAATTTTCAGTAGTAGGTTTTTTAATAGAAAAGAGGCTGTCCCAAATATTAAGGACAGCCTCAATTTTGAGTTTTTCTAAATGATCACCTTTTTCATTTAAATAACGGTGAAGTCTGTTGGGTAATTGAGACATTTTGAACCGGATTATTTATTAAAAGGGAGTTCTTTAGCTTTTTAAAGCTAATCAATATTCTAAGGTTCGCGGAAGGGATTTTGCCTCTGAAACCCATTTTTCTACTTCTTTTAATGATGGTGTTCTACGGGTGAGATTTTTTGCTTCATTTACTTCTTCCATTTTGGCCGTCAAGTTTTCGGCGTTTCGCATGGCAAGTTCTGGCACAGTGTCGACTCCAGCTGCTTCTAATAATTCTGCAAACTCTTGTCCCACTCCATTAATTCTGAACAAGTCAGCCATATTTGCGAATTTTAGGATCTTCTTTTCTGGAATTCCAGTAGCTTCAGCCAATGCCTGTCTTTGTTTTTTTGTTTTGGTCGCAGCCAGAAGCTTATCGGTTGTGGTAATGTCCGCATTTCGGAGTTTCTCTCCTAAAACCGGTCCGATTCCTTCTATTTCTTCAATTTTGTAATTTGCCATAAAAAGGGTTATTTAAAGGTTATTCCTACTCATTTGGCTTTTCGCATCGCCCCGTTTTTAATATGGTTTCTGGCCTCCATTCTTTGGTAAAATAAAAATATAAATGGTAAAATATACTAGC
>DAIPZN010000063.1:0-25997 GCA_036782195.1 Cyclobacteriaceae bacterium | reverse complement strand
GGATTGATCTGGTGATTTTTCTGGTTTATATGCTGGTGATGCTGGGAGTAGGGTATTACTTTATGAACCAGAATAAAAATCAGGAAGATTTTTATGTAGGAGGTAGAAAAATCGGCAGTTGGCACATCGGATTATCAGTTGTCGCCACCGATGTAGGCGGAGGATTTTCTGTAGGACTGGGAGGTTTGGGATTTACAATGGGTCTTTCAGGAAGCTGGATGCTATTTACCGGTTTACTGGGTGCCTGGTTGGCAGCTGTATACCTGATCCCTAGGGTTAAAGGCGACAAGGCATTTAATAATTTCTACACCTTTCCGCAGATTGTTACCCACCTCTATAATAAAAGAGCAGGGCTAGTGGCTGCAGTGATTACCTTGATTGGCTATTTGGGATTTACTTCTTCTCAGTTGCTCGCAGGAGCAAAATTAGCTTCAGGTACTTTTACAGCTATTACTATTGATCAAGCCTTATGGCTGATGGGAGTTTTAGCTGTGGTATATACTGTCTTAGGTGGTTTGAAAGCAGTTATTTACACGGATACAGTCCAATGGATCTTGCTTATGGCAGGATTGATTTTTATTGGATTGCCAATTGCGTATTTTTTTGTAGGAGGATGGGCCACCATTCAAAGCACTTTGCCTGAAGAGTTTTTTAGGCTGAACAACCTCAAATGGCAGGATTTAGTCAACTGGGCAATTGCCATCTTGCCCATTTGGTTTATTGGGATGACACTGTATCAGCGAATCTATGCAAGTAAGGATGTAAAGTCTGCCAAAAAAGCTTGGTTTATTGCTGGGTTTTTTGAGTGGCCCATCATGGCTTTTATGGGAGTTGCTCTTGGATTGCTAGCTCGTGTCGCATTTGAACAGGGTCTTTTGCTGGTAGAACTTGAAGCTATTGATCCAGAGATGGGACTGCCCTTACTGCTCAGGACAGTATTGCCTCCGGGTATTCTCGGATTGATGATGGCTGCATATTTTTCTGCAGTACTATCTACAGCTGATTCTTGTCTTATGGCAGCATCTGGTAATATGACAAAGGATATCTTGGGAAATTGGTTGGACAAGATGCCCCAAATTAAGCAAATGAGATGGAGCCAAATGGTAACGTTGGTACTTGGCGCTTCTGCATTGCTATTAGCTTCACAAATGACAAATGTACTTGACCTCATGCTGTACAGTTACTCATTTATGGTTTCAGGATTGCTCATTCCTGTTTTGTTTGGACTTTTCGGACAAAAGCATCATCCCTCAGCAGCCATTGCGACGATGCTGACAGGGGGAATGATTACAGTTTCCCTCCAGTTGTTTTCCATTGTCCTTCCTTATGGTCTTGACCCAGGATTTTATGGCTTGACGGCAGCCTTAGCAATATTTTTGTTGCTTAATTATTATTTAAAAAATATTAAACTTAAATGAACATGATCAAAATAGAAATACTCACTGCAATTGACAACGCTTCATATTTACAGAAAAAAGAAATTGCGGATTTTCTTTTTTCCCATTTGGATAAATACGGTGATCCACATGCAGATATCATGAAATGTCTGGATTATGCTTTGGATCAGTCTTTAGACAAAGGCGGTTTTGTGGTAAGCGCAAGAGAGGATGATCACCTATTAGGTGCAGTAGTGGTCAACAAAACTGGTATGTCTGGATATATTCCTGAAAATATATTAGTCTACATAGCAGTAGATCAGGCACAAAGGGGTAAAGGAATCGGAAAAAAGCTGATGCAAGCGGCAATCGAAACAGCGACTGGTGATATAGCGCTACATGTAGAACCAAATAACCCTGCCAAAAAATTATATGAGGATTTGGGTTTTACGAATAAATATCTCGAAATGAGATTAAAAAAGTAAAAATGGCTTATTTAAATCTAAATAGGACAAAGCTGAGGGAGAACTACAGTTTTCTAAAAACACTATTTGATCAGCACGGCATTGAGTGGGGCGTTGTCTCCAAAATGTTTTGCGGAAACAGGAAGTACCTCAAAGAACTGATTGACCTTGGGGTGAAGGAAATCCATGATTCCCGGATTAGCAACTTAGCCAAAGTGAAAGAAATTGCGCCTTCAGTACAAACCGTCTACATCAAACCAGTCTCTAAAAGAAACCTGGCAAAAATGGTTTCTTATGCAGACGTGAGCCTTAATTCAGAATTGCAGACAATCAGATGGATCAGTGAAGAGGCTGTCCGTCAACAAAAAAAACATAAGATCATCATCATGATAGAAACAGGTGATCTAAGGGAAGGAGTAATGGGTGAGCATCTGGTTGATTTTTATGAGCAGGTGTTCGAACTGCCCAATATTGAGGTGGTGGGGCTAGGAACAAACCTTAATTGCCTGAATGGTGTCCTTCCTTCTCCCGATAAGTTGATTCAGCTTTCGCTATATAGGCAGATCATTGAATTAAAGTTTAATAGGGAAATCCCATGGGTCTCTGCAGGTACTTCGGTGACCATACCGCTTCTTCTTCAAAAGCTGCTCCCAAAAGGAATTAACCATTTCAGAGTTGGAGAGACATTGTATTTTGGTTTGGACCTGCTCGAAGAAAGGGTGATCCCTGGGATGCATGGGGATGTGTTTGAATTGAATGCAGAGATTATTGAGATGCAACAAAAGCCCAGTCTTCCTACTGGTGATCTTGGTGCTAACCCTAGTGGTGATTTTGCTGATATTGATCCATCTTTATACGGGGTTTCTACTTACCGCGCCATTTTGGATATTGGCCTGTTGGATGTTGATCCAAAATTCCTTCTCCCAGATGACCCTAAAATTGAAATTTTGGGGGCAAGCTCTGATATGCTTATCGTAAACCTTGACGATAATCCCAAAAGCTATCAAGTAGGTGATTTGCTAAAATTCAACCTCAAGTACATGGGAGCCTTGCATATTCTCAATTCTAGTTATGTAGAAAAGACCATCTCGGACTGATAGCTTGGCATGGTATTGGAGTTTTAGAGATTAAACCAACTATTATTGTTATGAAAAAATTTTTGTTAATGATCACTGCAATGACTGTGGTCTCTTTTTATTCATTGGCACAGTCGCCTGCAACAGGAGCAGATAGAGGTGGGATCGGGATTAGAGCTGGAGGCAATTTCTTCAACTTCGGCGGGAATGATGCACCAAGTAATGATTATAATAACAGAATTGGATTTAACGCTGGTCTGTACAGTACCATTTATTTAGGAGAGTCATTAGCAATTGAGCCAGGTGTTTTTTATGCTGTTAAGGGAACTCAAAACAACGACCTGTCAAATTCTAGGGCCATATTGAGCTATGTAGATGTTCCTGTGGTATTCAGGGTATTTGCTGGAGATAACTTCAACATCATGTTTGGTCCCCAGTTATCTGTTCTGACAGGCTCACGATTTGAAGGAGACCTTTTTGGTTCAACTTTCACATTTGATACCAATTCCATCAGTCAAACAGATTTTGGTCTTTTATTTGGATTGGCCTATACCCTCCCAAAGGGATTGAATATCCAAGGTGCTTATAATTATGGCATGAGTAAAGTCTTCAGAAACAGCAACGCTGAAATTTATAATAGAGGCTTTACTGTTTCATTAGGCTATACTTTTTAAATATAAGGGAAAGGGTAAAGCAAAACCGCCAAGTTTAGAAGAAGCTTAAGTTTCTTGGACTTGGTGGTTTTTTTTGACAATAAGGATTTTGTTGAACGCTGCTCGCTACTGTATAGGATCATTTTAATGTTCCATAGCATCGATCCAGTTCTTTATTAATTCCAATCCTTCTTGATGAACGGTAACCCGCCCTATTTCAGGCATTGCCACTCCTACTTGGGTGCTTCCCATACGATGGGTCAATATTGATGCATTAGCTTTGCCAGGAAAAATATCAAATTTAAAAGAACCTGCACCAAATCCTGCTGCTACAGGCGTCTTAAATATGCCCAATTTGAGTGGGTCTTTTTCTTCATAGGTTAAAATTAAGCCTGAGGTACTCGCAGGACCTTCGGCTCTATGGCAATGCGCGCAGTTGATATCAAGATAGGCACGCGCTCTCAATTCTAATGGCTCTTTTTCATCTGAATAATTGACCATGTTTAAATGGGTGTTGGAATTATTTTTCTTCTTCAGCCTACCTTCCGAAATTAAAGTTTGGACCTGAGAAGAACCTGATGGATAAGAAAGGTACTTGGCTTTCAAACCGATAGGCATTAGTGATTCGTTAAAATTGTGGCAGCTTTTACATTGATTTTTGTTGGGGATGAGGTAATTGATTTTTCTTTTGAGGCCATCTTCATCGAGCCAACTAATTTCCTTTTCTCCGCCAGTTACTTTGTAAAAAGCATCTGTCTGCCCCTCATTCCAGACATAGGGGAAAGCTTCCCAAACTCCGTTTCTTTTAATTAACAGCCTTGTTTCTATCATTTGAACAGGTCCGTTATTTTGGGTTAGGTTCTTTGGGTAGAAAAAATTTTTGATGATAATTGAGGAGTCAGGGAAATCAAATGTCCCTTCGTTGTCAGCAATCATCTCTATTTTCGATGATGAAGGATGCCAAAAAAACCTGCTTTTTTGGGCATAGTCTGTAAAAAGAGAAGAGACCGGAACATATGGAATGACCCCTTCCATAGGTTGTAAATCAGCTGTGTTTCCTGTGAAAAAGTTATAATCTGACAGTTTTTCAAAAGGCATCTCAGAAAAATTTAAGCTCTCAATAGGAGTATCACCTGATTCAATCAGAGCTGTTTCTTGCGGTGCGTTTTCCAATTCTTTTTTACTACATGATTCATGTAGAAATAGCGCAAGAAAAACAATCATGCAATAACAAAACCTATTTTTAGCAAACGTACTTACCATAATGTCAGCTTAATTGACAGAAGTGCAAATGAATGGGGAGTAATCATTAATGGAAGAAATAGCGTCTTTTCCTCCCCATAAGTCAAATAGGGAAAAACGTAAATCCGCCATTTGGGGCTCTGAAAAGCAAATCTTCATGGGATTCTCCATAATAGTAGATCCCAGAGTCTTATCATAAAAACCATCATATACGATATCCTGGGATTTACCTTTTCCATAAGCATTGTAAAATGAGATCAGCTGGCCCAGTTCTTTGGAAAAGTCAGGAAGTTTTTTTGACCTTTTGTAGTCGTTCCTGTAAACTTGAATCTGTGAAGTATAGGGAGACCATTCTGGGGCATCCATAGGAAATCCAGTAATGTGATAGTTGGCAAGTGCTATATTCACAGTTTTGTTATTGTGGACCTTGTTCTCAAAAATCTCCACTTCCTTTGCGGCGAGCAAGATAATTCCCGAACCAGGAGGGATCATCGTGACGGTGTTGCCATTAGGCTCTTCACTTAAAGCCGTCGCGAAATTTTCATGGTTATTGTCGTAAATATTATTTCGGAAAATTTTTGTGGCCTTTCCGTCAGATTTTGGAAGTCCTGGTAAGTTGAACACCAAAATGCCTCCGCTGTTGTTTCTGACTGTATTGTCAAAAACTTCAGCATAGTCTGAATTTTCTATTTCTATTCCTGCTACATTTCCAAAAGCCAGGGAATTTTTGACAATTATATTAGAGGATTGACCTACGTAGATTCCAGCATCTTTGGAATGGGAAGCAATACAGTCATCGATCATAACATACTTGCACTGTACAGGATATAGGGCATACGTGCCGTTTTTTGACTTGTCCTTATTTGTCCATGTCACATTTATTCTACGGAAAGTGATGTATTCGCAATGTTGACTTTTGATTCCATCGCCTGGTGCATCTTCTACTGTTACATCTTGAATGGTCACATGCTCACCTACCAGTCTGATTCCTTCACCTCCGGATCGCAAGTTGCGAAAGGAGAGCACTGTGGAGGATATCCCTTCTCCTTGAATGAGAACGTGTTTTTTGTTGTCCAAAATCAGCTGAGTCTTTAAATCGTAAAACCCAGCTGGGATCCTTATTGTATCGCCATCTTCAGCCAATACAAAGGATGTGATCAACTGCTCTATTTGCGCTTCTGAGGCACGTGGGAGTGAGGATGAGTCCACCGTCATTTCATGATTCTGTTCCGAGCAGCTGAACACCAGAATCAAGAGGAAGAAATAAACTACTAGCGTTCTTGGCATAAATATCTGGGCTGATTTACAAGAAATATACCCGAAATATTTCAATTCCAGAAGAATAGAGGAAAGGAAGATGATTGAAATAATGGGATAGCTACTTCTTTACTCTATCGGGATTTTCTTCCAAAAAGGATTTCCACCCAGCTGTTCTTCCCCTTGTCTGCAATCTGCCGTCATGAAAATGATGGCATAAGGCTACTGCTAATGCATCAGTGGCATCTAGAAGTTTAGGGATTTCGGTGATCTTGAGTAAGGTTTTAAGCATTTCGGCAACTTGAATTTTGGAGGCATTGCCATTTCCTGTGACGGATTGCTTTACTTTTTTTGGTGAATACTCTGTAATAGGGATATCTCTGGCTAATGCCGCAGCCATGGCAACCCCTTGAGCTCTACCCAGCTTCAGCATAGATTGGACATTCTCTCCATAAAAAGGTGCCTCTAATGCCACTGAATCCGGCAAAAATTCATCAATTATACCTGTTATTCTTTCAAAAATCTTCTTTAGTTTCAACTCGTGGCTTTCATATTTTTTGAGGTGGATAACTCCGAATTGCAATAAGGTGTATTGGTTTCCCGTGACTAAAATCAAGCCATAGCCCATCACATTGGTGCCTGGATCAATCCCTAAAATGATTTTTTCCTTTCCCTCTTTTTTAGCTTCTTTACTCATCAGTGCAATTTACTCCAATTTCATGATACCAGCATACCTTTTCGTCGGCATACTTTATTTCATGGTCTTGGCTTATCTGGGAAGTAAATGGCAGATTATCAAAATCGGGACATTTGAAAATGTAGTATTGCCCACAGCTTCTGTAGTCATCCCATTCAGAAATGAAGCTATCAATCTACCCACACTTTTCAACTTATTGGATCACCAAGTGGGTGAGGGTATAGAAATAATTTGGGTTGACGATCACAGCGAAGACGGTTCTTTTGAGATCGTTGAAAAATTAAAAAGGAATTCCAAAGGAGTCCACAAGCTCCTGAAATCAAACCGGATAGGGAAAAAATCTGCAATTGTTTTGGGCGTAAATAGTGCCAAAGGAGAAATTATTCTCACCACAGATGCGGATTGTAGGCCTCCCGAAAACTGGATCAATCACATCCGTCAATTCTTTCATGAGCCAGAAGTCAAATTAGTGGCTGGGCCAGTTATGTCTATCTATCAGCGTGGGATATTTGGTGCTTTCCAGCAAATCGAATGGGCAAGTATTTTATTAGTCACACAGTTTGGTTTCGCAGTAGGCAACAGCTTTACATGCAGCGCTGCCAACATGGCTTATAGGAAGAGTTCGTTTTTTGCAGTTGGTGGTTATGATGGGAACCTTGCCATGCCTTCTGGAGATGATGAGTTTTTGCTGAAAAAGATCGTTGAGAAATTTGGCAAAGCATCTGTCCGATACCTTCCCAAGGAAAACCTACTGATGTTGACAAAGCCTTCTCAACATTTGTCCGAACTGGTCAATCAACGGGTAAGGTGGGCATCCAAATGGCATGTTCACCAATCATGGAGCCATGCCATAGCAGCAGTTTTGGCCTTTTCATGGCAAGCAACTTTTTTGTTGCTCATTGGAATGGCTTTTTTTAGGGATACTGGTCTATTTGCATTGACTTTTTTAATCGGAATGAAATTTTTATCCGAACATGTCTTTTTAGGAAGGATTTTAAATGATTTTAAGATTCATGTTAAAAAAACAGACATGTTTCTTACCAGTTTAATTCACCCTCTTTTTGTGATTCTTGTTGCTTTTGGTACAATTGCCGGAAAATATACTTGGAAAGGAAGAAGTAATTGATTGAAGCTTTAAATTTGGATGATAAACCAAGATGAGATGTCGGAAGATGAGTTTGATTTAATTGATGAGCTGTACTTTGTCCAGCATTTTAATGACTTAAAAGACATTTTGGGTTGGGATGAGGCTAAGCTTTTGGCTACCTTGCAGTCCTTATACCAAAAAGAATTCATCAAATGTCTAATTGCACCAGATGAAGAGATCTTTGGAAATATTGAATTCAATCCCAATGGTAAAGACTACTTTTATTTAGCTACCAAAAAAGGATTGATGAATCACAATTCTCTTTAAATCAATTGATCTTGAATACTGAAATATATAAATACCAAAGGAAAGAACTGGAGTTAAAAGCCCTTTTGGAGATCACGCAGGCTATCAATGAGAACAAGCCTGCATCGGTCTTATTGAATATATTCAAGTTCACCTGCTTGGTTCACCTCAACATCAGATCTATGCTGCTCTATGTAAGTAGCGTGGAGGGATTTGATCAAAAGATTAACCACGGTGTAAAACAACGTGTTCCAGAAAGAATCCCCTTGGATAAAATTCATTATGAAAAAGGTTCGGGCCAGTTGAATATTGAAGTTCCGGCAGGATATTCATTTCAAGAGCTTGAAAACTACCTTCCCGTATACCACAAAGAGAAAATGCTTGCAGTGCTTTTCCTCAAAAAGAAAGAGGAAAATGAAGAGCTAGACTTGGATTTTACGCAGGCTTTAACCAATATTCTGGTCGTTGCTTTAGAAAATAAGCGATTTGCGAAGCGACAGCTGGAGCAGGAAAGGCTAAAAAAGGAAATAGAAATCGCATCCAATGTACAGCGGATGTTGTTTCCTTCAAATCTGCCAACCAACCAAAGGATCAAAGCCAAAGTTTCATACATTCCACATTCTACAGTAGGAGGTGACTATTATGATTTGATTCAGAAATCTGAAGACGAGGTGTTTTTTTGTATTGCAGATGTGTCAGGAAAGGGGATGCCTGCGGCCTTGTTGATGTCTAATTTTCAAGCAGCATTGAGGACCCTGCTTCGGAGTTCTTCTGACCTTGAAATGATTGTACAGCAGCTGAATTATACCATTTTTGAAAATACAGCAGGGGAAAGGTTTATTACCTTTTTCCTTGGGTATTATAATTTCAAAAATAGGGAGCTTGTATATGTCAATGCTGGCCACAATCCTCCGGTGCTGTGTTGGGATGGAGAGATGAGAACGGAGTTGCTTGGTGCAGGGACGACGATTCTAGGTGCATTTGAGGAGCTTCCTTTTTTAGAGGTGGGCAGCAGGCAACACCTAAAGAATTTCACAATTCATCTCTATACCGATGGGCTTACAGAGAGCTTTGATGCAGAGGGAACCGAGTTTGGAGATGAGCGTTTCTTGAAATTCATTAAAACAAAACAGTGTGTAAACCCAGAGGAATTTCATAAAGTTTTTTTCCAAGAACTGGATGGATTTTCACAAGGTGTAGAAAAAAGTGATGACATTACCCTGTTGAGCCTGAAATTCAATTGATATGCTGATTCATCATGTTCCGTCTTTATTCCCCAAGCTTTTTACTGATTTTGTGTGGCATAAGGATAGAACCCAAAAAACAGTCTATCTTACTTTTGATGATGGGCCTGTGCCCGGGGTTACGGATTTCGTACTCGAACAGCTAGAACAAAGAAATCAGCTGGCAACTTTTTTTATGGTAGGTGATAATGTCACCAAAAATCCCGATTTGGCAAAGACTGTTCAAGCAGCCGGACATGGAATTGGAAACCACACCTATCACCATCTCAATGGCTACCATACTGCCACTTTACAGTATTATCAGGATGTGTTCATGTGCCAAAGAACCATAGAAGACAAATTAGGAGTGTCAACTTCTTTTTTTAGACCTCCTTATGGTAGGATTTCAAAAAAACAAACCAAACTGCTCAAAAACCATTTTCGGATTGTTCTATGGGATGTATTATCTGGAGATTATGATTCCTCTCAGTCCTCTGATAAATGCCTATATAAAACCCGGAAATATACCAGAAACGGATCTATTGTTGTATTTCATGATCAGATGAAAACGCAGCAGATGTTAAAATCGGTTTTACCTAAATATTTGGATTTTTTGGTTGTACAGGGGTATCAAACTGGTATTTTGACATGATTTGGTTGGCAATTGCTGTAATTTCTGTGCTGCTGGTTCAGGATTTTTTACTCTATGTGCTTTGGAACAGTTACTTCAAAAGCCACACCTCTGTTCAGTCAAAAGTTGTTTTACCTACTTTGTCTGTTTTAGTAGCCTGTAGAAATGAAGCTGAAAATTTGCCAAACTGTCTTAAAGCGCTAGATGGCTTGCAGTATCCTAAAGAAAGGATGCAATTTGTCATGGGAAATGACAACAGCAGTGATGCAACCTTAGACCAGCTAAGTAAATGGGTAAGCACTAAGCCTAATGCGGTTTTAGTAGAAGTAGAGGAAGGACTTTATCCAAATACTAATGGCAAAGCCAACGCATTGCATCAAATGGCAATACAGGCAAATGGTGAAATACTGCTCTTCACGGATGCAGATTGCCTCGTTCCCCCTTCTTGGGCACAACGAATGGCAGAAGCATTTGTCAGCACCGATGCTGCATACATTACAGGTGTAACCACAGTAAGTGGGGACAGTACTTGGGAAAATTTCCAGCGTTTGGATTGGCTGATGACTTTGGGAATCATCAAAATCCTTACCGATATAGGCAGCTCTGTTACGTCCATGGGCAATAATATGGGTATCAGGACAGCCGCTTACCTTCAAGTTGGCGGATTTGCAGGAATAGGTTTCTCGCTCACTGAAGATCTTAAAATGGCACAGGTGCTTAATCAGGCTGGATATAAGGGAGAACATTTGTTTAGTGAAGGTAATTTGATAATTACAAAAGCACAATCAGATCTAAATTCATTGCTTAGTCAGCGAAAACGGTGGATGGCTGGTGCCATGTCATTGGATTTAATTTGGAAGGTCATGATGTTTTTTCAGGTCATATTTTACCCTGCCATACTGATATTAATTGTTCAATATGGTGTTGTTGGTATAGTAGGATGGATGTTAAAAATTTTTTTGCAAACAGCCTTTATGAAATTGTTATTGGCTAAAATTGGCAAAAAAGCTGACATCCGACAGTTTTTAGGCTTTGAAATTTATTATATGATTGTCTCTTGGTCAACGATAGTTTATTATTTTTGGCCTTCCCATACGGACTGGAAAGGAAGAAAATACCCATGAAATTCACAGATACTCACGCACACATATACTCCACAAAATTTGACCATGATAGGGCTGATGCCGTAAGAGAGGCCTTGGAACAAGGGGTGGAGAAAATATTCATGCCAAATGTGGATGTGGATACCATTGATGCCATGTTAGAGACAGAACTGAAATACCCAAGCTGTATCCCAATGATGGGGCTGCATCCGTGTGACGTCAAAAAAGACTTTGAAAAACAGCTTTATGTGATGGAAGACTGGATCAACAAGCGGGATTTTGCAGCAATTGGTGAAACTGGACTAGACCTGTATTGGGACCACACTTTCTTCAATGAGCAAAAAGAAGCTTTAAAGATTCAAATCAATTGGGCAAAGCAAAAAAAATGGCCTATAGTCCTTCATTGTAGGGAGTCGATGGACGAAACTATTTCCTTGATTGAAGAGGCCAAAGATGAAAATTTAACAGGCATATTCCACTGTTTTACAGGCACCATTGCCCAAGCTGAAAAAATCATTAGTTTGGGGTTTTTGGTTGGAATCGGTGGTGTAGCCACTTATAAAAACGGAGGCCTTGACAAGGTACTTGGTAAAATCGGTTTGGACCATGTTGTGTTGGAAACTGATGCCCCCTACTTGGCTCCAGTACCCCATAGAGGCAAGCGAAATGCCCCGGCATACATTCCTGTAATAGCCCAGCAAATCGGCGATTATACCAAGCAGACACTTGAGGAAGTCTCAATTCTAACCCAAAATAATGCAAACCGGATTTTCCACCATTTTTAAATTATGAATTACAAGATCGTCAGACTCAATTCGACTGCCAGAAGCACCATCAATGCCTCAGTATTGATCATCTACACAGGTGGTACATTGGGTATGGCTTATGATGACAATGGGGCATTGGTACCCTTTAATTTTGGTCAAATTCTGGAAAAAATCCCTACGCTGACCAGCCTTAATATTGCAATTACGGTAATTTCCTTTCCGGAGCCCATAGATTCTTCCAATGTAAACATGCAGCATTGGGTGGATATGGCCTATATTATCTATGAAAATTACGACAGTTATGATGGTTTTGTGGTACTGCATGGCACAGATACCATGGCCTATTCTGCATCAATGATGAGCTATATGCTCAGTAGTTTGAGCAAACCTGTTATTTTCACGGGTGCACAACTGCCTATTTCAGCGATGCGCTCAGATGCCCGGGAAAATCTAATGACCGCATTGGAAATTGCCGCAGCAAAAGCTAATGGCAAACCAATAGTTCCTGAAGTATGTATTTTTTTCAACCACATGTTGCTTAGAGGCAACCGCTCCAAAAAAGTGCAAAGTGTTCATTTTGATGCTTTCGAATCTGAAAATTATCCTCCTTTGGCTGAATCAGGGATCATCATTGATTACAACTACGCAGCCATCAAACCTTTTGAGGAAGGCAGAAAACTCAAGTTTATGAATCGCCTTGACAACAGGGTGGTCGTAGTAAAGCTATTTCCTGGAATTACAGCCAAAGTTTTGGACAGCTGTTTTGCGATTGCAGATCTTCGTGGAGTAGTGTTGGAAACCTATGGTTCCGGCAACAGCCCTAGTGAAAAATGGTTCATTGAATCACTAGAGAAAGCAGTGGCTAAAGGGATCATCATTTTAAATGTGTCCCAGTGCAATGGCGGAAGGGTAATTCAAGGCAGGTATGAAACAAGCAAAGAGCTGAAGCGGATAGGAGTCCTAAGTGGAGGAGATATTACGACTGAAGCAGCCATTACAAAAATGATGTTTTTGCTGGCCAACATCTCAGATCCCCAGGAAATCAGAAGAAAGCTAGTTAGTCCTTTGGCCGGAGAGATGTCCTTGACTACAGGTTCCTGAGATTATTTTTGCAAAGAGTTTGTTTAGCCCTAAAAATATCCATTAATTTGCACTCCCATTGACACAGAGAGGTGTCCGAGTGGTTGAAGGAGCACGCCTGGAAAGTGTGTATACCCCTAAAGGGTATCGAGGGTTCGAATCCCTTCCTCTCTGCAATCAGATCTTATTTTACAAGCCCATTGACGGATGTTGATGGGTTTTTTGTTTTTATTGGGAGGTTTTTTCCCTCAAATGCCTCAATTCCATATTCAGATGCAAAAAACATCAGAAGAAGAGAGATTCGTAGACTTGCAAATAAATATTGAAGCGGAAGTATTTTCATTAAGTTGAAAATTTTGGTAAGGAAAAATTAGCAAAACGTTAAAGAATCTTAACAGAAGCTGAATTTGTAGGTGGGTACAGGATGATGAAAGAAATTTTTGTTTTTGTAAGAAATATGAAAGTATCCTGATATTTTTCCACCTATTCAGTTTCTTTTCCTTTAATATAAATTTTCTAATAGGTTCATCTATGAACCTTTAGCTTGCGAAGGATTGGGAATTGCCCCTTAAATCAAATTTTCTGCAAAATTTATGATTAGAGGCCTTGCAATTTGAATTGAAAAAATGATAACTTTAAAATCTCAATTTTAATTAAGAAACCATTTAACCTTTACTTAAGTCTATTTAAAAACTACATTATGAAAAAGTTAATCGCTTTGTTCATGCTTTCAGGGATGTTGTTGTCACCAATGATTTCGAAAGCTCAAGACACTACAGAAGAAACTGACACTACAACTGAACAAGCCGTAGTTGAGGCACCTGCTGCTCCTACTGTGGTTGATGATGAAATCATCGAAGATGACAGGAATTTCCACCAAGTCATCAAGGACAAATTTATTGAAGGTGACCCTACTTTCATGTCTCCGGTATTGATCTGTTTGATCCTTGGTCTTGCAGTAGCACTGGAAAGAATCATTACCTTGAACCTTTCTACTACCAACACCAAAAAATTGTTGGCTAGAGTAGAAGAAGCTCTGGAACAAGGCGGTATCGAAGCTGCTAAAGATGTGACTAAAGGAACTAAAGGTCCTGTAGCTTCTATCTTTACGCAAGGTTTGATGAGGTATACTGAAGGTATTGAAATGGTGGAGAAATCTATCATTGCGTACGGTTCAGTAGAAATGGGACGTTTGGAAAAAGGTCTTGTTTGGATATCACTATTTATCTCTCTTGCCCCGATGTTGGGTTTCATGGGTACGGTAATTGGTATGATCGGTGCCTTCGATGCGATCGAAGCAGCTGGTGATATCTCTCCATCTCTTGTGGCCGGTGGTATTAAAATCGCCCTTTTGACAACTGTTGCTGGTTTGATCGTTGCGATTATCCTTCAGTTGTTCTACAACTACTTAGTGTCTAAAATTGATTCTTTGGTAAACGACATGGAAGATGCCTCTATCTCTTTGGTAGACATCTTGGTGAAGCACAGATTGACAAAATAATTGTCAATTGCATAATTGCTTCAGTAATTAAACGTTAACTTAAGAGACTAAACAATATGGATACTATAGATATTTTCCTATACGTTGGGTACGTCCTGATCATCATAGGAGCAGTTTTAGCGATATTGATGCCACTCATCAAGTCGCTCGATGATCCAAAGGGTTTGGTAAAAAGTGGTATTGCAATAGTAGCTCTTGGTGTATTATTCTTCATCGCGTACACAATTTCTGACGCTGAAGTTTTACCTAGATATGCTTTGGAACCATTCAACCTGACTCCCGGACTTTCAAAATTCGTAGGTGGATCTTTGATCACTACCTATGCGCTAGTACTAATTGCTTTGGCAGGTATAGTACTGACAGAAATCAATAAAGCAGTAAGATAATGGCAAAAAAACAAAGAGTAAGTCAGGAGGTAAATGCAGGATCCATGGCGGATATCGCGTTCTTGCTGCTTATCTTCTTCTTGGTAACTACCACTATCGCTAGTGATAAGGGTATCCAAAACTTGTTGCCCCCAAAGCAAGATCCTAATCAGCCACCACCAGAAGTTGAGTTGAATGAAAGAAATATCTTCAACATCTTGGTGAACGCAAATGATCAGCTCCTTGTAGAGGGTAATTATGTGGATAATACCGAAAAATTGTCCGAAGACATCAAAGATTTCTTGCTCAATTTCGGTAACCCAAATCCTGATGCAGTAGCGTTGTACAACAGCTTGCCAGCTTCATTAAGAGGCAGAGCTCAAAGAAGACCCGAATCATCGGATCATCCTATGGCAGGTGGAGCAGTTGTTTCTATCAAGACCAATAGAGGAACAAGCTATGAACGTTACTTGGAGGTTCTCGATCAGGTAAAGAAAGCCTATTTCGAGATATATGCCGAGAGAGTTGGTTTGACAGCTGAGCAGTATCGTGCTTTGACTGGAAAGAACCCTGCAGAAAAAGAATTGATGGACAGAGGTAAAGAAGGAATCCCAATGGCGATTTCAATTGCTGAACCTGATAAAGTAGGAGGAAATTGATATGTCTAAATTTAAGAAAAAAACAGGTACATCAGAGAATATCCCTACTTCTGCGCTTCCGGATATCATTTTCATGCTCTTGTTCTTCTTCATGGTTACCACCGTGTTGAGAGATCAGGAACTGTTGGTGGAGCAAAGACTTCCGCAAGCTACACAGCTGCAGAAATTGGAGAAAAAATCCCTGATATCTTACCTATTCGTAGGTAAGCCAAAGAACACGGCAAAGTATGGTACTGAACCTAGAATTCAGGCCAACGATGTCTTGATTAATACTAAAGATATTGTGCTTTGGGTTAACCAAGAAAAAGATGCCCTTTCTGAAGCAGAGAGAGATCAAATTACCATCTCCATGAAAGCTGATAGAGAAGTTAAAATGGGACCAATCTCAGATATTCAATTTGAATTGAGAGAAGCGGATGCCAGGAAGCTACTTTATGCTTCTACTGGAAAAGTCCAGAACAATTGATTTTACTGAATTTCTAATACAAAAGCTATCCTTAACGGGATAGCTTTTTGCTTTATATAGGCTATGGCGAACAATAAAAAGGTCCAGCAAGCCTGGGCAATGTATGACTGGGCGAATTCTGTCTACAGTCTTGTCATTACTTCTACCATTTTCCCTGTTTATTTTAACAATGTCACTACATCCTCAGAATCTGGAGATGTAGTGACATTTTTGGGCTTTCAAATTGTCAACACGGTTTTGTATAGCTATGCCTTATCGTTTTCATTTTTGGTCATAGCCATCATCTCTCCGCTATTGTCTGGAATGGCTGATTATGGAGGTAAGAAGCTACTTTTTATGAAAATTTTTGCTTATATCGGATCACTAGCCTGTATTGGACTTTTCTTTTTTGATGGCTCTAATCTAGAACTTGGGATCTTTTGCGCAATAATGGCCAGCATTGGATACGCTGGTAGCATTGTTTTTTATAATGCGTATTTGCCTGAAATTGCGAAACCTTCAGAATATGATTTTTTAAGTGCCAAGGGGTTTTCATTAGGTTATATTGGAAGCATTATACTATTAATTGTTAATCTTATGATGATCGAGCAGCCGCAATGGTTTGGTTTAGAAAATGGTGGACAAGCGGCTAGATGGTCATTTCTGGTAACCGGGCTATGGTGGGCAGGATTTGCTCAAATCCCTTTCAATGTGCTCCCTAACAATCCGTACAATAAAAAGGTGACAAGATCTTTGTTGCTTAAGGGTTATCAGGAGATTAATAAAATATTCGAGCTTGTAAAAAATGACGGCGTTATGACCAGGTTTTTGGCATCATTTCTTTTTTATAGTATGGGGGTTCAGACTGTTATGTACTTAGCTGCTTCTTTTGGAGATAAAGAGCTAAATATGCCTGGCAGTAAACTGATCATGACCATCCTGATCATACAAATTGTTGCCATAGGAGGTAGTTTTTTGTTTGCCTATATATCAAAAAAGTATGGCAATAAATTTTCCCTGATGATTATGGTATTCATTTGGGTGTTGATTTGTGGTGCTGCTTATTATGTGGCTGATGAGTATCAATTCTATGCCTTGGCTTTTGTTGTTGGTTCAGTAATGGGTGGCATTCAATCTCTTTCTAGATCAACTTACAGCAAGCTAATACCCGAAGAAACTACTGACCATGCTTCTTATTTCAGCTTTTATGATGTAACAGAGAAGATTGCAATCGTCCTGGGTACATTTTCATATGGGTTTATCGAGCAACTTACCGGAAGCATGCGCAACAGTGCCTTGGCACTCGGCTTGTTCTTTATTGTAGGTCTTGGGTTTCTGCTGTTGGTAAGAATTCCCAAGCAGCATTTAAGTATGATTAATTTGCCTAAAAATGCTTAAACTGATTGATGGCAGTGATGTATCTGCTTTAGACCGTGCTTATATAGATGAATCAGGGATTTCTTCTTGGTCCCTAATGGAAAGGGCAGCGATTTCTTTTTGTACTTGGTTCGTCAAGAGATTTGAAAACAAAGGAATAAAAATCTTTGTCTTTTGTGGGAAGGGGAATAATGGAGGAGACGGTTTGGCAATTGCCCGACATTTAGCTCCTGAATATCCAAGTATGACACTGATCTTTGTGGAGGATGTTGAACAGGGTTCTCCAGACTTTCAAGAAAATTATAAATTACTACCAGCAAGTGTAGCTAAATTCCATATCCAAAATTTTCATTGGGAGCTTAGTGAAGGAGACGTTTTATTAGATTGCTTGTTTGGTGTAGGCTTGGCTAGGCCTTTATCTGGAAAATATCTTGATCTGGTTCAAAAAATCAATTCTAATCCAGTCCATAAAATTGCAATAGACCTTCCATCTGGTTTGCCAGCTGATGGAATTCTTACTGGTGAAGCAGTCAAGGCAGATGCAACATTTACCTTTCAATTTCCAAAAATAAGTTTATTGCTGCCTGAACATGCGTTGTATACGGGAGACTTGGAAATTGGTGATATAGGTATTCCAACATCCCTACTAAATAAATTTGGCAAACAGCGGTACTTTGTAATGGCTGACGATATCCCAAGCATGCATAAGACCTTCCATAAATTCAGCCATAAAGGTGATTTTGGAAGGGTGATGTTAATAGGGGGGAGTAAAGGTAAAATGGGAGCCATGGTACTAGCGGCAAAAGCTGCGATGCGTACGGGGAGTGGGTTTGTTCATTGTTTGGTCCCAGAAGAGTTGGGTAAAATCTTGCAGGTTTCCATACCGGAAGCAATGGTTTCAGATCCATCTCAAGAGGATGACTTTAAAAAATATGATGTGGTTGCAATAGGGCCGGGTTGGGGAGTCGAACATGATGCTAATGTGCTCAAGAATTTTCTTGTCAGGTCTGATAAATCTATGGTTTTAGATGCAGATGCTTTAAATATGCTTTCAAAATTCCCTGAATTGCTGGAGTTTCTACCTGAGCATACAATTCTGACACCTCATCTGAAAGAATTTGACCGATTAGCCGGAGCGTCTGAAAATCATTTGCAGCGATTAAAGAAGGCAAAAGAATATTCGGAAAAGCATAAAGTTGTAGTCGTGCTTAAAGGTGCGTACACATGCATAAATTGTCCAGATGGAAATCAGTTTTTCAATTCTACAGGGAATCAATATATGGGGACTGCGGGTTCAGGTGATGTACTTACCGGAATAATAGCATCTTTTTTGGGTCAAGGTTATCCTGCAATTAATGCTGCTATTTGTGGTGTGTTCCATCATGGTTTGGCAGGAGAAACCGCTTCCCTGACTAAAAGAAGAGGTTTAATTGCTTCGGATATTATTGAAGCGATTCCAGGAACTTTTGTTCAGCTGGATATACGCTAATTATAATTAGCCTCATTAGAACTTTCACCAAAACCTTAAGGTTAGGAGTTATATCTTTTTGAAAAATGAATAAGGAGAAAATTTTGCTTTGGACTTTAGCTGCGATCAATTTCACCCACATCGTGGATTTCATGATTTTGATGCCATTAGGTCCTCAGTTGATGAGAATATTTGAAATTACACCAAAAGAATTTGGTCTGTTGGTGTCTTCATATACTTTTAGCGCAGGATTAAGCAGTTTTCTTGGAGCCTTTTTTTTGGATAAATACGATAGAAGGAAAATTTTACTCTGGGTATTTACAGGATTTCTCCTTGGGACCTTGGCATGCGCTCTGTCTCCTAATTATTTTATATTGCTTATCTCAAGGGTTGTTTCAGGTGTATTTGGGGGCTTAACTTCAGCTTTGATTTTGGCCATTGTGGGAGATGTTATTCCTGACAATAGAAGAGGAGCAGCAATGGGACTCGTCATGGCAGCATTTTCTGTAGCGTCAGTTTTTGGAGTGCCTTTCGGGTTGTTTATTGCAAGCATTTCCAATTGGCATGCACCCTTTTTCTTCCTAGCAGCCATGGCTGTAGTGATACTCTACTTGATTTACAAATATGTGCCTCATCTTACTGCGCATATGGTAGAGAAAAGGCTAAAACCTAGTCCTATGGAAGTTGTAAAAAGGGTAACTGGAAATTCCAATCAGATGCGGGCAATTACCCTGACTATCATGATGATGTTTGGTCAGTTTACCATAATACCCTTTTTAAGTCCTTACATGGTAGCCAATGTTGGTTTTACCGATATGGAACTCACTTATATTTATATGGCAGGAGGGTTTTTCACCATATTCACTTCTCCCTGGGTTGGAAGAATGAGCGATAAGTACGGTAAGATTAAGGTGTTTACAGTATTTATGGCACTTAACCTGATCCCCTTGGCAATTATCACCCATCTTCAGGCAACACCTATCTTTTATGTGCTCATGATCACAACCTTATTCTTTGTCACCTCAAATGGAAGAATGGTGCCTGCTGCAGCCTTAATTACCGGAACTGCAAAAGCCGAAAATAGGGGCAGTTTTTTGAGTTTTAATTCCGCTGTGCAGCAGCTAGCAGCTGGCTTAGCCTCATTTGTGGCGGGAATGATTTTAGCAGAAGGAGTTAATGGAGAACTGATCAATTACAATATTGTAGGATATTTGGCGATATTTTTCAGCATAGTTTGTATTCCTTTAGCAAGAAGAATCAAAGTGGTGGATACTGAACAACCCTTAGTTATATTGGGTCAAAGGCCTGAACCTCTTGTCGTCAAGGAATAGTTTTTCTTTGCTTTTTAGCAAATGAATCAAGAAGAGAAGATACCGGAAAATTGTTAATTTCTTTTTACTACAATATCGGTAATAGTAAGATCAGAGGCTCATGTAAAAGAGCTGATTTAGATGAAGAAAAGAGGAGTAACTACTGGGGGAAGTCTGTAACGTTAGAAATTTCTGCTCAGCCTAAAAGTCTGCAAGAAGAAATTAGGCTAACTTTGAAACTTGGTTGCCCCATAATACTTGGAAATCTCACCGAAATTTTTTGCCAATTCTTGATGGTATCATGGAGGCTATTCATAGCAATCAGTTGGCTGTAGCCTCATTTGTAGTAAATTTTGCATCAACATTGATAAATGCCCAGCGTTATTTCAACATTTCTTCTATTTTGGACAAAAAAACATATACTGATTTTCATCGCCCACAATACAAAGGTAGGCTATCATTCAATATTTCCCATAGTGGCAATGTAGTTGTTTGTGCCATGAGCCAAACATACCAAGTTGGTGTAGATGTGGAATTGGTCCAGGAACTAGATCTTATTTATTTCCAGCAATACCTGTCTGAAGATGAATGGCAAAAAATCAATGCAAGTAAGGCCCCTTACCTTGCATTCTTAAAATATTGGACCCAAAAAGAAGCCGCTCTGAAAGCAGATGGAAGAGGTTTAGGTTTGGATATTAATCATCTTAATGTAGTGGATTCTAAAATCAGTATTTCCAATACCGTTTGGCATTTAAATCACATTCCACTAGATCCAAGATATATTTGTCATGTTGCCACTGACAAATATTTAGAAAGCAATGACTTAATCGTAAATAACGAAAGTTTCTTCTTTTAATGAAAAAATCTCCGGCTCAGCACCGGAGATTGCTTTTTTAAAATTCAGCATGTCCTGGAGTCCTAGGGAAAGCAATTACATCACGGATATTACCCATTCCTGTGACGAACTGTACCAATCTTTCAAACCCTAAGCCAAAGCCTGCATGTGGAGTGCTTCCAAATCTTCTTGTATCTAAATACCACCACATTTCTTGGGTTGGGATATGCATTTCTTCCATTCTTTGGGTAAGTTTTTCCAGTCTTTCTTCCCGCTGAGAGCCTCCAATGATTTCACCTATGCCTGGAAAAAGAATATCCATGGCAGCCACTGTTTTACCATCATCATTCTGACGCATATAAAAGGCCTTGATCTCTTTAGGATAATCAGTCAGAATTACCGGTTTTTTAAAGTGTTTCTCTACCAAATACCTTTCATGTTCTGATTGAAGATCCACTCCCCAAGATTCCACTAAGTATTGGAATTTTTTCTTTTTGTTGTGGTTGGATTGCTTAAGAATGTCTATTGCTTCCGTATATGTCAGCCGTTGGAACTCATTGTCAACAACAAATCGAAGCCTTTCCAACAAACCCATCTCGGTTCTTTGGTCGGCTTTTTTGGTTTCTTCCTCCTCAGCAGCGCGCTTGTCCAAAAATTCAAGGTCGTCGGCACAGTTTTCAAGGGCATAAGCAATGACAGATTTGAGAAAATCTTCAGCAAGGTTCTGATTGTCTTCAGCATCATAAAAAGCCATTTCAGGTTCAATCATCCAAAACTCCGCAAGGTGTCTTGCAGTATTGGAATTTTCGGCTCTGAATGTAGGTCCAAAGGTGTAGATTTCACCTAAGCCCATTGCAGCCAATTCCCCCTCAAGTTGACCGGAAACAGTCAGGTTTGTCTCTCTTTCAAAAAAATCAGCTTTATAATCAATGTTGCCGGCTTCATTTAAAGGAGGGTTCTTGAGATCTAAGGTGGTTACCTTAAAGGTTTCTCCAGCCCCCTCTGCATCTGAAGCAGTAATAATTGGGGTGTGGATGTAAAAAAAGCCTTTGTCATTGAAATATTTATGTACAGCAAATGCCAAGGCATGCCTTACTCTGAAGACCGCACCAAAAGTATTGGTCCGGATCCGAAGGTGGGCGATTTCCCTTAAAAATTCCAGAGAATGCTTTTTCGGTTGAAGTGGGAATTTTTCAGGATCTGCTTCTCCCAGAATTTGAATAAGGGAAGCAACAAGTTCTGATTGTTGGCCAGCACCTTGGGAAGCCACTATTTTGCCTTCTACTTTGATACAGGCTCCAGTAGAAATCCGCTTTAGCGTATCATCTGATATGACATTTGGGTCTGCTACTACCTGAAAATTTTTGATTGTAGAACCGTCATTGACTGCTATAAATGAGACATTCTTGTTGCTTCTCTTGGTTCTTACCCAGCCCATTAATGTAATGTCCTGACCAATATGTTCATTTTCAAGCAGCTTGCTGATTTTAATTCTTTTGTTAAATGCCATTGCGTTTTTCAGTTAGTAGAGATTCCTTTTGCTGGATTTAGTGTTTCAGATAAAGGAATGCAAAAAAACGATATAATAACCTTTTTATCAAAAAATAGATCTATTTTCCTAAATTTGAAATCTAGTGTGTCCATATTGTATGCACGATTTTAATCTCAGATTTTTCAAAATTATAGCACAGTTCAAGTTATATGCAGAAGTTAAATTTAAGTCAGGTATTATCTCAAAAACTTTCCCCTCAACAAATCCAATTCATAAAGTTGTTGCAAGTGCCTACAGCTGAATTGGATACGCGAATTGAAGAGGAACTTGAAATAAATCCTGCATTGGAGGAAGGCAGGGAGGAAGACAATAACAATGAAAGTTCTGAGGATGACTTTTCGGATAATTATGAAGATACCGCTAAGGATGACAGGGATTTAAATTTAGATGATTACCTCAATGATGATTACGGTGGCTATAAAATGCAGGGTGATGGAAATTATTCACCAGATGAAGAAGAAAGGGAAATCCCAATTTCCAGTGGAATTTCATTGCATGAGCAGTTAATTAGTCAACTGGGCTTTTTGAAGTTGGATGAGCGTCAAAAACTAATCGGGAGGCAGCTTATCGGAAGTATTGAGAGTGATGGTTACATCAGAAGAGAATTGGAGTCAATCATCAATGATTTGGCATTCAGCCAGAATGTTGAGACAGATATTGATGAGATAGAGGAAATTTTAAGGAAAATCCAAAGTTTTGATCCTCCAGGGATAGCAGCTCGAAACCTACAGGAATGTCTTTTGATCCAATTGGAAAGAAAGGAACATGCTGAAGATGATGCAGTTCAGAATGCCATCAAAATTGTAAGTGACTCGTTTGATGAGTTTACCAAAAAGCACTATCCCAAAATTCAGAAGAAGCTCAATATTGATGATGAGGAGCTTAAAGACGCAGTGCAAATGATTACAAGGCTGAATCCTAAGCCGGGGGGTACATCAGATGGTATAGTGAAGACTCAATATATTATCCCTGATTTTATACTGAACAATACAGAAGGGAAGCTTGAGATATCATTGAATTCTAAAAATGCACCGGAACTTCGGGTCAGCAGGTCTTATTCTGAAATGTTTGACGCATATGACAAAAGTGATAAAAAGGACAAGAAGCTGAAAGAGACGGTTACTTTCGTCAAGCAGAAGCTTGATGCTGCTAAATGGTTTATTGACGCGATTAAGCAAAGGCAGCAGACCTTACTCAAAACTATGCATGCCATTTTAGAGTATCAAGAGGAATTCTTCCTAGATGGAGATGAAACCAAATTGAAGCCTATGATCCTAAAAGATATTGCCGAAAAAATTGAAATGGACATTTCTACTGTTTCTAGAGTGGCAAATAGTAAATCAATTCAAACTGAGTTTGGCATATTCCCCCTTAAATATTTCTTCTCTGAAGGTATTGCAACAGATTCAGGCGAAGATGTAAGTAACAAAGAAGTAAAAAGTGTTCTTCAATCGCTTGTGGACGGAGAAAGCAAGAAAAAACCGCTTTCTGATGATAAACTTGTCAAGATTTTGAATGACAAAGGGTATAACATCGCAAGGAGAACAGTAGCTAAATACAGGGAACAGCTACAAATACCAGTAGCCAGATTAAGAAAAGAATTGTAAGTGAGCAAAAATCTAGCCCTGTTCTTCTCTTATTTGTTCCAGCCCTTGGTCATTCCGACTATGGTATTTGCATTTTTGCTTTATGCCCTGCCGGATGCAATTAGGATTCACCACACAAGTAAGCACTTGATCATGTTCGTCGTTATAGGAACTACGCTGATTATACCTGTGTTGAGCGTCATTACAATGAAACTGACCAAGACCATTGGATCTTTACATTTGCAGGATAAAGAAGAAAGGGTATTTCCCTTTTCAATGATTAGCTTTTTCTATGTAATGACGACCTACCTGTTTTACCTCAAACTTTCTATTGATCCAACATTGGTGCTTGCATTAGCTACCATTACTGTTTGTGTGGTCTTGCTGACTGCGATTACCTTTTTTTGGAAAATCAGCGCTCATATGACTGGTGTGGCAGGTCTGCTATCTATTGTTGCGGTGGCTTCAATGAAATACCCAAACCCCGCATTTGTATATCCCTTGCTGTTGGCAATACTGGTGACCGGTTTTGTGGCCTCCTCCAGGCTGTATCTAAATTCACACACCCTTGGGGAAGTGTTTGGAGGTTTTATGCTTGGCTTTACAGTCTGCTTTTTGTCGTTTTATTACCTTATATAAACATGTAAATCCAACAGATCATTCAGCAGAAATTGTCATCAAAATCAGAAAAGAAAAAAAAGAGGCTGTCCAAATTGGGCAGCCTCTTTTTTTGTAGTAAAATATCTTTAAAAAAGTGCAAACGATACACCAAAGCTTAAATGAGTAGCTTGGGAATTGAATGGTCCCTGATTAGCTCGGAAGACCTCGTTCAATCCGTAATACGCCCAAAGGTTAAAACCTGGGAATCCCAATCTGGTGTAAACTCCATACCTGAGAGGAGAGAAGCCAAAGGACTGTCTGTCTTTTACCTGTCTCTCTAAACCAGTGTTCGTTGTATAGGCAATTTTGGTTTGTGCATTTAGAAGGTAACCTACTTTTCCACCTAAAGCTACTCGGACACTTTTATTATAATTTCTTTTATTGAAATGGTATCTGAATTCCAAGGGCACTTCAAAGTGAGTAAGCCCGACATTATTCCTGTTGACATTAATGTTTGAACCATAAACTTCTGATATCGGAGCAAGCCTACTTGATTCAGGCCCCACTGCAGGATTGTTAAATAAGTTCCTGTTGTTCGTGAAAGCAAGTTTGTCAGTAGCAATTCCAAATCCAGGATTGAAAGTGAAACCCGAAGCATCACCAAATAGATTAATTGGATGTTGGTAATAAATATTGAATGTTCTTGAGGGAATAAATCGTGTATTCAATTCATCAGGCTTGTTGTTGAGTGTGTTGAACCCAAAATCTATAAGTAAGTCTCCTTTGATATCTGGACGTCCTCCAATTGGGGTTCTCTTTCGTTCATTTTCCTGGGCAAAAGTGGTAGTACAAATGAGGAAGGCCATCATTAGCCATAGTATTCTTTTCATGAAAGCTGCTTTTACATTAAAACTGGGGCTAAATTATAAAAACATCCGTGATTTGTGTTCCAATTGTTCTTAATAATTCTTAACTGATTCTCAGGCTTATTTAACTTTCTTTGAAAAACAAAGGTGGGGCCTTTTGCAAATTCAGAAAACATGGCTACTTTTGCAATCCCATATGGCTTCGTAGCTCAACTGAATAGAGCACCTGATTACGGCTCAGGAGGTTTCAGGTTTGAATCCTGACGAGGTCACAAAGATGTTTCGGAAGGAAACAAATCAAATTGAAATAGAAGTTAAAGGAGGTTTAAAATTAATAATCTTGATTTTCAACGCTTTGAAAAAAGCATTCAAAAAATATCAAGGTTTTTGAATTTCGAGTTTGCGACTCAAATAAATTTACCTACCTTTGCAAACCTCTTCGGGGTCTGAAACGGCGGAAGGCTGTTTGGC
>DAIPZN010000062.1:0-26187 GCA_036782195.1 Cyclobacteriaceae bacterium | reverse complement strand
ATGTACCTGAGGAAGTAGGTTTTGTCAACGAATTGCTTTCTAAGAAAAAACTACAGCAGATCATCTCTGAAGTAGTGAAAATATGTGGTGTAGCTAGAACTGCCCAATTCTTGGATGATATCAAAAACTTAGGTTTCCAGATGGCATACCAAGGTGGACTTTCTATGGGTCTAAATGACGTAATTATCCCTGAAGAAAAAGATCCTTTGATCTCTAAAGCCAAGGACGAAGTCAACCAAGTATGGAACAACTACCTCATGGGTCTGATAACAGATAATGAAAGGTACAACCAGGTAATTGATATTTGGACAAGGACCAACTCCAATCTGACAAACATTCTGATGAAACAGATGGAGGAGGATAAGCAAGGATTCAATGCCATCTATATGATGATGCACTCAGGAGCTAGAGGCTCTAGAGAGCAGATCCGTCAGCTAGGCGGTATGAGGGGCTTGATGGCTAAGCCGCAGAAAAACCTTCAAGGTTCTGTTGGGGAAATCATTGAAAACCCGATTCTTTCCAACTTCAAAGAAGGTCTTGATGTATTGGAGTACTTCATTTCTACCCACGGTGCCAGAAAAGGTCTTGCCGATACAGCACTTAAAACTGCTGATGCCGGTTACCTGACAAGGAGATTGGTGGATGTGGCTCAGGATATGATCATCTCTGAAGAAGATTGCGGTACCTTGAGAGGTCTGGTAGTCTCTGCATTGAAAGACAATGACGAAATCGTAGAGCCGCTTTCTGAGCGTATCCTCGGTAGGGTTTCTGTACATGATGTGTATGATCCTATCACTGAAGAATTGGTTGTCCCTGCGGGAATTGAAATTACTGAAGAAATTGCAAGGAAGGTCGATGACTCACCAATTGAAGAAGTTGAAATTAGATCCGTATTGACCTGCGAAACCAGAAGAGGAGTATGTGCCAAATGTTATGGTAGAAACCTCTCTACAGGTAGAATGGTACAAAGTGGTGAATCAGTAGGGGTAATCGCTGCTCAGTCAATCGGTGAGCCAGGAACCCAGCTTACACTTAGAACATTCCACGTGGGTGGTACTGCTTCTAACATTTCAGTAGAAGCAAGTATCAACGCGAAGTTTGACGGTATTATCGAATTCGACGAAGAATTGAGATGGATCGAAACGACAAGTAAAGAAGGTAATGCTGTGACCATCGTTATGGGTAGATCTGGAGAGATCAAAATCAATGACGCAAAATCTGGTAAAACTTTAGTTTCTAACCACGTGCCTTATGGTGCTTCATTGAACGTGAAGGATGGTCAGAAAATAGCCAAAGGAGATTCCCTATGTACTTGGGATCCTTACAATGCCGTGATTCTTTCCGAGCATGATGGTACTGTTGAATTTGAATCCATTATTGAAGGCATTACATTCAAGGAAGTTGCCGATGACCAAACTGGCTATAGGGAAAAGGTAATTATCGATACTAAAGATAAGACCAAAAACCCTGCAGTAGTGGTTGACTACGGTGATGACAGCAAAGCATATAACATTCCAGTAGGCGCTCACCTTTCAGTAGAAGCTGGAGAAAAAGTTAAAGCTGGTCAGATCTTGGTGAAAATTCCAAGATCGGTAGGTAAGACCCGAGATATTACGGGTGGTCTTCCAAGAGTAACCGAACTATTTGAAGCTAGGAACCCTTCCAACCCGGCTGTGGTTTCTGAAATCGACGGCGTGGTAACTTATGGAGGTATCAAACGTGGTAACAGAGAAATATTCATTGAGTCAAGAGATGGAGTAAAGAAAAGGTACATGGTGTCCTTATCCAAGCACATTCTTGTTCAGGAAAATGACTTTATCAGAGCCGGTGAGCCACTTTCTGATGGTGCAATTACACCAAGTGATATCTTGGCGATCAAAGGACCAACAGCAGTTCAAGAGTATCTGGTAAATGAAATCCAGGAGGTATACAGACTTCAAGGTGTGAAAATCAACGATAAGCACATTGAGGTGATTGTAAGTCAAATGATGCAAAAAGTTGAAATCCTTGATGCAGGTGATACTAACTTCCTACAAGGACAAATTGTAGACAAGTGGGCATTCAGAGAAGAAAATGACAACATCCTCGACAAAAAAGTCGTGATGGACGCAGGAGATTCTGCTACTTTAAAACCAGGTATGATCATTACTGCCAGAAGGTTGCGTGATGAAAACTCAAGTTTGAAAAGAAGAGATCTGAAACTTGTCCAAGTAAGGGATGCAGAGACGGCGGTTTCTCAACCTACCCTGCAAGGTATTACAGCAGCATCTTTAGGTACTGAAAGCTTTATTTCAGCAGCATCCTTCCAAGAGACTACCAAAGTCTTGAGTGAAGCAGCTATTAGAGGTAAACGAGACGAACTTCTCGGTCTCAAAGAAAACGTAATTGTAGGACATCTTATTCCTGCAGGAACTGGCCAAAGAAAGATCCAATCAATCTTAGTAGGTTCTCAGGAAGATTACGACAAGCTTTCTGGAGATAGAGAAAAGTACTTCAAAAAGTCCAAGGAACTAGTCAAATAGAATCGTGAACTTATAGCCTAGAGGCCTGTATGAAAGTACAGGCCTTTTTAATACACATCCATATGGAAGACGGAAAACAACTTGGTCCAATAGACCATCAGATCAACATTGAATTGTCAGAAGAGATAGCCGAAGGTACATACTCCAACCTTGCGATGATTGCACATTCCAATTCAGAGTTTGTAATAGATTTTATCAGAATGATGCCAGGCGTGCCTAAAGCAAAAGTAAAAGCAAGAGTCATTATGACACCTGATCATGCAAAAAGACTTTTGGCAGCATTGAAAGACAATATTGCAAAGTATGAAGAAGCCTTCGGTAAGATCCAGTCAGGACATGAAGCTCCAGGATTCCCAATGAATTTTGGAGGTACTTTTGGCGAAGCCTGAAGAGGAACCAATATAATATTAGCTAAAAATTAAACTCGAGTGATTTTTAGTCATGATATACACAAAGGATGTCAGAAAATATAACACCTTAATTTTGTTTGTTTTACTGATTTCTCTACCTTTGCAGTCCAAAATTCTTAAATTTTCAAGTAGTAAAATAAATCTATCAATTAATGCCTACTATACAACAGTTAGTAAGAAAAGGTAGAACCACCCTTGAGACCAAATCCAAGTCAAGAGCTTTGGATGCTTGTCCTCAAAGGAGAGGTGTATGTACCAGGGTGTACACTACCACGCCTAAAAAGCCAAACTCAGCGATGAGAAAAGTGGCTAGGGTAAGATTGACAAACGGTAAAGAGGTGAACGCTTACATTCCAGGTGAAGGTCACAATCTTCAGGAACACTCTATCGTATTGATCAGAGGAGGAAGGGTAAAAGACTTACCGGGTGTACGTTACCACATTATCAGAGGTGCATTGGATACTGCAGGGGTTAAAGACCGTAAACAAGGTCGCTCCAAGTACGGTGCTAAAAGACCTAAGCCAGGTGCAAAAGGTGCTGCTCCTGCTCCAGGCAAGAAAAAATAATTTAAAATTACACATTCAAAGAAATGAGAAAAGCGAAACCAAAAAAGAGATATATTCTTCCTGACCCGAAGTTTAATGATACTTTGGTAACAAAGTTTGTAAACTGTCTGATGGTCGATGGTAAGAAGAGTATTGCTTACAAAATCTTCTACGATGCAATCGAGAAGGTAGAACAAAAGGTAGGTGAGAACGGTCTTGAGGTTTGGAAAAAAGCGCTTAACAATATAACTCCATCCGTTGAGGTGAAGAGTCGTAGGGTTGGTGGTGCTACTTTCCAGGTCCCAATGGAAGTTAGACCTGAAAGAAAAGTATCACTAGGCATCAAATGGATGATCACCTACGCAAGAAAAAGAGGTGAGAAAACGATGATGGACAGATTAGCTGGCGAAATCATCTCAGGTGCTAAGGGTGAAGGTGCAGCAGTGAAGAAGAAAGATGACACCCACAGAATGGCAGAAGCCAACAAAGCATTCTCACATTTTAGATTCTAATTGGTAATGGCGAGAGACTTAAAATATACAAGAAATATAGGCATTGCAGCGCATATTGACGCTGGTAAGACTACTACTACTGAAAGGATTCTTTATTATTCCGGTGTAAGCCATAAGATCGGTGAAGTCCATGATGGAGCCGCTACTATGGACTGGATGGAGCAGGAGCAGGAAAGAGGTATTACCATTACCTCAGCTGCGACTACCGTATTTTGGAATTACAGAGACAACAAATACCAAATCAACATCATCGATACTCCAGGGCACGTTGACTTTACTGTTGAAGTGAACCGTTCTCTCCGTGTATTGGATGGGTTGGTGTTTTTGTTTAGTGCCGTTGATGGAGTTGAGCCTCAGTCTGAGACCAACTGGCGTTTAGCGGACAATTATAAAGTAGCCCGTATCGGTTTCGTAAACAAGATGGACCGTGCTGGTGCAAACTTCCTTGAGGTTTGTAAGCAAGTAAAAGAAATGTTGGGCAGCAATGCTGTTCCATTGCAGCTTCCAATTGGAGCCGAAGATAATTTCAAAGGTGTTGTGGATTTGATCAACAACAGAGGGATTATTTGGAATGAAGATGACAAAGGAATGACTTTCCGGGAAGTTCCGATTCCTGATGATATGGTTGAAGAAGCCGCTCAATTCAGGGAACATCTTCTTGAAGCTGTTGCAGATTACGATGAGTCTTTGATGGAGAAATTCTTCGATGATCCGGATTCAATTTCTGAAGCAGAAATTCTTAACGCTCTTAGAAAAGCTACCATTGACATGAAAATTGTTCCAATGGTTTGCGGTTCTTCATTTAAAAACAAAGGTGTTCAGACCATGCTTGACCTGGTGATGGAATTGCTTCCATCTCCATTGGATAAAGATGATATCATCGCGACAGGCCTAGATTCTGAAGAAGAAGTAGCTATCAAACCTGATGACAAAGAACCTTTTACCGGTTTGGCATTTAAGATTGCAACAGATCCATTCGTAGGTCGTCTTTGCTTTGTGAGAGCTTATTCAGGTACGTTGGAGTCAGGTTCTTACATCTTCAATAGCCGTTCAGGTAACAAAGAAAGAATCTCTAGGGTGTTCCAGATGCACGCCAACAAGCAGAACCAAATTGAAAGATTGGTTGCCGGAGATATCGGTGCTGTGGTAGGCTTCAAGGACATCAAGACTGGAGATACCCTTTGCGATGAGAAAAGAAAAGTTGTTTTGGAATCCATGGTTTTCCCAGAGCCAGTTATTGGTTATGCCATTGAGCCTAAGAAACAGGCTGATGTGGACAAATTGGGTATGGCTATTTCCAAACTAGTAGAAGAGGATCCCACACTTCAGGTTCATACAGATCAAGAGACAGGTCAGACCATCCTTCGTGGAATGGGAGAACTTCACCTTGAAATTATCATTGACCGTTTGAAGCGTGAATTCAAGGTTGAAATCAACCAAGGTGCTCCCCAGGTTGCTTACAAAGAAGCCTTGTTCGGTAGTGTTGAACACAAAGAGGTTTACAAAAAGCAAACAGGTGGTAAAGGTAAATTTGCCGACATCGTATTTGAACTTGGTCCTAAAGATGCTGATCCAGAGACAGGTGAAATCAAGCCAGGTCTTGACTTCGTCAATGGTATCGTAGGTGGTGTGATTCCAAGAGAATTCATTCCTGCGATTCAAAAAGGATTTGCTGAGGCAATGAAAAATGGTCCTTTGGCAGGATATCCTATTGAGGCAATGAAAGTTAGGCTTTTCCACGGATCATTCCACGATGTCGATTCTGATGCACTTTCATTTGAACTTGCTGCAAGGATTGGTTTCAAAGAAGCCGCTAAGAAATGTAAGCCGCAGTTGCTTGAGCCTATTATGGCTGTAGAAGTGGTGACACCAGATGAATACACAGGACCTATCACAGGTGACTTGAACAGAAGAAGAGGCGTGATGAAAGGAATGGATACTAAAGGTACTTCTTCCGTAATCAAAGCAAGTGTGCCGCTTTCAGAGTTGTTCGGTTATGTGACTGACTTGCGTACCAATTCATCAGGTAGAGCATCAGCTTCCTTGACGTTCTCACATTATGAGCCCGTTCCTAGCAATATTGCGGAAGCGGTAATTGCAAAAGTTAAAGGTGAAAGATCCTAAATTCTAATTGACATGAATCAGAAAATCAGAATAAAATTGAAATCGTATGATCACAGTCTGGTGGATAAGTCATCAGAGAAGATCGTCAAAGCGGTAAAATCTACCGGAGCTATTGTGGTGGGTCCTATTCCTTTGCCTACTAAAAAGGAAAAGTTCACTGTGTTGAGTTCTCCACACGTCAACAAAAAAGCCAGAGATCAGTACCAATTGTGTACTTATAAAAGATTGGTTGACATCTACAGCAACAGCTCTAAAACTGTTGATGCCTTGATGAAGATCGAACTTCCTAGCGGAGTTGATGTAGAAATCAAAGTCTGACAGGTAGATTCACCAGAATAATAAAAACCTACATCCCTTGTGGCATGTAGGTTTTTATTTTCAGTAGGTTACCAATGATCAACTTAATAGAATGGTTTGATCATCCCTTAGGCGCAAATTATTTCGTAATTAATTGAAAATATTAAAGTTGGGGTTTGCAAGCTGAATATTAATTTCTAACTTTGCAGTCCTTAAAAAGCGCCCTATTGAAAAATTCTTAGGGTTAACAGATTATTATAAAACAGAAGATGTCTGGAATAATTGGAAAAAAAGTAGGAATGACTAGTATTTTTAGTGCCGATGGACGAAATGTCGCATGCACGCTAATAGAAGCTGGTCCTTGCGTAGTTACGCAAGTAAAAAATGTTGAAACAGACGGGTACAACGCTGTTCAATTGGCATTTGGTGAGAAAAAAGAGAAAAACACTCCCAAACCATTGATCGGTCACTTTAAAAAGGCCGGTACTACGCCAAAACAGAAAGTTGTAGAATTCAGAGACTTTAGGGTCGAATTCGAAGGTCAGGTAGACCTAGGAAAAACTGTTAGTGCAGGAGAGGTATTTGTAGAAGGTGACTTCGTTGATGCCATCGGTACTTCAAAAGGAAAAGGATTTCAAGGTGTTGTAAAACGTCATGGATTTGCCGGTGTGGGTGGAGCTACTCACGGTCAGCACAACAGACAGAGACACCCTGGATCTATTGGTGCTTGTTCTTGGCCGTCAAGAGTATTCAAAGGGATGCGAATGGCAGGAAGAACGGGAGGAGATCGTGTAAAGGTGGTTAACCTGAGAGTATTGAAGATTTATTCAGACAAGAATCTTTTACTTGTAAGCGGTTCGGTACCAGGTCCAAAAAATTCTTTTGTTATTCTAGAGAAGTAAGAAAATGGAATTAGCAGTATTAAAACATAACGGTGAAGATACAGGAAGGAAAATTACCCTTTCTGATGAAATCTTCGGGATCGAACCAAACGATCATGCTATTTATTTGGATGTGAAGCAATACTTAGCCAATCAAAGGCAAGGTACGCACAAGTCCAAAGAGAGAAATGAAATTGCCGGATCTACAAAAAAGATCAAAAAGCAAAAAGGCACAGGTGGTGCTAGAGCAGGCTCAATAAAATCCCCTGTATTTAGAGGTGGAGGTAGAGTATTTGGTCCAAGACCAAGGAATTACAACTTCAAGCTTAACAAAAAGCTTAAAACTCTAGCTAAAAAATCTGCACTTACTTATAAAGTGAAAGAAAACAATCTTATCGTATTGGAGAATGTTTCCTTCGATACGCCTAAGACCAAGAATTACATCAACCTGTTGAACGGCTTGTCTTTAGCTGATAAGAAGACCCTATTGGTACTTCCGGAAGTTAACAAGAACGTGCATTTGTCCAGCAGAAACCTACCAAAAGCAAAGGTCATTACTGTAGACGGGGTCAATACCTACGCGCTTTTGAATGCCGAAAACCTGGTGTTGTGTGAGGATTCAGTAAGTAAATTAGAAACCCTTTTATTGAAGTAAGAAAATGGAAATTCTAAAAAAGCCTTTGATTACGGAAAAGATTTCTGCGATGAATGAACAAGGTGTTTATGGATTCGTAGTTGAGAAAACTGCTAAAAAGCCAGAAATCAAAAATGCCATAGAAAAAATGTATGGTGTAAAGGTAGTTGCCATCAGAACAATGAGGTATCCTGGTAAACCAAAAACCAGATATACCAAAACCAAAGTTGTTTCCGGCTTCTCAAATGCCTTTAAGAAAGCTATTGTTCAAGTTGCCGAAGGCGAGATAATCGACTTTTACGGAGAAATTTAATCGAAATTAGACATGGCAGTTAAAAAATTAAAGCCTGTAACAGCAGGTACCAGATTTAGAGTAGCGCCAGCTTTTGATGAAATTACCGCATCAAAGCCGGAGAAATCGCTTCTGGCACCTTTGAAAAAATCAGGTGGTAGAAATCACGGCGGAAAAATGACCGCTAGATATATAGGTGGTGGCCACAAGAAAAGATTGAGAGTTGTTGATTTCAAAAGAGACAAGTTCGGTGTACCGGCTGTTGTGAAGTCAATTGAATACGATCCAAACAGGACAGCACGTATTGCACTTCTATATTATGTAGATGGTGCAAAAGCATACATCATTGCTCCAGAAGGTCTTCAGGTAGGACAAACTATCGTTTCAGGCGAATCAGTTGCTCCTGAAATCGGAAATGCAATGCACATGTACAATATTCCATTGGGTACTATTGTCCACAATGTTGAGCTTAAGCCTGGTAAAGGTGGAGCTTTGGCAAGAAGTGCAGGTGGATATGCACAGATTGTTGCAAGAGAAGGAAAATACGTGACCATTAAATTGCCTTCAGGTGAAATGAGGCTAGTTCTTGGAACATGTATGGCTACAGTCGGAACTGTTTCCAACTCTGACCACATGAACGTGATCTTAGGTAAAGCGGGAAGAAACCGTTGGTTGGGTAGAAGACCTAGAACAAGAGGTGTGGCGATGAACCCGGTAGATCACCCTATGGGTGGTGGTGAAGGCCGTTCTTCAGGTGGACACCCAAGATCCAGAAAAGGTCTTCTTGCCAAAGGTAAGAAAACCAGATCGCCTAAGAAGTATTCAAATAATCTCATTATCAGTAAAAGAACCAAATAATTATGGCACGTTCATTAAAAAAGGGTCCTTACATAGAACACCACTTACTCAAGAAGGTAGATGTAATGAACGAAACCGGCAAGAAATCGGTAATCAAGACCTGGTCAAGAAGATCCATGATTTCTCCCGATTTTGTGGGTCATACCTTTGCAGTGCATAATGGTAACAAATTCATTCCAGTTTTTGTGACAGACAATATGGTTGGGCACAAGCTAGGTGAATTTGCTCCTACAAGGAACTTTAGAGGTCACATCGCCAAAAAAGATAAAGGAAAGAGATAATCATGGAAGCTATAGCAAGATTAAATAATGTTCCTACTTCTCCCCGCAAAATGCGGTTGGTAGCTGACCTCGTGAGAGGTAAAAGAGTAGGATACGCATTGAGCGTATTGAAGTTTACACCTAACCACGGTGCAAGTAAAATTGAAAAACTTCTGCTCTCTGCAGTGGCCAACTGGCAGGCAAAAAATCCTGATGAGAAATTGGAAGATGCGGACCTTTACATCAAAACCATCTTTGTAGATGGAGGCCGGATGCTTAAAAGACTCAGACCTGCTCCTCAGGGAAGAGCTCACAGAATTCGTAAAAGATCAAATCATGTAACCCTAGTAGTGGACGCTATTGCTAAGGAAGTTACCGCTGATGAAGTAGAAACTAATGGAAAATCTAATTAAAATCACACTATGGGACAAAAGATAAACCCAATTGGTTTTAGACTTGGTGTAATCAAAGGTTGGGATTCCAACTGGTATGGAGGCAAAGACTTTGCTGATAAACTTTACGAAGATCAACAGATCCGTAAATATGTAAATGCCAGAATTCCAAAAGGTGGTATCTCTAAGATCATCATCGAGAGAACCCTTAAAAGAATTACCCTGACAATTCACACCGCAAGACCAGGAGTGGTTATCGGTAAAGGTGGAGCTGAAGTTGACAAACTTAAAGAAGAGCTGAAGAAGCTTACCAACAAAGATGTTCAAATCAACATTTTTGAAATCAAACGTCCAGAACTGGATGCCAAATTGGTAGGAGAGTCTATCGCTCAACAGCTTCAAGCAAGAATTTCTTTCAGGAGAGCAATGAAGCAATCCATTGCAGCTTCCATGAGAGTTGGAGCAGAAGGTATTAAAGTTAAGCTTTCAGGACGTTTGGGAGGAGCCGAGATGGCAAGATCCGAGATGTACAAAGAAGGAAGAATACCTTTGCACACTTTGAGGGCAGACATCGATTATGCTGTATCCGAAGCACATACTGTATATGGTATCATCGGTATCAAAGTATGGATCTTCAAAGGTGAAGTATATGGTAAAAGAGACCTTTCTCCTAATATCGGCGCTGCCAACGAACCAAAAACCGGGGCTGTTGCAAGAGGTAAGAGAAGAGAAGGCGGTCCCAAAAGAAGAAAGAGAAATAACTAATTTTCACCCCTAAGTGAGAAATCATGTTACAGCCTAAGAGAACTAAATATAGAAAAATGCATAAGGGTAGAGTCAAAGGACTTGCTCAAAGGGGACATACACTTTCCTTTGGCAACTTTGGCATCAAATCCCTAGAGCCAGGATGGATTACATCCCGTCAGATTGAGGCAGCCCGTATTGCTATGACCAGGGCTATGAAAAGAGAAGGTCAGGTTTGGATCAGGATTTTCCCTGACAAACCGATCACTAGAAAGCCTGCAGAAGTACGTATGGGTAAAGGTAAAGGTGCTCCAGAATATTGGGTAGCAGTCATCAAGCCAGGTACTATTCTGTTCGAAGCTACCGGTGTAAGTCTTGAAGTGGCTCAGGAAGCACTCAGACTTGCTCAGCAAAAACTTCCAGTAAGTACAAGATTTGTAGTACGTAGAGATTACGTTGTTTAAAGAGAATCATGAAAAATTCAGAAATCAGATCACTTTCCGAAAGTGAGATTGTCGAGCGTCTAGCCGCTGAGCAGACTAACTTAACCAAGTTACGTTTTGCCCATGCTATTTCTCCTATTGAGAATCCGAATAAAATCAAAGAATCAAGGCGTTTGGTCGCGAGACTAAAAACAGCTTTGACTGCATCAAAACTGGCTAAATAAGTAAGAAGATGGCTACTACTGAGAGAAATCTACGTAAAGAAAGAATAGGAAAAGTGGTTAGCAACAAAATGGAGAAATCCATTACTGTTGCCGTAGAAAGGAAGGTTAAACATCCAATCTATGGTAAGTTTGTTGGTAAAACCACAAAATTTATGGTTCATGACGAGACAAATGATGCTAGAGAAGGCGATGTCGTCAGAATTAGCGAAACTCGTCCGCTGAGTAAGAATAAGCGTTGGAGATTAGTAGAAATTATAGAAAGGGCTAAATAATCATGATACAACAAGAATCCAGACTAAGCGTAGCGGACAATTCAGGTGCCAAGGAGGTACTTGTGATCCGCGTATTGGGTGGAACCAAGAAGAGATATGCTTCCATTGGTGATAAAGTTGTGGTAACCGTGAAATCTGCACTTTCTTCCAGCAACATGAAAAAAGGTACAGTTTCTAAAGCTGTAATTGTAAGGACCCGTAAAGAAGTCAGAAGAAAAGACGGTTCATATATCCGATTTGAGGATAATGCAGCTGTACTACTGAACAATAACGACGAACCAAGAGGTACCCGTATCTTCGGTCCAGTTGCAAGAGAATTGAGAGAAAAGCAGTTCATGAAAATTGTGTCCCTTGCCCCAGAAGTATTGTAATCATGGAAAGAAAATTCAATAAACAACCCAAGTTGCACATCAAAACCAACGATACCGTAAAGGTGTTGTCCGGTGATGACAAAGGCAAAACTGGAAAAGTCCTTTCTGTAGACACCCAAAAAAGGAGAGCTATTGTGGAAGGCCTCAACATGGTAACCAAACATGTGAAGCCCTCAGCGTCCAATCCACAAGGTGGCATTGAGAAGAAAGAAGCATCCATTCATATCAGCAACTTGATGCTGGTAGATCCCAAGACAGGTGAAGCTACCAGAACCGGCCGTAAAATCGGTGAGAATGGAAAATTAGTTAGATATTCTAAGAAAACCGGGGAGGTGATCAATGGCTAAACCTAGAATCAAAGAAAAGTATTTGAGCGAAATCGCTCCTGCTTTGAAAGAGAAATTCCAATATAAGTCAGTTATGCAAGTACCCAAACTGACTAAAATTGTCCTTAACAAAGGTATTGGAGCTGCAGTAGCAGACAAAAAACTTGTAGATCAAGGTGTAGAAGAACTTTCTTTAATCACTGGTCAAAAAGCAGTAGCTACTAAAGCAAAAAACTCTATCTCTAACTTTAAGTTGAGAGAAGAAATGCCAATTGGTGCCAAAGTTACCTTGAGAGGCGATAAAATGTATGAATTCCTTGATAGACTAGTTACTGTTGCTTTGCCAAGGGTAAGAGATTTTAAAGGAATCAATGATAAAGGTTTTGACGGAAGAGGCAATTATACCTTAGGTGTAACAGAACAAATTATCTTCCCAGAGATCAGCATTGAAAAAGTGAACAGAATCTCCGGAATGGACATCACTTTCGTGACAACAGCTAATACTGACGAAGAGAGTTATGCTTTGTTGAAAGCTTTTGGAATGCCGTTCGTTAACAAAAACAACCAAGATTAATTATGGCAAGAGAGTCGTTAAAAGCCCGCGAGAGGAAAAGAGAACACCTCGTAGCTAAATTCGCCAAAAAAAGAGCAGCGCTAAAGGCAGCCGGTGATTTTGAAGGATTGGATAAACTCCCTAAAAACTCTTCTCCTGTCAGATTGCACAACAGATGTAAACTGACCGGTAGGCCTAAAGGCTACATGAGGAAGTTCGGGATCAACAGGGTTACCTTTAGAGAAATGGCTTCTGCCGGTAAAATCCCAGGTATCACCAAATCCAGCTGGTAAAATTCTAGCTTCTATTTTAATTGTCAAATCCATTGTGTAACTTTGCAGCCCCGTTAAGGGTATGCAGTTAGACTTATAAATCATATGACTGATCCAATAGCTGATTATCTGACTAGATTGAGGAATGCTATCAAAGCTTCCCATCGAATCGTTGAGATACCTGCTTCTAATATCAAAAAGGAGATAACGAAGGTACTTCATGATAAGGGTTATATTCAAAACTATAAATTTGAAGAAGAAGGTCCTCAGGGAACTATCAAAATAGCTTTGAAATATAATCCTGTCACCAAACAGAATGCCATCGTTAGCCTTTCCAGAGTTAGTAAGCCTGGTTTAAGGAAATACGTAGGACACAATGACCTTCCAAGGGTCATCAATGGCCTAGGTATAGCCGTTCTTTCTACTTCCAAGGGTGTCATGACTGACAAGGAAGCCCGCACCGAAAAAATCGGTGGAGAAGTACTTTGTTACGTATATTAATTAACCGTTATGTCTAGAATAGGTAATAAACCAATAAATGTTCCAGCGGGTGTAACTGTAGACGTGTCAGCTCACAATACTGTCACTGTTAAAGGTCCCAAAGGAACCCTAGTTAGGGATGTGAATCCCGATATTAAAGTCGTGGTCGAAGGTGCAACAATTGTACTTACAAGACCGACTGATTCTAAAAGACATAAGTCACTCCATGGCCTTTACCGCTCGCTTGTCAACAACATGGTTGTTGGTGTAAGTGAAGGTTACAAAAAAGAGCTTGAATTAGTTGGTGTGGGTTATAAGGCGTCTAACCAAGGCCAGGTTCTTGAACTTGCCTTAGGTTATTCACACAATATTTTCTTCGCACTTCCTGAAGCAATTTCCCTCAAGACGGAAACTCCAAAAGGTAAAAACCCTTTGGTGACTTTGGAAGGTATTGATAAGGAACTGATCGGACAGATCTCCGCAAAAATCAGATCTCTACGTAAAGTAGAACCTTACAAAGGTAAAGGTGTGCGTTTTGTTGGTGAAATCGTAAGACGTAAGGCTGGTAAAACTGCCGGTAAAAAATAAGTAATATGGCGTTTAATAAAAATTCAAGAAGACTTAGAATCAAGAAAAGTATCCGTAGAAAAATTTCCGGTACTGATTCTAGGCCTCGTCTTTCTGTATTCAAAAGCAATACAGGGATCTACGCACAATTGGTTGACGATTTGAAAGGTCATACACTTGCACATGCTTCTTCTAAAGAGCTTGGTTCGATCAAAAATGCCAATGTGTCTGTTTCAAAAGAAGTAGGTAAAAAACTAGCTGAAAGGGCTGTTGCTAACGGTGTATCTGAAGTGGTTTTTGATAGAAGTGGATATTTGTATCACGGCAACGTCAAAGCACTAGCAGAAGGTGCTAGAGAAGGTGGCCTTAAATTCTAATCCGATTTAGATATGTCTCAAATTAAAAGAAAACCCATTAGGGCAACAGATACAGAATTAAAAGAAAAAGTCGTTGCGATCAACCGCGTTGCTAAAGTAGTTAAAGGTGGTAGAAGATTCTCCTTTTCTGCAATTGTTGTGGTTGGCGATGGCCAGGGTGTGGTAGGTTATGGATTGGGTAAGGCCAATGAAGTAACTGACGCTATCACTAAAGGTATTGAAGATGCCAAAAAGAACCTTGTGAGAGTTCCTGTGCTGAAAGGTACTATTCCTCATGAGCAAATTGGTAAATTCGGTGGAGGTTTCGTTTTGATCAAACCAGCTGCTGCAGGTACCGGTGTCATTGCAGGTGGTGCTATGCGTGCTGTTCTTGAAAGTGCTGGCGTGACTGATGTATTGGCTAAATCCAAAGGATCTTCCAATCCACATAACGTTGTCAAAGCTACCATTGATGCCCTTGTTCAATTGAGAGATGCTATTGCAGTTTCCCAACAACGAGGTGTGAAAATGTCTAAAGTTTTTAACGGTTAATTAAGATGGCTAAGATAAAAGTTACGCAAATCAAGAGCGTTATTAAGAGACCTAAAGATCAAAAAGCAACTATTATAGCTCTTGGTCTTGGAAAAATTAACAGAACTGTGGAAATAGAAAATACGCCACAGATTGCTGGTATGGTTAATAAAGTAAGTCACCTTGTAAAAGTGGAGGAAGCTTAATCATGAAATTACATACACTAAAACCTGCTGAAGGTTCGACAAAATCCCGCAAAAGAATCGGTAGAGGTACTGGTTCTGGTAGGGGTGGAACTTCAACTAGAGGACATAAAGGTGCCAAATCAAGATCTGGATATTCTTCCAAACTTGGATTTGAAGGTGGTCAAATGCCACTTCAGAGGAGGGTACCAAAATTTGGCTTCAAAAGCTTGAACAAAGTTGTTTACAAGCCAATCAACCTAAATGTTTTACAAGAAGTAGCTGAAAAATTCAATTTAGAAGCCGTTTCTCCTGAAACTTTGGTTGACCATGGATATGTATCTAAAAAAGATATTGTAAAAGTCCTTGGTAGAGGCGAACTTACAAGCAAATTAAACGTAAGTGCCCACTTCTTCTCTGCTTCAGCTGTTGAAGCAATTGAAAAAGTAGGAGGAACAGTAAACAAGCTTTAAGTAAATGAAAAAGTTTATCTCAACAGTTAAGAATATCTTTTCTATTGAAGATTTAAGAATCCGGATCTTAAATACAATCGGTTTTCTGATTGTATTTAGATTGGGTTCTTTTATCGTACTCCCTGGTGTTGATCCGTCTAAATTGAATGATGCACCAGAAGGTATATTCGGTCTTATTGATACATTCCTGGGCGGGGCATTTAGCAATGCTTCCATATTCGGTCTTGGTATCATGCCTTATATATCTGCTTCAATTGTCTTGCAATTGTTGACTGTTGGTGTTCCTTATTTTCAGAAACTGCAAAAAGAAGGTGAGTCTGGTAGAAAAAGAATCAATCAGATTACCCGTGTTTTGACTATCCTGATTACTGTAGCGCAAGGTGTAGGGTATATTACCGCTACCATACTTCCTACAGGTGCAGTGATGGTAAGTACCACGCTTTTCATGTTTAGTTCATTGGTGTTGCTTTCTGCCGGTACCATGTTCTGTATGTGGTTGGGCGAAAAAATCACTGAAAAAGGCATTGGTAACGGTATTTCAATGCTAATTATGATCGGTATCATTTCTAGATTCCCTGGTGCAATCATCGCAGAAGGGCTTTCTAAGGGTACCTCCGGAATGCTTTTATTATTGATCGAAGCTGCGGTATTGTTCTTTGTGGTAGTTGGGGTAGTTGCCTTAACTGAAGCAACAAGAAGAATACCTGTACAATATGCCAAACAAGTTGTTGGCGGTAAAGTATATGGCGGACAGAGACAGTATATCCCTATTAAGGTGAATGCTTCTGGAGTTATGCCGATCATCTTTGCCCAGTCATTGATGTTCCTTCCTGCACTTATTGCACAGATTTGGTCTGCAGACAATGATATTGCCAATTATATCGGAAGTACTTTCAGTGATTTTACATCTTGGCAGTATAATCTGGTGTTCGCTTCTATGATTATTCTATTTACGTTCTTTTACACTGCGATCACAGTAAATCCTGAACAAATCGCTGAGGACCTAAAGAGAAATGGAGGCTTTGTACCTGGTATTAAACCTGGTGCTCCTACGGCTGATTTCATAGACAACATCATTTCAAGAATAACACTTCCGGGCTCCGTATTGCTGGCAGTTGTTGCTATTCTTCCAGCATTTGCCATCATTGCAGGAGTGGGAGGAGAGTTTGCTCAATTCTACGGTGGTACATCCTTGCTGATCATGGTTGGTGTCATTATGGATACCTTAAGGCAGATTGAAAGTTATCTGCTCATGAGACACTATGAAGGCATGATGAAAAGTGGTAACATGAAAAACAATCCTTCTAACTACGCAGCGGCGATATGATTCACTATAAGACTTTTGACGAAGTCCAGTTAATCAAAGAAGGTGCTCAGATTTTAGGAAAGGCTCACGCCGAAGTTGCAAAAAACATTAAGGTTGGGGTAAAGACCTCTTACCTAGATAAGATAGCCGAAGAGTACATTAGGGACCACCAAGGTGTACCTTCGTTTAAAGGTTACAACGGATTTCCGGCTTCGCTCTGTATTTCAGTTAATGAAGTTGTTGTGCATGGTTTTCCGGGTGACTATATTTTGAAAGATGGCGATATAATCTCAGTGGATTGTGGAGTCTTTCACCAAGGTTTTCATAGCGATTCTGCTTATACTTACCCTGTCGGTGAAGTTTCCCCTGAAGTATTGTCATTACTCAAGACAACCAAAGAGTCTCTTTATTTAGGCATCGAACAAGCAGTGTTCGGCAATAGGATTGGAGATATTGGTTATGCTATCCAAAAGTTTGTTGAGGCGAAAGGTTACACCGTAGTTCGGGAATTGGTCGGTCATGGGTTGGGTAAAAATCTCCATGAATCTCCTGAAGTTCCTAATTATGGTAAACGCGGAAGTGGACCCTTATTAAAATCTGGTTTAGTAATAGCCATTGAGCCCATGATCAATATGGGCACAAGAAATATAGTTCAAGAAAGAGATGGTTGGACCATAAGAACAGCTGATAGAAAGAAATCAGCGCATTATGAACATACCATTGCGATTTTTGAAGACAGGACAGAAGTATTGACTACACATCAGTATATAGAAGAATATATTAAATTCTAAATATGGCAAAACAGACATCTATAGAACAAGATGGTACCATCATAGAAGCTTTGTCCAATGCAATGTTCAAAGTGGAACTGGAAAACGGTCATCAATTGATAGCCCATATTTCAGGTAAAATGAGAATGAATTATATCAAGATCCTACCGGGTGATAAAGTAAAACTTGAACTTTCCCCATACGATCTTTCAAAAGGTAGAATAGTTTACAGATACAAATAAAATGTCATGAAATCGAGCATTAGGAAATCATGTTTTCGAATGATTATAGATTAAGCGAGATTCCATCTGACCTTTAAAAACAAATAACAAACAGATGAAAGTAAAGGCATCAATCAAAAAGAGAAGTGTTGACTGTAAAGTGATCAGAAGAAACGGTAAGCTTTACGTGATCAACAAAAAGAATCCTAAGTTTAAACAAAGACAAGGTTAATCATTATGGCAAGAATTGCAGGTGTTGACATACCGGACAACAAACGTGGTGAAATCGGCTTGACCTATATCTTCGGAATAGGAAGAAGCGCGGCTAAAGCGATACTTACTAAAGCAGGTATATCTTTTGACAAAAAAGCAGGTGAGTGGGATGACGAAGAGTCTACAGCCATCAGAAATATCATTGCTGAGGAATTCCGTACAGAAGGAGCATTGAAATCAGAAATCCAACTGAATATCAAGCGACTTATGGATATCGGTTGTTACAGAGGTTTGAGACACAGAAAAGGTCTCCCAGTGAGAGGACAGAAAACCAAGAACAACGCTAGAACTAGAAAAGGAAAGAGAAAGACTGTTGCAAACAAGAAAAAAGCAACTAAATAAATCTTGAAGTAGATCATGGCTCAGAAAAGAAACGATAAAACTAAAGGTAAAAAAAGAGTAGTTAAAGTAGAAGCAGTAGGCCAAGCCCACATCAAAGCTTCTTTCAATAACATCATTATCTCTATTACCAATAATTCAGGTCAAGTGATCTCTTGGGCTTCTGCCGGTAAAATGGGTTTCAGAGGTTCTAAGAAAAACACTCCCTATGCAGCACAAATGGCCGCTCAAAATTGCGGTCAGGTAGCTTATGACCTAGGATTGAGAAAAATCGAGGTTTTTGTAAAAGGTCCTGGAGCAGGTAGAGAATCTGCGATCAGAACTTTGCAAAATGTAGGTTTAGATGTCACTACGATTATTGATGTGACACCACTTCCGCACAACGGATGTCGTCCTCCAAAACGTAGAAGAGTTTAATTTCTTAAAGAAAAAATAGAATGGCTAGATATAGAGGTCCAAAGGCAAAAATCGCCAGAAAATTCGGTGAGCCAATTGAAGGATACAGCAAAGCTCTCCAAAAAAAGAACTACCCTCCAGGACAACACGGCAGAGGTAGAAGAAAAAAACAATCTGAATATGCAATTCAGTTAGCTGAAAAGCAAAAAGCCAAATACATCTACGGTGTTTTGGAAAGACAATTCGCCAAGATGTTTGATATTGCTTCCCGTAAACAAGGAATTACAGGTGAAAACTTATTGCAACTTCTTGAAGCAAGATTGGATAATACTGTATACCGTCTAGGTATCGCTCCAACAAGAAGAGGTGCCAGACAATTGGTGGGTCACAAGCATATCCTCGTGAATGGTGAAGTGGTAAATATCCCTTCTTATACTTTGAAGCCTGGTGATGTGGTTTCGGTAAGAGAAAGGTCTAAATCATTGGTAGCAATTACTACTAGTCTTGCCGGTAAAGGTACTTCTCGATTCACTTGGTTGGAATGGGACAATGCTTCGTTGGCAGGCAAGTTTGTAAGCATTCCAACGCGTGAGGATATTCCTGAGAACATCAAGGAACAACTTATTGTCGAACTTTACTCTAAGTAATTATCTTTCTGACTAAAATAGAACTATTGATATGTCCATACTAGCATTTCAAATGCCTGAGAAAGTGGTGATGGAAAAAGCCGATGACTTCCACGGTTTATTTACCTTCAAGCCACTTGAAAAAGGCTATGGGGTCACCATTGGCAATGCCTTAAGAAGAATATTGCTTTCTTCACTAGAAGGTTATGCCATCACATCTGTAAAACTTCCAGGTGTTGTACATGAGTTTTCCACGATTGAGGGTGTTGTCGAAGATGTGACTGATATCATCCTTAACTTAAAGCAGGTCAGATTCAAGAAAGTCCACGACTCAATTGATGGAAAGATCACTGTTGAAGTTAAGAATCAGTCTGTTTTCACTGCTGGGGATATCGCAAAGTTTACTACATCCTTTGAAGTATTGAATCCTGAATTGGTTATTTGTCACCTTGATGAATCCAAAAGCTTTGAAATTGAGCTGACTGTTGAAAAAGGAAGAGGTTACCTTCCTGCTGAAGAGTCTAAGCCAAAAGAACAAGTATTTGGTGTAATTCCTATCGATGCCATTTTCACTCCAATCAAAAATGTGAAATATAGCGTTGAAAATACAAGGGTTGAACAAAAGACTGACTTTGAAAAACTTATTCTTGAAGTTACCACTGATGGATCTATCCATCCAGAAAAAGCTCTTCAGGAATCTGCAAAGATTTTGATCCAACACTTCATGCTGTTCTCTGACCAGACCATGGTAATTGACGCACCTGGTGCTGATTCACCAGAACCGATTGATGAAGAATTCCTTCATATGAGAAAGTTGCTAAAAACGCCTTTAAGCGATTTGGATCTTTCTGTTAGAGCTTTCAACTGCCTTAAAGCCGCTGACGTGAAGTCTCTTGGTGATTTGGCAAGACTTGAAATTTCTGATATGATGAAATTCAGGAACTTCGGTAAAAAATCCCTTGCTGAATTAGAACAACTGATTCAGGAAAAAGGTCTGACCTTCGGGATGGATCTCGCTAAGTATAAACTTGATGAAGAATAATTAAAATGAGACACGGTAAGAAATTCAACCACCTTGGCAGGACCTCAAGTCACAGGAAAGCAATGCTTTCTAATATGGCTACCTCCCTGATTCTTCACAAGCGTATTTCTACAACGCTTGCCAAGGCTAAGGAACTAAGAAAATATGTAGAACCTCTTTTAACAAGAGCTAAGGAAGATACTACACACAATAGAAGGGTAGTTTTCTCTTATCTTCAAAGTAAAGACGCCATCAAAGCTCTTTTCGGAGAGGTAGTTGAAAAAATCGGTTCTAGAGCCGGTGGTTATACGAGAATTATCAAAACAGGATTCCGTCTTGGTGATAATGCAGAGATGTGTATAATTGAACTTGTTGACTTCAATGAGTTGATGTTGAAAGATGCTAAGCCTGCTAAGAAAACTACTAGAAGAAGTAGAAGAAGCACTGCTAAAACTGAAACATCCGCTTCAGCTGGAGAAAGCAGCAATGAAGAATCAAAAGAAAATTCTGCTGAATAAGCATGATTTAAATAGATCTATAAAAGGGATTGGACATTCGTTCAATCCCTTTTTTGTGTCTATCCTAAAAATTACAGGCAATTTCTTTTAAAATTCCCTAACTTTGGCGAGTCCAAAAAAATGATGAATAGAAAAAAAGCAACTCTTCTTTTAGCTGATGGTACTGTCTTTAAAGGTTCCCTCGTAGGGAGTCCAGGTACCAATGGCGGTGAAATTTGTTTCAATACGGGTATGACCGGCTATCAGGAAATCTACACGGATCCTTCCTATACAGGTCAGATTATTGTCAGTACCACTTCCCATATCGGGAATTATGGTGTCAGTGACCTTGAAATAGAATCTGATACTCCTACAATTGCTGGTATAGTGGTCAATTGCTTCTCTGATGTTTTTAGCAGATTGGATGCATCTGGTTCACTGCAGGATTACCTTGTCAAACATGGCATCACTGGCATTGCAGATCTGGATACGCGAAAACTTGTAAAGCATATCAGATCAAAAGGTGCCATGAACGCAATTATCAGCTCTGAATATGAAGATGACATTGACGGGCTAAAAGCAGAATTGGCAAAAGTCCCTGATATGAATGGTTTGGAACTTTCCTCGAAAGTATGTACTACACAACCTTTTTTCTTTGGAGATGAAAATTCCAAAATTAAGGTTGCCTGTCTAGATTATGGTATCAAGAGAAATATCCTCCGAAGTCTCTCCGAGCGTGGTGTGTATTGCAAAGTATTCCCAGCTAAAACTACTTTAGCCGAAATGGAATCGTGGAATCCGGACGGTTATTTTCTTTCCAATGGTCCAGGTGACCCTGCTGTAATGGAATACGCAGTAAATACAACCAAAGAAATCCTGAATACCAACAAGCCTGTATTTGGAATTTGTTTGGGCCATCAGATTTTGGCTGAAGCCTGTGGTATTTCTACCTACAAGATGCACCATGGTCATAGAGGTCTCAACCACCCAATTAAAAACCTTCTAACTGGGAAAAGCGAAATTACCTCCCAAAATCACGGTTTTAATGTTTCAAGGGAGGATAGTGAACAGAATCCCGATGTGATTATTACACATGTTCATCTCAATGACAATTCAGTAGCTGGAATAAAACTCAAGGATAAACCTGCATTTTCGGTGCAGTACCATCCTGAATCCTCACCAGGACCACATGACTCCAGATATTTATTTGATGATTTCATCTCTCTAATGCATAAAAATTAAACCATTAACCTAATACAATATGACCTTAATTCAATCCATTCACGCAAGACAAATTTTAGACTCAAGAGGGAATCCTACTATAGAAGTAGACGTAGTTACTGAAAGCGGAGCTTTTGGAAGAGCTGCAGTTCCAAGTGGTGCATCTACAGGAGTCAATGAGGCTGTTGAACTTAGAGATGGAGACAAATCCAAATACCTTGGGAAAGGTGTTTTAAAAGCGGTGTCTAATGTGAATGATGTCATCGCTCCAGAACTGGTAGGGATGGATATTTTTGAACAAAACATCATAGATCAAATTATGATAGATCTTGATGGTACACCTACAAAAAGTAAATTAGGCGCAAATGCTATTTTGGGAGTTTCTTTAGCAGTGGCAAAAGCTGCTGCAATGGAAGCTGGTCAGCCCCTTTACAGATATGTAGGTGGTGTCAATGCCAATACATTGCCTGTTCCAATGATGAATATCATCAATGGAGGATCCCACTCCGATGCACCTATTGCCTTCCAGGAATTTATGGTAAGGCCAATTGGAGCAGAAAGTTTCTCAGAAGCAATCAGAATGGGATGTGAGATATTCCACCACCTAAAGAAAATCTTACATGACAAAAACCTCAGCACCGCTGTTGGAGATGAAGGTGGTTTTGCACCTAATTTCTCTGGAGGTACTGAGGAAGCATTAGCTTGTATCTTGGATGCAATTGCAAAAGCAGGATATAAAGCAGGTGATGACGTTACCATCGCATTGGACTGCGCTGCTTCTGAATTCTACAAAGACGGAAAGTATGACTATACCAAATTCGAAGGTCCTAATGGAAAAATAAGAACTAGAGAAGAGCAAGTCGCTTTCCTCTCTGAACTTACTGAAAAATATCCTATCGACTCTATTGAAGATGGCTTTGCTGAGGAAGATTGGCAAGGATGGGCCATGTTGACCGCTAAAATAGGTGATAAAATCCAGTTGGTTGGTGATGATCTATTTGTAACGAATGTCAAATTCTTGGAAAGAGGGATTAAAGAGAAATCAGCTAACTCTATCTTGATCAAAGTTAACCAAATCGGTACTTTGACCGAAACTTTGAATGCCATTTCAATGGCACATAAGGCTGGTTTTACTGCAGTTATGTCCCATAGATCAGGAGAGACTGAGGATTCTACCATTGCTGATTTGGCGGTGGCAGTAAATTGTGGTCAAATTAAAACCGGGTCTGCTTCAAGGTCAGACAGGATGGCTAAATATAACCAATTGCTAAGAATTGAAGAGCAACTTGGAGATTCAGCAATATTTCCCAAAAAGAAATAAGCAAGTTCATTAACCAGAAAGCGGTTGTCATCCTGATGGCAACCGCTTTTTTTTATAAATAGTCAAAATATTGATGTCTAAAAACTGAATGGCCAGTTCCAAAAACAGTGGTCTTATTTCAATCAATAGCAAGTTGTTGTCTTAGGTATTCCTCTTGTCGGATTCGTCTTAAGAGTGTGTTTGAGTAATTCAGGCCTTCCCTAAGGTTGTAATAGGTGTAAGCTTTACCTGCCCATTCTCTTGCTTCATCCAGTTCACCGAATATTTCTTTTCCCAAAGCCATGTTGTAACAAAGCCTTCCTGCAGCCTTTCTAGATGCACTAGGGATTGCAGCTTCCCATACCTTCATTGCCTCTTCCCACTTGCCTACTTCCCCAAGCCTGCTTCCTGTTCTTAAAGCAGTGTTTGATTTAGGGGTATAATACATGGTTCGACTTAAAGTGATGGGCGTAGGAGAAATTCTTCTTGCATAATTTGATCCTGCCATTATCCCTACAGTTTGTGTAGCTCTTGTTTTGTCGACAAGTAAGGCTAACGCCTGTAATCTTGTTTCTGCTTCAGCTGACCAAAGATTCGTTTTATTGTATTCTTGTTGGTCTACCAGACTTCCGGTCGTTGGATCATACATTCGAAATCCAGCACTTAATGAGGCTATTCCTTCTACATAGACCCCTTCCACTTCTATTGTCCTGGCTTCAGATCCTGTACCCACAGACTTCTTAATTATTTTCTTTTTGTCTGTGATCACAAAGTCAGAAGAAAATCTTTCAAGGGTAAGAACAGCATCTGCATCAAATCTTTTGCATATGTCTTCCACCAGTTGCCAAGGAAGAGGCTCCGGCATAGTCTGTGCAAATAAACCACCTCGTAGTCGCTCTGTAGACCGGACAATTTCAAAGCGAGGTGAATTATTTAAGCTTTGCTGGACTTCAGTCATAGTAGCTTCTACAGCATTTCTAACTTCAAATGGAGTCTCTCCCGTTAAGATTCCCTGGATGATGGAAATGTTTCTGTTTTCAGGTTCAGTTCTGTCTACTAGTACAATCCGATTGATATGAGGAGGAATGCTGATTTCAGCTGGGGCTAGCCTATGGAGCGTGATTGTCTTGCTACATGAAAAATTGAAGAGAACAACCAAAAAAAGAAAAGAGGTAAGATTTCCAGAAAAAGCTCTGTTAATTTTGATATTCATGGGGTGGTGATTAGAAGCTTAATTTAACGATTATTATCCCAGAATTACATAAGTTGCTTGTATTAGGAATGGTTTATGACAAATTTAAAATCATTAGTGTCCGACTAAAATTGAAAATAGTGAAAACAGTTTGAATCCTTATTATATGCGGTGTTTTTCCCTTTGTTTCAAAAGATAAGCCCCTATGTCGGGAAAAGTGATGTTTGACCTGCGTCCTGCAGGTTTTTTTTCAGTTCATTTTCAGGATTGTTCAGGAAATTGATCAGGTGGACATAGTTCGTCATATGGAATCTGACCAGAGCCACCATGTTGGAGAAGGCCCAGTTTCTTTTGACTGTCTTTCGGACAACTTCCATCAACAAAAGTGATATGAGTGAACACCAGATCTGGATTTCAATCGCATTCTGGTTGTCGCCCAGGAAATATCTGAGCGGAAAGTTCTGCTTGAGTTTCTTGAACAGCAGTTCAATCTGCCACCTGTACTTATAAATCCCTGCAACAGTGGAAGCTTCCTGGTCCATGCTGTTTGTAAGAAAGACAAGGAGTTTTGAGTTTTGGTCATCCCAATATGCTATCCTGCGAAGCCTCAACGCCTTTTTTTCCCATTTACGGTATAGGTGACCGTGATTGTTTCGTCTTTGAGGATATCCTGGTCCTTGTCATCGGGAAGATCGGACTCGTCTATACTTTGGTAAACGGCATTCTCCCTCATTCTGGTGATAAAATAGATGCCTCTGTCGGTCCACTGGGCGTATTGCAGATAATCGGTATAACCTTTATCCATGACCACATAAGAGCCGTCGGGAATATTGAGATGTTTGAGGAAAGTATGGTCATTACGGCTTCCTTCGGTAAACCTGACCAGACAGGGCATCAGCTCGGCAGCATGGACCATCACATGTGCTTTGATCCCCCCTTTGCTTTTGCCGTCCTTTCGGGGTCTTCCCGCCACTTTGAGGATGTCCTTAAACAGACTGATTACCGCTGAATCAACGATAAAGAGTTTTTTGATTACTTCCATTTTCAATCGGCTTTCCGGTAAAATGTGACGGTATTTTCCGAAAAGACCCATGTATATGTCCCTAAAGACTTCACTAGGCCGTTTGCTGTTCCCATCTGATATGGTGGAACTTTTGGGTGAAGATGGCATCCCGATGTGGACCAGTCTGTTTTGCCAGGCTAAAAGACCCGTAGAAAGCTCTCTGAGAGAGGTTGCCCCACTGAAAGAACAGTAAAGCATGGTGACCAGATGCTGCCAAGTATCAAATTTTTTATAATACCTGTCAGATTGATTAATGGCCTTGACCTTAGACAAAACTGACTTATCGATAAAAGAAAGAACTTGGGAAAAGATCGGCTGTCCGAAGAAATGTGTATTTTTCATGTTCTGTATTCCATGTTGTGGTAAACTGAAAATACAGAAAAAGGGTAGGCTTCACAATGGAAGCTTACCCTTAATTTAAAATTGTTTCTCGGACACTAG
>DAIPZN010000061.1:0-26199 GCA_036782195.1 Cyclobacteriaceae bacterium | reverse complement strand
TCCCAGGATGATTTTGCGTGTCGGATGATAAGAAGCTTTTTCATATTTCCATTTTTACGAAATTAATTTTTGTTATTTGCTTAAGTATATTTACATTTAAAATACGTTTGACCACAAAATTATAATTATTAACATGCTTACCGGAACAGTTAAATTTTACAATGATGCAAAAGGCTTCGGTTTTATAGTCGATGACCAATCGCAAGGTGATGTGTTTGTCCATGCTACAGGCCTGGTTGATAAAGTTGCCCAAAATGACAAAGTAACCTATGACCTTAAGGAGGGGAAAAAAGGCCCCAACGCTATAAATGTCAAAAAGATATAGAATATCCTAGGCTACTATGGAAAAGGCTGTCAAATAAGACAGCCTTTTTATTTTCTTTTATTTTTCTCTTCGATTTTAATAAGTGCTTCATTTAAAGTTTGGCGGTCAATGCGTAGGCCATTTAACACTACTTCTTGAATAGATTTTAAGGCTTCAAGACTTTCAAGTGGATTTGCCTCCAAAAGCACAAAATCGGCAGCAGCCCCAGCTTTGATTGTGCCAAATTCTCCTTCTTTTTCAAAGTATTTGGCTACGTTGACTGTTCCCGTTCTCAATATCTCATATGGATGCATGCCTGCATTCTGCATAGCAGCTATTTCATGGTGTATTGAAAAACCTGGGACGTTAAAGACTTGAGGTGAATCGGACGCCATAATGATGGGAACACCTCCATTGTGAAGTGCCATCAACATTTTTTTCCTAAATTCCAGATAAGGCTTGACATATTCTTCCTTTAGGATGCCTTGGCTTTCCAGCAGCTTTTTCTGATTTACCCATTGCTGGACTAGCACCCCAGGCATATATTTCATCTCAGGCGCCAATCTAAATTCATCTGCTGGTATATAGCCAAAAAACCTTTCAAAAAGTGTCAATGTGGGTGCAATCCAAGCCTGATGGTCTAAAGTCTCTTTCACAAGTGCTGGTATCAAGGATTGGTCAGCTTCTTCCACCAAGAGCATGCCAAATGGTCCAGCTATGGTGGGGTCATGCCGTTCCCTATCCGAAACCATAGCTTCAATGTATCCATCCATATGTTCCACTGATCTGTAGCCATGCTTCAGCGATGCGAGTAAGCCAACATCTAAGGAGACGTGACCTCCGAAATAAATTCCCTCATCTTTAGCTGTCTTAGCAATAGCTACATAGCGGGGCATGTCCAGACCGGGGTGAAGTTTGAGGTGGTCATATCCTGCTTTTTTCTGCTGCTTCACCATTAGAATCCCTTGTTCAGGAGAGGTTACTGTACTTCCATTTAGTGAAGGTCCAGCTGCAAAGATCCTAGGTCCTACCAATTCACCGGATTTGATTTTCTTTTTTAGCTCCAAATGGGAGTGATGCCCGATCATCCCTCGGACATTCAGGATCCCATTTGCCAGGTAAAGCCACATGACATCTTGAATGTAGCTGAAGTCATTGTCCTCCGTAGTCGGTATATGGGAATGCATCTCAGCAAGACCGGGAAAAGCAAAGGCCCCTTTTCCAGAAGTTTTATTGACAGTTTCAATAGCCGCCGTATTAGACATCGGGCCGACACCGACAATCTTCCCGTTTTTAACGTGGATATAATGGTTGCTCAGCACTTTGTCATCCTCCATGCTGATTACATGGATGTCAGTTATGGCATATTCCTGTGCCAAAAGCCCCTTTGCAAACAAAGAAAACAGGCAAATCATCAATAGCTTGGGAAAGGAGGCTCTCATCAGTTTTTTATTTTTTTGGAAGCTTAGAAAGCCAGTCTGTGTGATAATATTGCCCACTTGGGTCATTCTTCAATTGATATGTGTGTGCCCCGAAATAATCACGTTGGGCCTGAAGGATATTGGCAGAGGATTCGGCAATGATTCTACTGAAGAAGTAATTAGCGGCCGCTGACATGACTGGAAGTGCATAGTCATGCTGTAGGCCAATACCAACTATATAAGTCAGATCATTTTTAAGTTCTTTTATTTTGGAAATCATTTTTTTATCCTTCATGATTGATGGACTCTTGCTGAATAACAGTGAAATTTCTTCCATCAAAGAAGACCTGATGATGCATCCGTTGGTCCAAATTCTGGCAATTTCACTGAAATTCAGGTTCCATTGCTCAGATTGGCTGACTTTTGCCATCAGTTCAAAGCCGACTTCATGATTGATTATTCTGGTTAAGGTGTAGGCATTTTTTACTTTTTCCATAAGGATAACCTTGTCACCGGCAAATGCTCTAAAGCTGTGGTTATATAATTTTGCCATTTCTGTTCTGTCATCTTTATAGGCAGAGAAAGTACGGGCTGTTGCAGCTTCTGCAAGTGGGCTATAAGGCACTTGATAGTTCATAGCGGTGCTTGAGGACCAGTTTCCTGTGCCTTTTTGGCCTGCTTTATCAAGAATTTTGTCTACCAGGTATGCTTCACCTTCTTTGACTTCAAAGATGTCCCCTGTTATTTCGAGTAAATAGCTTCTCAAACCTTCCTCTTGCCATGCTTTAAAAACCTTTGCAATTTCCTGGTTTGTAAGTTTAAGGCCATGCTTTAGTAAATGGGCAGTCTCTGCTAAGGCCTGCATTTCAGCATACTCTATGCTATTATGAACCATTTTGATGAAATGGCCTGATCCCTCTGGGCCGACATAGGTGACACATGCCTTTCCCTGTTTATCTTTAGCGGCTATTTTTTCAAAATACCGACTGATTAGGCCATAAGCTTCTTCATTGCCACCGGGCATCATGGAAGGTCCTTTTCTCGCTCCTTCTTCTCCTCCGCTTACGCCCATTGGAATATAATGAATGCCTTTGTCTTTCAAATATTTGCTTCTCCGGCTGGAATCTTCAAAATATGAGTTGCCTCCATCTATGATGATATCACCTGCTTCGAGATAGGGCAAGAGCTGTTCGATTTGAGCGTCTATAGCCTCTCCTGCAGGAATCATCAAAAGGATCTTTTTTGGGTGCTCTAGGGCTGCTACAAAATCCCCGAGTTCGTCATAGCCTGAAAGCAATGGGAAATCTGCATTGGCTGTAACAAATTTGCTTGCAATCTGAACCTCTTTATCAGGGACATGCCTGTTGTAAACAGCTGTAGGGACTCCATTTTCTGCTAGATTCAAGGCTAAGCTCTTGCCCATCACGCCCATTCCAATAACCCCAAAATGAGCAGGGAAAGGATTTTTTTTGCAATGATCCAATATCTGAAGCACCAGATTTTCAGGCGAATTATTGATGTCTAACTGTAACCCATAAGCAGGTTCTTCCCAAGTGTCTAGCTGTGAAGTTAAGAGGTCCGGATTCATGTAATGGTTTTTCCGCGCCTGTAGTCTTTGGCTGATCAGTGCTTTTTCCCCTTGGAGGTGTACCCAGAAGATATTTTGAACCGTTTGGAGTATTTCCCTATAACTTTCCTTTAAAGCAGAACATGCAAGTATGGCTCCTCCCTGTCTCTCCCATTCCAGGATGTTTTCAGATAAATGCTTTAGCCAAGGCATCCTGTCTTGGTCAGATAGGGCAACGCCACGAGACATTTTCTCAACATTGGCGGCAGGATGAAAGTCATCTGCATCAAAAAAAGGTAGGCATATTTTTTTAGCCAATAAGGTACCTATGGTCGTCTTTCCACTGCCGGATACCCCCGTAACAATTATAATCATAGCCGAAGTTAAAGAAAATTAATTATTTTCACCATGGACCTAGTAAGTTGATATGATTTCACCATCTGCCCTTGAAAACGAACGTTTTTTTACGAAAAGCGTGAAGGAAATCCACTTCCGTCACCTGATCACATGTAGCCCATCCATTCCTGTGCACGAAGTTGCAGCGCTAATGGCCCGGGAAAGGGTGTCATGTGTCTTTGTGGAAAATTCCGGCAGTCTTATTGGTTATGTCACCGACCTCACACTTAGGGATAAAGTTCTCGCAAAAAACCTTCCGCTTTCGGTTGCTGTGGAAAAGGTAATGGATAAAGACCTTTTCCATGTTGATCAGGATGCCTTACTTTATGAGGCTCTGCTACTGATGATTAAAGCTAAAATCAGGTACTTGTTAGTCAAGAAATCTAATTCTTATATCGGCTGGATCAGTAGGACTAAAATTCTAACAGAGCTTTCGCAAAGCCCATTTGTTTTTATCCAATCTGTCAAACAAGCTGTAGACCTTGAAGAGCTAAAAACCAAGTGGGAACAGATTCCCAGTATTGTCAATGGCCTCATTAAAAGAGGGATTAAAGCCCAAATGATCAATCAGATCATCAGCACGGTTGCTGATTCAATTGCCCTTAGTGTAATTGAACGTGTCATCAGGTCCATTGGCAATCCTCCTGCTAAATTTGTTTTTTTTGTTATGGGCAGTGAAGGGAGAGAAGAACAGACCCTAAAAACCGATCAAGACAATGCCATCATCTACGAAGATAAAGCCAATGAACAACGGGAACTGGTGAGATCATATTTTTTGGATTTTGCACAACGAGTCTCTTCAGATTTGGATTACATAGGATTTACCTATTGCAAAGGGGGATTTATGGCTTCTAATCCCAAATGGACTCATTCACTTTCCCATTGGAAGCGCAATTATGAAGGATGGATTAAAGAAGCAACACCGGACACCGTAATGAAGTACTCAACTTTTTTTGACTGTAGGGCAATTTATGGAGATTTTGCCTTATTGGATCAATTGAAAGTTTTTATGGCTGAACAGCTTCAGTCACCACCTGAAATATTCTTTGTAAATATGGGGTCTAATGCACTTCAGTTTGAACCGCCACTGACTTTCTTTAAAAATATCAAAACATTTAAAATCGATGGGGAGAAACATTTTAATATCAAAAAAACCATGGCCCCTATTGTGGATTTAATCAGAATCTATGCCTTGAAGAATTTTATTTTTGAAACCAACACAGGAAAGCGGATGCAAGCATTGGCAGAATTAGGGATTTTTTCTTCAAAAGAAGTTCAGGAGCTTTTTCATGCTTATTATTATCTCATGTCACTGAGGCTTGAAGTACAGGCCATGGAAATGATTGAAAAAAAACATAGGCCTCACAATCACGTAAGTCTATCGCAACTTACAAAAGTTCAGGTGGCTACGCTGATCGAAATCTTCAAGGTTATAAAAGAGTTTCAAGTTAAAATCAGAGTTGAATTTACTAAAAATATATTTTAACAAATAGAAAATATCTTTATTAAATTTTTTATTAAAGTCTATGATTCTAATTAAAAGTTTTTTTATTTTGTAAAACATACTGCCAATTATCATTGTAGTTTTTAACAAGCTTCCCTTAAATACGTTAAGGGAAAGATTAAACAACATGATTTTGTTGATCTAAAAAATGGGTCAATAATGCCTGTAAAGTGAACCACCATAAAACATAAAAAAAACTGAATATGCTTTCAAATTATCCACTTTCTGAAGTAGAAAAGGCTTTTATGAAGGAATCTGGCCTGACCAATATCAGCACCATGATACCTTATTTGACTGTTGATAATTTTCCAAAACTAGGGTTGTTGACAGCTTGTAGGTTTTTGGAATGGGCTGGAGAAAACCCTCAGGGCGTAATCAGTTTGCCAACAGGTAAAACTCCAGAGTTCTTTATCAAGTGGAGTCAATATTTATTAGAAAATTGGGATACTAAAAAAGGTAAAGAAATCAGGGAAAGGTTCAACATGACTCAGTCCAAAAAACCTGTTTTGAAAGATATTACCTTTGTTCAAATAGATGAATTTTACCCCATTTCCTCAAAGCAGAATAACAGTTTTTTCCATTACGTAAATAAGTTTTATCTAGAGGGCTTTGGATTAAGTAAAGAAAAAGCCATTCTGATAAATTCTGATGCAATTCCACTTGCAGGTGGTAAACATTTTAAAGAAGTGTTTCCTGACATGAAGGTGGATTTATCCCTGAGATTCAGAGAGCCTAATTCTAAGCTTGAGAAGATACAGCAGGAGTCCATTTATATGATCGACCACTGGTGTGGAGGATACGAACAGCGCATTAGGGACAAAGGTGGGATAGGCTTTTTCTTAGGAGGCATCGGCCCTGATGGCCATATTGCTTTCAACACGCGAGGTTCCCACCTGTATTCTACCACAAGATTGACAGAAACCAATTTCGAAACACAGGCAGTAGCAGCAGGTGATCTGGGTGGTATAGAGGTGTCCGCTAACCGTCTTGTAATCACTATAGGATTGGACACTATAGTCTATAATCCTGATGCGGTTGGAATCATCATTGCGGCAGGGGAAGCAAAAGCTCAGATTGTAAAAGATTCCCTTGAAACCCCCCTTAACAATCTCTACCCAGGTACTGTATTGCAAAAGCTCAAAAACGGAAGATTTTACCTGACAAAAGGAGCTGCTGTCAAATTGACTGATTCGGTTGATGCATACTATACCCAAGGTGAATGGACATGGGAAAAAACAGAACGTGCCGTAATAGAGCTTTGTAAAAAGATCAAGAAGTATGGACACAGAATTAAAATCGAAGACCTGAAAAATGACAAATACACTAGACTCATTCCCAATCTTTCTGAAGACACAGTCAACCAGGTAATGCAAAGTACCATTGCCAAGCTGAATCGGGGTACTTCTAAGGAAAAAAATGAGGTTTTACTGCATACAGGGCCTCACCATGATGACATTTCTCTTGGCATCCTTCCACACATCACCAATCAGCTTCAGGAAAATTCAAATGAAGCCCACTTTTCTGTATTGACTTCCGGCTTTACGGCTGTGACGAATACATTTGTTATAGACACTTTGCTGCAAACCAAAAAGCTATTGGATGAAGGTCAGATCCAAATGGTGCGTTTTGAAGACTTTTTTGATGTGGGATACAAACTGAAAACGGATAAGGATGTTTACCATTACCTGACAAACGTTGCTTCTGAGGAGCCCGAAGAAAGAATGAGGGGATTGTGCCACAGGGTTGTGAGAGCTGTGGTAGATATTTATGGAGTAAAAAACACATCACAGCTGAGAGAGACAATCAACGATATCATCAGTATTTTAAAGAACTCCTATGATGGAGAAAAGAACCCATCAAAGATTCAAAAACTGAAGGGGATGATCCGTGAGTTTGAAGAAGAACTTGTCTGGGCTCATTTTGGTGTGCAGGTTAAGAATGTACACCACCTGAGATTAGGATTTTACACAGGAGATATTTTCACCGAACAACCGGACAAAAAAAGGGATGTAGAACCGATTGTTGAGCTTTTCCGAAAAATCAACCCGACAAAGATAAGCCTTACTTTAGATCCTGAAGGATCTGGTCCTGATACACACTATAAGGTTCTTCAGGCTACAGCAGAAGCAGTCCGGCAATGGTCGGAGGAAAAGGACCTGTCTAAACTGAGGATACTTGGATATAGAAACGTGTGGTTTAAATTTGAACCACATGAAGCAAATGTCATCGTGCCGGTTTCTTTAGGCGATATGTCCGTCATGGAAGACTCCTTTAGCAACTGTTACCTGAGTCAGGTCAACGCTTCTTTTCCAAGCTATGCCCACAATGGCAAATTCAGTACAGTTGCCAAACGTATTTGGGTAAATCAACTTGATGATATTCAATTGCTGTTGGGCAAAAACTACTTCTATTTACATGAATCAGCAAAAGTGAGATCTAGCCATGGATTGATCTTTTTCAAGGACATGAATGTTGAAGAGTTCTTGGAACATGCCAGAGAACTCGAAAAATCTATTGAAGGGATGCTTTAAGCAGTCCATGTTACATTATTTATAAAGAAGATTGGACACCCGTCCATTCTTCTTTTTTAGATTCTACCAGACAAACCTACACCTATGATGAATAGCGATAAACCTATATTGGGATTGGATATTGGAGGAACCAATATCAAAGCCGGACTGCTTTTGGGTGCTGAATTGATTGATATCAGAACAGTCCCGACTCCCTCACACGAAAGTCAGGAATTTATCCTGGAAGCAATCTCACTCCTGATTGAGGCATATCTTCGCCATGACTTTTGCGCAATAGGTATAGGAATTCCCGGATTGATAGATACTGAAGAAGGAGTAGTGCTCAATTTGGAAAACATCCCCTCGTTTAGAAAAGTACATCTTAGGGAGTTTTTAGAAGCTAGATTTGGTAAACCTACTTACATCAATAATGATGCAAACTGTTTTGTGCTAGGGGAATATAAATTCGGTGCTGCAAAAATCTTCAAGCATGTGGTGGGCATTACTTTGGGGACAGGATTAGGTGCCGGCATTATTGCGAATGGTCACCTCTATAGCGGTTTCAATTGTGCCGCAGGGGAGTGGTGCTCGGCTCCTTACCTCGATCAGGATTATGAGTACTATTGCAGTGGGAAATTCTTTCTCGCCCATTACAATGCCAAGCCCAAACAGCTCGCCAAAAAGGCTCTCGAAGCTGACCCTGAAGCTTTAGAGGCTTTCCGCGTATATGGACACCATTTGGGAGAACTTATCAAAAACATTTTATATACTTTGGCCCCACAGGCTATAGTGCTTGGAGGATCTATCCGAAAGGCATATCCATTTTTCAAGGATAGCATGCTAGCCAATATCAAAACCTTTAAATATTCCTCTGTAAGTGAAAATCTTAAAATTCTCATTTCGGATTTAGACGAAACAGCAATTCATGGAGCTGTAGCACTTGTGGATGAATTTTCGGTCCCCGTAAATTCTCTCAACCCGGAAGGGTGAATTCAGAACACAAAATAAAATTCTGAAATTGGAACCCGTCACCCATAAGCAGGGTTTTTATTCGTAACTTGTGGTCCGAATAACCCAAATAGTTATGATATACAATTCCATTATTGACACCATAGGCAATACGCCATTGGTCAGGCTCAATAAGCTTAATAAGGGTATCAAAGGTGAAATCCTCGTAAAAGTAGAATATTTCAATCCAGGCAATTCCATGAAAGACAGGATGGCTGTCAAAATGGTAGAGGATGCCGAAAAATCCGGTGTTCTTAAGCCCGGAGGGACAATCATAGAAGGAACTAGCGGAAATACAGGTATGGGCCTAGCATTGGCAGCAATTGCTAAAGGCTATAAATGTATTTTCACTATGGCTGATAAGCAGTCCAAGGAAAAAATAGATATTTTAAAGGCTGTAGGGGCAGAAGTTGTTGTCTGTCCTACCAATGTTTCACCTGAAGATCCAAGATCCTACTATTCTGTAGCCAAGAGACTCAATCAGGAAATACCCAATTCCTTTTACCCGAATCAATATGATAATCTTTCCAACACCCAAGCCCATTATGAAACTACAGGCCCAGAAATCTGGAAAGATACAGCTGGAAAAATAACCCACTATGCTGCTGGGGTAGGTACTGGAGGTTCTATGTGTGGTACTGCCAAATACCTAAAAGAACAAAATCCAAACATCATCTCAGTAGGTATTGACACCTATGGTTCCGTATTCAAAAAATACAAGGAAACTGGAGTTTTTGATGAAAACGAAGTTTACCCATATCTCACAGAAGGAATTGGAGAGGATATACTTCCTAAAAATGTTGATTTCTCTTTAATTGACCATTTCATCAAAGTAACTGATAAGGATGCAGCAGTCATGACCAGGCGCCTTTCTAAAGAAGAAGGGCTCTTTGTTGGTTGGTCTTGCGGTTCGGCTGTACATGGGGCGTTGGAATATGCCAAAGAACATTTGAAAGAGGGGGATTGCATGGTAATCATTCTTCCTGACCATGGCACGCGCTACCTAGGAAAGATCTATAATGATGACTGGATGCGTAACCATGGCTTTTTAGAAGATAAACAATATGGTACAGCTAGAGATATCATCTCTGGCCGAAATGGAAATTATCAATTAGTAGTGGCTCAAAAAGCTGACAGGATCAAAGAAGTAATTGCCTTGATGAACAGCAAAAGTGTGTCACAGATTCCTGTAATGGAAGACGGTCATGTTGTCGGTAGCATCACAGACAGTATCCTACTCAGCAAAATCATCGACAATCCCGAATTGAAGGATGCCAATGTTGCTGAAGTAATGGAGGAGTCCATGAAGTTTGTTGCACTAGATAGTACCTTAGATGTATTGTCTTCTATGTTGGACAGGCAAAAAGCCGTATTGGTAAGAGATGAACAAGATCACATCCATATTGTGACCAAACACGATATACTTGAGGCCATTACCAAATAAAAGATAGAATCTAAAGCTTATGGAGACGGCTATCACGTAGTCGTCTCCTTTTTTGTTGAAGAAAAAGCGATATGAGCCAATTAAAATTAAGTATGTTACGTGCTAGAGGATTTGATTTTGATCTTCAGCTGGTTTTGCTTCAAGGATGGCAAATGTTTCTCAAGCAACCGCTCTATAGTATGGCATTTACAATGCTTATCTTTTCATTGCAGTTTGTGTTTTATTTCTATGCCCAACCTTTTGCATTTGTTTATAGTGTCCTGTTCGCACCGCCTCTTTTTACTGGGTATTATTTAATAGCCAACCGGATCAGTTTGGGTTTACCGGTAATCTATCCTGATTTCTTTGGGGGCTTCAAATTCATGACTCCTGCAGTCCTGATTTGGCTTGTTGGCCAGTTGCTCACCGGGGTAGGATTGCTTTTGCTGCTGATCCCGGGCATTTATCTTATGGTAGCCTATAGCTTTTCAGTCTTAATGGCTGTTTTTGGAGGTTTTGATTTTTGGACAGCAATGGAAGAAAGCAGAAAATTGATTACGGCCAGATGGTGGAAATTTTTTGTTTTTACCCTTATTCTGATAGCGATAAATCTTGCTGGTGCCTTGCTATATTTGATTGGGCTATTGGTGACTGTACCTGTTAGTTTTTATGCTACCTATGTGCTTTTTGAGACCCTCACCAAAGATTCACTGGCGGAAAGTTGATTGGATGCTTGTCTATTCAACTACATGTGAAGTGAAATCCTAGTTTGCTCGGAACTCAAAAGGCTAGACAGCTGATCAGTCGATAAGAAAGTTATTGAAGAATGTACTTTTCATTCCTAGCCAGACGAATAAGCAAAGCACACCCCAAAAAAGGTAAACCCTGTAATAATCTACAGTCTCTTTATATCGAGATTCAATTATTTCTGCCTTTTCCATACTGTCTATCTGATCAAAAATCTGGTTTAATGCATTGTCGTCAGAAGCCCGGAAAAATTCCCCATTTCCGATATTGGCAATTTCCCTTAAGGTACTTTCGTCAAGATAGCTTTCGATCATCTGAGGTCTGCCAAAGAAATCAACTCCATATGGGACCATCCCGTCTTTTCCCACTGCGATGGTGTATATTTTAATATCCAAAGCGGCTGCTAGCTGTGCTGCAAAGATCGGATCCACATTACCTGCATTATTTTCACCATCACTGAGTAGAATCATGACCTTTGATTTAGATTCTGTTTCTTTCATCCTGTTTGTGCCGGCAGCTAGAGCACTTCCGATGGCAGTACCTTTGGCATCCATCATGTTGAAATTGATTTCTTTTATCAGGTCTGTCAAAAGGGCATAATCTGTGGTCAGTGGGGCCAATGAATAGGCTTCACCCGAAAAGATAACCATGCCGATCCTGTCTCCAAATCTGCCATTGATGAAATCTACAGCAGTCTCTTTAGCTGCTTCCAGTCGATTGGGCTTGAAGTCCTGTAAGTCCATGGATTCAGAAATGTCCAGAACAAGCATAATGTCAATGCCTTCGGTGTACTGCTCTACTTTTTCATTTGTTTTTTGAGGTCTTGCAAGTGCAATGACCACAAACCAAAGTGCAGCTAAAAAAAACAACCCTGGAATTAACCTTAAATAAGTCCACGGGTTGCTTTTGGATATTTTCCCAGGAATGGAGAGTTCTAAAACCGGGTTCTTAAGGAATTTGATGAACTTCCTTAAGGTCAAAATCAACGGGACGATCCAAAGGAAATGCAATGCCCATAAATTTTCCCATTCAAAACTCCTGAATGTATCAGGTAAAAACCAAAACCATGAAAAAAAATCAGATATATTAACCGGGCTCATCTGTGATAGTGATTTTTTGTTGGTATGTGTGTGTACAGATGTTCTTTAGATTAGTGCATGCCTGACTCAGATCCTTTCCTTCTCTTCCTGCATAAATGATCAATTCAATTTCTCTAAAGTCTCTTATGATGTCTTTATTTTCTAAAAACGCTGCTATTTCAGAGGTAGTCCATTCCCTAAATGGTCTGTTGTTCAGGCGCTCCATGTAGGTTTTCCATAGCCCCAATAGCTCATCTGCACGATCCATATCAGGATGTAAAGCAAACTCATTTTCGGCCTTTTCCCATTTCCGCACAAATCGCTTATACCTTTGTTTTTCAAGCCATACTTGCCACAACTTGCGGAGTCTTTTTCCGAAAACAAACGCCGCTACTAAGGCGACTACTAACACAAGCATCAATATCCCTATGAATAGAGGATAATTGAAAGTAGTGTCAATAGGTTGATAAACATTGTTGTCCTGAAAATTAAGCTGCTCTGGAAGCGGATCAATTACCAGTTTCAAGGCCAGATTGGCTTCAAGCGGCCTATGTTCTAGACTGTCATATTTGAACAATTCATACACCGGCAAAGAAAGACTGGCAAGAGGTTCAAGGGAAAATTGCGACAGGAAGTATACAGCACTGTCAATGGTAACCCCATCTGTAGTAGATGACAAGTAAGATTTTTTACCCAGAAAGACAAATGGGCTATAGTCAAAAGTAGAATCAGGGAACACGATATTATAACCGGATCCATGTTTTGCTTTCAGGACATAAGTTACCCTCTCGCCAAGTTTGGCTGAATCCTGAAGGAAATATCCTTCAACTTGAAGGTCCTGTGCCTGAAGCTGATTGTCCAGCAGGAATAGCCCTAGTATTAAGGTTATGATACTGATTTTACCCACGTTTCATTTTTTTGTTCCGGTGCTTGAACAGCTCTATCAACGGAAGGACTATGTCTTCCCTAGTGCTGATCCCCAGATAATTGATTTGGTTTTTTTTACAGATTTCTTTCAGTTGATCACGTTCAACTGTAAAAGCCTCTGAAAGTTTTTTAGAAAATGAGCCAAATGCGGTATTTACCCATGTGGTATAGCCTTCTTCTTTGTCATAAATCGGAATGATGCCAAGCGAAGGCAGCAGTGATTCCCTCGGATCTGTCACCTGAATAGCAATTAAATCATGTTTTTCTGCTAAAGCCTTAAAAGGTCTTTCATATTCTTCATCAATAAAATCAGAGATCACAATGATGATACTTCTTTTCTTGATTAGATTGAGTGCAAAGTTGAACATCTCCTTCAGATTGGTTTTATAGGACTTGTTCTTGTGGCTAAATATACCTTGAATTACTTTCACTCCTTGTTTAGGACCTTTGCCTGGCAGAAGGATTTTTTCCTTTTGGTTGCTATAGGAGATGAGACCTACCTGACTACCCTCAAATATAGCTGCCAAAGTTAACACACCTGCAATTTCTTTGCCTGTATCGATTTTTTTTCTTCCAACTTCTCCGATATCCTGTGAACCGCTAATGTCCAGCAAAAAATAAACGGATTGGTCTTTGTCTTCTTTGAAGGTTTTTACAAAAGTTCCATGGCCCTTAGCGGAAACTTTCCACTCAATGGTCCGTACATCATCCCCATACTGATAGGGACGAAGATCGTCAAATTCTAGACCGGCACCTTTAAAGATGGACTGATAATCACCTTGAAGATGATTGTTGGCCACTTTCCGGATCATGATCTCGTATTTGCGGAGCTTTTTGAGTAGTTGGTTCATTAGGGTAGTTTTCGGATGCCTAATTTAAGAGTCTCTGCCGAATAATAAAACGTGAACTACAGCGGAGTCGTGTCCAAATCAATAGTAATTGGTTAAATTTTGCATCTATTAACATTAAGTCCATCCTTCCGTTTTGGAAGTATGCTAGCTTAACGCTAGTTTGCTGTATTTAGCTGCAGAAAGGAAAATTATTTTGATGCCTTTCGCCTGATAAACCTTAATTTTGTGCGGTGAGCAAATTGTTGTCGTTGATATTGATTGTATGGATGTTGGGGGCCTGTGGCGAAAGCCGCGTGCCTGATGGTGTTTTGAGTGAGGATAAAATGGTAGAAGTGCTAATAGATATCCATATGGCTGAAGGCTACGTCAGTTCTTTCCCTATCCATTATGATTCTTCTAGAAGATTATATCCACTTTTTGAAACAGAGGTTTTTCGGAAACATCAAATCCCTGATTCAGTTTTCGTAGAAAGTCTTGTGTATTACATGAGAGACACGAGGTTGATGAACAGGTTATATGCAAGGACTATTGACTCGCTAAGTGTAATAGAAAAAATAGGAACCCCTAAGCAATGATGCTTTATCCCAAGAACTTAGAAGAAAAAATCAATTTTGTTAAAATTAGAGAATTGCTCAAAGAAGAATGTTCAAGTTCTTTAGGGGCTGATTTTGTCGATAAAATGGCTTTTTCTAAAGATGTCAGGCTAGTCAGTCGACTTCTTGATCAGACAGAAGAATTTCGGCAGATACTGGTGTCTGGAGAAATGTTTCCCGGTAGCAATTTTATCAACATCACTCCTTACCTAGAAAAAGCAAAAATTGAGGGAACCTTCTTATACGAAGAAGATTTTCATGAAATTAAGCTGACGCTTTTGACTTTGAGTGGCTGTGTTGCCTTCCTTAAGCAACATGAAGCCAGCTACCCCAACCTCTTTCAGCTTCTTGGAATAGTTGCTTTGGACAATGTGCTTTTGAAAGCGATTGAGCGGGTAATTGATGAAAAGGGTAAGTTGAGAGATAATGCCTCCAAAGAACTTTCTTTGATCCGATCCCAGATTATTTATGAGGAAAACAGGCTCAGGAAAGTTTTGGATAGGATCTTTCGTGATGCAAGATCCAAGGGTTTAACGCCAGAAGATGCCTCTGTCACTATTCGGGGCGGACGAATGGTCATTCCGGTATTGGCAGAAAACAAGCGCAAAATTAAAGGCTTTATTCATGACGAATCAGCCACAGGTCAGACGGTATTCCTTGAGCCTGCAGAAGTGCTTGATATCAACAATGAATTAAAAGACCTTGCTTATATGGAGCGCAGGGAAATCCAAAGAATCCTGACACAGCTGACGGATACCCTTAGACCATATATCCAAGAACTTCGTAAAACCTGTCAGTTTCTTGGCTTGATTGATTTCATTAGGGCTAAGGCCAAATTTGCAGTCAAAACCAAATCCAGCAGACCTGTTTTGGAAAAATCCAGACAGTTGGAATGGTTTAATGCCAGGCACCCACTGTTGGAATTTGCGCTAAAGCAGACAGGAAAGCAAATTGTGCCGCTAACGATCAGTCTGGACCACAACAGGCGCTTGCTCATCATTTCAGGTCCAAATGCAGGCGGTAAATCCGTGACATTGAAAACTACAGCCATGCTGCAGTATATGCTTCAATGCGGACTGTTGATTCCAGTAGATGGACACTCTACCTGCAGTCTTTTTGACAATTTTTTTATAGACATAGGAGATGAACAGAATATTGAAAATGATCTGAGTACCTATAGTTCCCATTTGATGAGTATGAAGTATTTCACTTCATACGCTGACAAAAAAACCATTCTATTTATTGATGAATTCGGTACAGGTACTGAACCACAATTCGGTGGAGCGATAGCGGAGGGCATCTTGCTGGAATTGAACAGGCTAGGCGCATATGGAGTGATCACCACGCATTATGGCAACTTAAAAGAAATAGCCTCTAAAAACCAAGGGTTAATCAATGGAGCGATGCGCTATGATGTAGACAAGCTTGAGCCTCAATACCTATTGGATATCGGCAAACCCGGAAGTTCATTTGCCCTGGAAATTGCTACCAAAATCGGTATACCCAGCTCCATCATCACCTACGCCAAAAGCCATATTGGTGAAGAAAGGGTGAGGTATGACAAGATGCTCAATAAGCTAGAAAACGAAAAATCCAAACTGGAGCAGCTGGTTCAAGAAAACCAAAAGAAATCCAGACAGCTTGAGCAGCGGGTTAAAGAATATGAAACCGTAAAAGAGAAATTAGAGACCAATAAAAAACAATTGATCCAGCAGGCGAAAACTGATGCCAAGGCACTGCTTGATGAAGTAAACAAGAAGATTGAAGCCACCATTAGGACCATTAAGGAAACCAACGCGGATAAAGAAGCTACCAAACAGCTGAGGGCAGAAATAGAAGAGCTTAAAGTCAAAATCAAACCTGAAAAAAAGGCCGTTTCAACACCTGAAATTACGGTTTTGAGCGGTGAGATCGAAATAGGCGACTTTGTAAGACTTAAGGATAACGGTGCTATAGCCCAAGTGATCGGGCTAAAAAATAACCAAGCAGAGATCAGTATAGGAGACCTCAAGTCTGTTGTCAAATCAAATAGGCTAGAGCGTATTTCCAGTACAGAAATGAAAAAGGAAAAGAAAAGCCTAGCCCGCAGAACTGGTTATGATACAAATGCCAAAATGATGGAGTTCTCTCCCACACTAGACATCAGGGGGAAAAAAGGGGAGGAAATCTTGCCTTTGGTACAGGCCTTTATCGATGAAGGGTATATGTTGGGATTAAAAGATCTCCGTATTGTACACGGCAGGGGAGACGGTATCTTAAAAGAAATCACCAGAAACTTACTCCGTACCATGCCACCTGTGGGCAAGATGGAAGATGAACATGCAGATCGAGGCGGAGCAGGAGTGACGTTGATCACGCTTAAGGTCTAGTGTCCAGCTAAAAATGGGTCCAGGGAGATCGTTTGACCTACCGGACCCATTTTTATTATTTCTTTTTTAAATTGAAAGTATAATTTCCCGCTACTGCTCCGTTAGGCAAACTGCGTCCATTGGGAACCGAAATGGTAAAAGTAAGGATCAAGTCATTACCGGTTCGGGTGAATGAAATTTCCCTGCCAGCTGCCGGCTTGGTTCCGGTCAATGTAAATTTATCAAAGTTGCTGCCTGCAAAAGACCAATTACCAGATGCGTCAAATAAATCGTTGTTGTTACGTGTAGTGTAGGTTTTACTACTTTGGTTGGCGGCAAAATTGATTTCAAAATTTTGATAAATGTTTGTTTCAGACCTGCCGTCTCTGACTACAGATCCTCCACCTGCAATGGTCCATACTTGCGAAGTCCCTCCTGTAATGTCAATAATTGCCAACTCTTCAGGTGTTTTTTGAGGGGTAGGATCATTTTTTTTGTCTTTACATGAAGAGAAGCCAAAGGTCACGGCCATAATAAAAAAAAGGCCAAAAAAAGTGTTTTTCATAATAGTTGAGGTGAGTGATGTGTAAATTTAACTATAAGTAGGAACAATCAAAGTTTTTGTTTTTGCTTAAAATTTTCCACGCTGAGAATGTGGTTGCAAAATTCATATTCTTTGGGGTCATTTGAGCATACAATTACGGTCCTGTCACCCGCATGTTCTTCTATCATTTTTTGATACCATGCGACTCCTTTCTCATCTAGATTGGAGGTGGGCTCATCCAAGAGCAATAAAGGTACATCTGAGAAAAGGCAAAGACCAAGCTTCAGGCGTTGTTTCATCCCAGAGGAAAACTGGGAGATGGGTTTATGCCGGTGCTCATGTAAATACATAAGGTTAGGGATCTCTTCTAAGGCAATGCTGGGTTTTTTGAAGTTGAAGTGAAATTTCAAAAGCTCTGTCAACGAAAACTCTTCAGGAAGTTCCATATAAGGTGCGCTAAAAGCAAGCTTGGTATAGACTGCCTCTATGGGAATTTCTTTTCCAGCAATGTGATAGGTGATTTTTCCGGATGTAAAAGGGATAAGTCCTGAAATACACTTGAGTAGTGTTGATTTTCCGGATCCATTTGCGCCGGTAATGGCCCATTTGGAAGCAGCCTCTATCTCTAGGGAAAGATTCCTGAATACCCATTCATATTGGAATCTTTTAGCTGCTTCTTCAAATCGGATATCAAGCATTTCAACTGATATAACCTTTCATCACTCCTCGTTCTGAAGAGCGGATGAAATTGACTATCTCATCTCTTTCTTTTGTGGCGGGTAGATTGATTTCAATCTCCTCCAGAGCGCGGCTGTTGTTCAGGCTATTGAGGAAAAGGTAGCGATATACTTCCTGAATATGGCTAATTGTCTCACTGGAAAATCCTCTTCTTCTTAATCCAAGGCTATTTACCCCTGCGTAGCTAAGTGGTTCTCTTGCAGCTTTGGTATAAGGAGGAACATCTTTCCTTACCAGAGAGCCGCCTGATATCATGCTGTGCATGCCGACTTTGACGAATTGATGTATAGCGCTGCTTCCTCCTATGATAGCCCAGTCATCTATAGAGACATGTCCAGCTACCTGAACTGCATTGGCTATAATGACATTGTTACCCACGATGCAATCATGGGCAATATGTACATAGGCCATTAGGAGGCAATTGCTGCCCACTTTTGTGATCCTCTTGTCAATGGTGCCCCTGCTGATGGTGACACACTCTCGGATTGTAGTATTGTCGCCAATTTCCACTGTAGAAGCCTCTCCTTGGAATTTGAGATCCTGAGGAATGGCCGAAATAACAGCTCCGGGAAAAATCTTACAGTTTTTGCCTATTTTGGCTCCAGGATATATCGTTACATTTGATCCTATCCAGGTTCCATCTCCAATTTCTACATCTTCATGAATCATGGTAAAAGGATCTATTTGGACCCCTTCCCCAATGACGGCAGATTCATGGAGATATGACATTTGACTGATCATATATCTTTTCTTACAATACTTGCGGTCATAACGGCTTCACATACAAGTGTGTTGCCTACAAAAGCTTCACCTTTCATTTTTGCAATTCCTCTTCGGATAGGCGCCAATAGTTCGCACTTGAATACAAGAGTATCTCCAGGCAACACCATTTTTCTAAATTTGCATGATTCTATTCCAAGAAAGTAGGTCCAATAATTTTCAGGATCTTCTACTGTGCTGAGGACCAGAATCCCGCCTGTCTGGGCCATGGCTTCAACCTGTAATACCCCTGGCATGACAGGATTTCCCGGAAAATGTCCGTTGAAGAAAGGTTCATTGATGGTGACATTCTTTACTCCTGCGACGACAGTATCGTCCAGGTAGATGATTTTGTCCAACATCTGAAAAGGATAACGATGCGGAAGGATATTGCTTATCTGATTGATGTCCATGACTGGTGGCAACTTCGGGTCATAATGTGGGATATGACTAGGGCCAGCTTTTTCCATGGCTCTTTTGATTTTTTTAGCAAAGGCCACATTAGCCGCATGACCTGGCCTTGCAGCAAGGATTTGGGCTTTGATTGGCCTACCCACAAGTGCTAGATCACCTACTACATCCAGTAATTTATGCCTTGCCGGCTCGTTTTTATATCTCAATTCTACATTGTTGAGAATACCTTCTTTTCTGACGGCAACTTTCTCTTTATTGAACATTTTAGCAAGATGCTCAAGTTCTTTTTCTTCCACAACACGATCTACAACCACTATGGCATTGTTCAAATCGCCTCCTTTGATCAGGTTTTGGTTGTAAAGCATTTCCAATTCATGTAAGAAGCAGAAGGTTCTACAAGATGCGATTTCTGCTTTGAACTGGCTAATGTCAGTGATAGAGGCATGCTGACTGCCAAGGACTGGGGAATTATAATCCACCATTACAGTGATTCTATAATCATCCAATGGGAGTGCTGCCATTTCCACCTCTCTAGCAGGGTCTCTATAGGTAATGCTTTCAGGAACTTCAAAAAATCTTCTTAGGGCATTTTGTTCTTCTAATCCCACATCTTCAAGAATGCGGATAAATTCAATGGAAGAACCATCCAATATTGGAGGCTCGGGACCGTCAAGCTGGATCAGGATGTTGTCGATTTCCATGCCCACCAAAGCAGCTAAAACATGTTCTACTGTAAACACACGGGCGCCGCTCTGTTCTAGTGTAGTGCCTCTGGATACATCTACTACATTGTCTACATCTGCATCAATGATTGGCTGTCCTTCAAGATCTGTTCTCTGGAATTTGAAACCGTGATTTGGAGGGGCCGGTAAAAAAGTCATGTTAGAAATGACCCCCGTATGTAGTCCTACACCTGAAATGGTAACTTGTTTTTTGATCGTATGCTGTTTGACCCTCATGGTTTATATTTTCCTTGCTAAGCGTAAAGCGTGTAAATTTATTGTTTTTTTTCCAGTTCTTTTATTCTATCCTGCAGCTGGGGTAAATTTTTGAAAATAGAATAGGATTTCAAAAAGGCTTTCATCTCGAAGCCCATGTATCCAAAAATGGTTTGTCCGGAGGAAGTGATGTTTTTAGAGATACCTGTGTTGGCTCCTATAGTCGTTTTGTCAGCAATTTTCAAATGGCCAACGATACCTGCTTTACCTGCAATCACACAGTTGGCTCCGATTTCTGTTGAACCTGATATGCCTGTCTGTGCTGCTATTACTGTATTTTGCCCGATGATGACATTGTGGGCGATCTGGACAAGATTGTCAATTTTAGCCCCTTTGCGGATGATGGTAGATCCCATAGTGGCACAGTCGACTGTAGTGTTGGCCCCGATATGGACATTGTCCTCAATGACAACATTACCGATCTGGGGAATTGCCTTATAAGTTCCGTCTTCCTGGGGAGCAAAACCAAAACCGTCAGAACCAATGACGCAATTGGGTTTTAATTCACAATGAGATCCGATTTTTGTGCCTTCACAAATCCTTGCGCCAGAATGAATGATGGTAAAGTCACCAATTGTCACTCCATCACCGATATAGGCATGTGGATGGATTTTGACACCTTTGCCTATACGGCAATTTTTACCAACATAAGAAAAAGCACCTCTATAGCATTCGGCTCCGATTTCAGTTCCTTCTCCAACATATGCTGGCTCTTCTATACCGGTTTTGCTCGCCTTTGAAAATTGTACATAAGCTTCAAGAAGCATGGTGAAACCTGTATAGGGGTTTTTCACCCTAATCAATGCGGTATGCAGTGGTTTTTGAGGAACAAAATCCTCTCCTACAATTACTGCAGTGGCCCCTGTTGTGTAGATGTGATTTTCATATTTCTCATTGGCCAGAAAGCTGATACCTCCCGGCTTACCTTCTTGGATTTTGTCCAGTCGGCTTACTTTCAGATTTCCGTTACCTTCTACGCTGCCGCCAAGTAACGCGGCAATCTGGTCCAGACTGAATTCCATCTTTTAGTTGTTTTTTTTACTACAAAGTTAATTTTTTGGCCTGACACGCATAATGTTTTTTAACTATTTTGCTCATGGCTTTAATATTGGGAAGATCCGCAGCCTGTGCGACATCTATGATTTCACCTTTTTTGGTAAGAATAAGAATCTGCTGACTATCCATGTAGGCTGCATTGCTGATAGAACCGTGACTAAAGAAATACTTGAGATCTTCATCTGGCACCTCAAGTTTACGCTTAGTCTGTGCCATTAGCTCTTGAAGCTCTTCTGCTGAAAATTCCTGATTCCTAAGGTTGATTTTAAACAGCTGTCGGGTCAAAAACATTCTAGAAATAGCCTTCAAGACATAATCTTTTTCGTTTTTCCAGAGCTTGATGCCGCCCCAGATATCAAAATCATCCAGTTCAAGGAATTTGGTTAGCAGATCTTTTGAAGTTTTAAAATCCTCCAGGGTATATTCATGAAGCAGAAAATGGTTTAGTTCCTCAGTAGCTGTCAGGCTGTGACCGCTTTGGGTAAGGTGTTTAGCCCTATAGATGAGGTTGATCAGCATTTTTTCCGCACTTACAGTAGTCTTATGTAAGTATACCTGCCAATACATCAATCTTCTGGCACTTAGAAAATTTTCAATGCTGTAGAGACCTTTTTCCTCAACCACAAGTTGATCTTGCCGGATGTCCATCATTTTGATGATGCGGTCAGCACCTATCGTTCCTTCTGAAACTCCGGTGAAAAAACAATCCCTCTGCAAATAATCCAGCCTGTCTATATCGAGCTGACTTGAAACCAGCTGGTGAAAGAACTTTCTTTCATACTGATTGGTAAACATCCGGATCGCAAGATCAAGTTGACCGTTTAATTCCTGATTCAGCTCATGAATGATCAGAAGAGACAGGGATTCGTGGGGAATTTTGTTGAGAAGACTGAATTCTAAAGCATGTGAAAAGGGGCCATGCCCGATGTCATGCAGGAGAATGGCAATTAAAGCGGCTTCGTATTCTTCTGCAGAAATTTCGTGGCCTTTGTTCCGCAGGTTGTCTAAGGTGATACTCATCAGGTGCATAGCACCTAAGGCATGATGAAATCTTGTGTGCAGTGCTCCGGGATAAACAAAGTCAGTTAAACCCAGCTGCTTGATCCGACGTAACCTTTGGAAGTAGGGGTGTTCAATGATGCTAAAAATGAGTTCTCCCGGAATGGTAATGAATCCATATACAGGATCATTCAGTATTTTATGGCTTTTCAATGTCTCCGACATTTGATTCGATCCAAAAGTAGTTATAAATTGAAAAGTAATTAACCAGATGATATGCAAAAATTCAAAATCCTTTGGGCGGATGACGAAATTGATCTTTTGAAACCCCATATTTTATTTTTACAGCAAAGGGGCTATGATCTCTCTACTGTCAACAGCGGCGTCGATGCAATTGAGCTAGTAGAGCAAGAGAATTTTGACGTGATTTTTCTTGATGAAATGATGCCGGGTATGACTGGCTTGGAAACGCTTCAACAGGTGAAGATGATCAAACCTCAAATCCCGGTGGTGATGATCACCAAAAGTGAGGAAGAACATATTATGGATGATGCAATTGGAGGTAAGATAGCAGACTATCTTATCAAGCCGATCAACCCGAACCAAATTCTTCTATCCGTCAAAAAAATACTTCAAAACAAGCAGCTGATCTCTGAAAAGACCAACCTTTCTTACAGACAGGATTTTCGAAACATCAGTATGGCTTGCGATGAGGCCTCTACGCATCAGGAATGGACTGATATTTACAAGAGGCTTACGTATTGGGAGATTGAAATAGACCGTACGGAAAATAAGAGCATGCATGATGTCCTCGACACCCAAAAAACCGAAGCCAATGCATCATTTGCGAAGTTTATCAAAAACAATTACCTGGATTGGCTCAATGAGCCAAAAGCAGACAAGCCAATTTTAAGTCACAGGCTCCTTAGAGAGAAAGTATTCCCACATCTAAAAAACGGGAAACCATTGTTTTTTGTGGTAATTGACAATCTGAGATTGGATCAATGGGAAGTGCTGAAGCCATTGATTAGTGAGTATTTCAATACCAAAGAAGAGGGGACCTATTACAGCATCTTGCCGACAACAACAGGTTATGCCCGAAACGCATTGTTCAGTGGGATGATGCCAGCAGATATGGCCCGGTTCCATCCTGAACTTTGGGAAGGCGAGGATACTGAAGAAGGAAAAAACAACAAGGAAGAGGAGTTTTTAGGAGAAAATCTCCATAAAAATAAACTCAGCATCAAATTCAGTTACCAGAAAATCATTCAGGTCCAGCAAGGAAAAGCAGCTTTGGACCATTTTCAGAATTTACTCAATAATGACCTTAATGTACTGGTATTCAATTTTGTGGATATGATGTCCCATGCCAGGACAGACATGAAGATGATTCGTGAATTGGCACCAGACGAATCTGCATACCGGTCTTTGACTAAAAGCTGGTTTGAGCACTCTACTTTATTTGAGATGTTTAAGCGGATCAGTGAAGCCAAGGCAGAGGTAATAGTCACGACCGATCACGGCACCAAGCGTGTTAACCGTCCCTACAAAATCATTGGTGATAAACATGTGACCACCAATTTAAGGTATAAACAAGGGAAGAACCTAAACTTTGAAAGTGGGAAGGTGTTTGAAGTGCTCAAGCCAGAAGAAGCGCAATTGCCAAGATTTAATGTTTCAACTAGCTATGTTTTTGCCGTAGAAGATTATTTCTTTGCATATCCAAACAATTACAATTATTACGTAAATTACTACAAGGATACCTTTCAGCATGGAGGGGTGTCTCTTGAAGAGATGATCGTTCCGATTGCTCATTTAGTACCAAAGAACAACTGATAACTTGAATACATTTTATTGCGACAGTATCCAGCAGCTTCCTGAGGCTGCCAAATTCATTATTGAAAACAGTGGTTCGCAAAGAATCTGGATATTTGAAGGCAGGATGGGAGCCGGAAAAACAACAGTTATAAAGGCAATTGCTGCGGAGTTTTCTATAGAAGACAATGTTTCCAGTCCTACCTTTTCTGTCATCAATGAATATCAAAATAGCAGTGGGGAAATATTTTACCACTTTGATTGCTACAGGATTGACGATCCTTCGGAAGCATTGGATATCGGAGTGGAAGAATATTTCTATAGTGGGCACTATTGTTGGGTAGAATGGGCAGAGAAAATCCGGGGTTTTATTCCTGATGAATATTTGCTGATCAAAATTGAGGAAGAGGATAAAGGGAGGAGGATCATTAGCTTAAACCAAATCAATAATGGTGCGTAAGATGGTGGAAATTACCGAGCAGACAGGTTTATATCCCAAAGAGGCCCCAGCTAAAGTCAAGGGCTCAAAAAACTCTATTCTAATAGGGGTTCCCAAGGAAGTTGCAGCGCAAGAAAAGCGGGTTTTATTGACTCCTGAGGCTGTAGCACTTTTGGTGAATAATGGTCAGCGTGTATTGGTAGAAACCTGTGCAGGAAAAGCTGCCAAATTCAGCGACAAAGAATACTCTGATGCAGGTGCCAAAGTAGTCTATTCAGCTAAGGAAGCTTTTGATGCAGAAGTAGTACTCAAAGTTGAACCACCCACAGATGAAGAAATAGGGTTTATGCGTTCAGGATCCTGCCTGCTTTCTGCCTTACAGCTCGGCAAACAAAATGCCGAATACATCCACGGACTGAATAGGAAAAGAATTACAGCGGTTTCTTTTGAGAATCTTGAAGATAAGGTAGGAGGAATGCCGGTAGTGAGGGCAATGAGTGAAATTGCAGGAAGTACTGTCATGCTTATAGCAGCCGAATACCTAAGCAGTGTCAATGATGGCAAGGGACTTATTTTGGGAGGTATTACGGGTGTTCCCCCAACACAAGTGGTTATCATAGGGGCAGGAACTGTAGCGGAATATGCTGCAAGAACAGCTTTGGGATTAGGGGCAAGCATTAAGGTGTTTGACAACCAAATCTATAAGCTCAGAAGAATCAAACAGCTTCTAGGTCAACAGGTGTTTACTTCTACCATTGACAATTATACCCTTGGACAGGCTATCAAAGAAGCAGATGTGGTCATTGGAGCGCTTCGTGCCGAAAAAGGACGCAATAAAATCGTGGTGTCAGAAGAAATGGTCTCAGCGATGATGCAGGGTAGTATCATAATTGATGTAAGTATAGACCAAGGAGGCTGTATAGAAACTGCCGAAATGACCTCACATGAAAACCCGACTTATGTGAAGCATGGAGTGATCCATTATTGTGTTCCTAATATTGCTTCTAGGGTTGCGAGGACAGCTTCTTTTGCGCTCAGCAATATTTTCACCCCAATTCTACTCCAAATGGCTGACCTTGGAGGTGCAGAAGAGATGATTTTTAATTATAAGTGGTTTATGAAGGGGGTGTATACCTACAGGGGAAGCCTAACCAATGCACATCTGGGAAGAAAGTTCATGATGACGCACAAGGAATTACAGTTGCTGTTGGCAGCGCGATATTAAGACAATAAATTCTGCCTGAGGAGAAATTCAAGTTGCTCGTTGGCTTTAAGAAGATTGGAGGTCAACAATGCGTTTTCTTTGCGTAAAGAGTATACTTCATATGCATTTTTAACTACAGTTCTTACATAATCTTCCTCCCATGGCTTGGTAAGATAATGATAAACCTGTCCTTTGTTGATAGCATCAATAACAGCTTGTATATCTGTATACCCGGTAAGTAGAATTCTTATAGGGTCAGGATATTGTGGTATGATAGAAGCAAGAAAATCAACACCTGTTTCTTCAGGCATTCTTTGATCTGTAATGATAATGTCCACTTCTTCAGTTTTAAGCAATTCTCTGGCCTCATGGGCCGAAATTGCCAACAGGATTTTATAATCCCTTCTGAAGGTTGCCTTGAATGCCTGAAGGTTGTTTTCCTCATCATCTACATATAATATTTTTATTTTTTCTTGTACATTTTCTGACATATGAAAGGACATTAAGTAGGTGGGAAACGTATTGATATGGGTTGATTTAAATTTACTTTTATTG
>DAIPZN010000060.1:0-26776 GCA_036782195.1 Cyclobacteriaceae bacterium | reverse complement strand
CTTGTGGAGCCAATGTGCCATTTGCAGATCCTGAAATATTTTTTGGGCCAACAGGCGTTTGGGCAGATGAGAAAATCAGTGTGTTACCTGATTTCATAGCCAACTGTGGCATGGCACGGGTATTTGCCTACCTGATGTCGGATGAAGCCGTTCTTACAGATGAAGCCATTTTCGGCGATGTCAGTCACACCATCTTTACGGCCTTAAAGGGCACTTTTGAAAAAAATCCTGCCAAAACCAACATTGCACAGGCATCTTTTGAAATAGCCCTGAAGCAACTGATATAATTATACAGCCAATCATCCGTTAGGAATGGGTATTTCTCCTTTATTCAGGCCTAACGGGTGATTTTTTTATTAGTGGTTTTCATTCAAAATAAGTAGTTTAGCGGAAACTATCCTACCCAATTAGCAAGAAACTAGCCATATTGAATGGATTGGTAAATCTGCCCAATTGCTGAGAAAAACTTCTTAATTACATTTGAATGAAGAATTTTATTGTTGCTTTTGCTGTATTTTCCGGAATTTTCTTTTTCGGCGGTTTTCCGGGAACTATAGCTCAAACTGATTCCGAAACGACCCAACAAACAATAGGTACAGATAACTCAGATTCGGAATTAATTGATACTCAACAATTCCAGGAAGAGCTCGACGCTCCACACAATGAAAGTCATGTATTGCATGGGGTAGCACCAGCTTGGCTAGTGATTCCCTTTGTTGCCCTGTTGTTGATGATCGCAACCGGGCCGCTGTTTTATGAACATTTCTGGCATCACCATTATCCCAAAGTAGCTGTTGGGCTCGCTTTCTTGGTAGTATTCTATTACTTATTTGTCCTGCACAATGTACATGGTCCAGTACATGCGCTAGCAGAATACGTCCAGTTTATTGCTTTGTTGGCCTCATTATATATTGCATCAGGCGGGATCCTGATCGAAATCGATAAAAAAGCCACTCCCATGGCAAATGTCACCCTACTTATGGTAGGCGCATTAATTTCCAACCTTATAGGAACTACAGGGGCTTCCATGCTATTGGTTAGGCCGTTCATCCGCCTAAACAAAGGAAACATTCAAGCTTATCACATTATTTTCTTCATATTCATGGTATCCAACGTCGGAGGCTCTTTGACTCCAATCGGAGATCCACCACTGTTCTTGGGATTTTTAAAAGGCGTTCCATTCTTCTGGACCCTTGAGCATAACTGGCCTGCTTGGTTATTGGCCTTAGGCATTTTGGCAATCATCTTCTTTTTTATTGACAAAAAATTTGGAAAAGCCAATGAAGACGAGGCACTGGAAGAAGTTGTTTATTCAAACAAATTTGGATTGGTAGGCATCCGAAACTTCGCTTGGCTTGCAATCGTAATTGCGTCCGTTTTCTTGGATCCAAATGTGCTGGAATGGGTACCTGCTATTCATTATGACGGACAGAAATTCAGCTTTATACGAGAGATTATCATGCTATCTGTAGCCTACCTTTCCTTTAGGTTTGCAGATCAAAGGGCTATCAAGGGAAACGAATTCAATTTTGAACCAATTCGAGAAGTCGCCTTTATCTTTATCGGCATATTTGGCACCATGATGCCTGCATTAGAGCTTGTTGGCAACTTTGCCAAATCTCCTGAAGGCGCATCCCTCATCACCCACAACACCCTCTACTGGGGCACTGGGCTTTTGTCAGGTTTTCTTGACAATGCACCTACTTACCTTAATTTTCTAGCAGCAGCAATGGCTTCTCAAGGAGCTGACATCAACAATATTGATATGGTGAAAGATTTTGCCAACAACAATTATCTGGATTCTTCTTTTGAGCTTATGGCAATTTCTATTGCTGCAGTTTTTTTTGGAGCGATGACCTATATTGGCAATGGACCCAATTTCATGGTTAAATCCATTGCAGAGCAGAGTGGTATTAAAATGCCTTCTTTCTTCGGTTACGTTATCCGTTTCTCCATACCAGTACTACTTCCGATCCTGATCATTATCTGGCTCGTCTTCTTTGCTTTTGTATAAAAATCAAAAGAGGCTGCCCATATATTGGACAGCCTCTTTTGATTTAAAATATATGCGCTCAGTTTAAGCTTTATTTTTACTTTGTTTCAATCCAGTACAGAAGCAGTGATTACAAGCCTGTTTGGTTTTAGAAAAACAACTTCTTGGGTATTTTCGATTACATAATTGTCCAAATTTCCGGTGCTTGCCTGTGTGAACAACACTCCTCTGGTTTCGGAGGTATAAATCAGATTTTCAGTCTTGGCATGAAAACTCACAGACTTAACCCGGCTCCCGTCATATTTCACTACAATCTTTTTTATCCTACCAATTTCCCCATCTTTTAAGGTATGAATCAGCGCCTCTGCTGAACGCTCGGTAATGTATGATTGGCTAAGCGCATTGGTATTGATATCAGCCCCTATAAAGAAGTCAAGCTCCTGAAGCCAGTCATCCTCATTCCTTATTATTTCCGAAGTTTCTTTTTCACCATTTATGACAACCATTTTCCGGATGGATTTTCCGCTTGATTTTGCAGCCTGCACCTCGACAAATTCTTTTAAAGGAAAATAAGCTGGCTCACTTTTGGATTTTATTCCTTGATCTTCAGATTGGCAGGACCAGCAAGCCACTAAAATTGAAATATACAGAATGGATTTTTTCATACAGGGTACGAAAAGCCTGGTAACACCATTTAAATTTTTCATTTATGATTGGAGCAAAACTTCGCCGGTCATTTCCGCTGGTATCGGCACATTCATAAGTGTCAAAATTGTAGGAGCCAGATCACCCAGCTTACCATCTTTAACTACAATACGGTCAACTTCGTCCACCACAATGAAAGGAACCAAATTTGTTGTATGGGCGGTATTAGGTGAACCATCCTCATTGATCATCATGTCACTGTTGCCATGATCAGCAATCACAATTGTAGTATAACCTTTGGCCAAGGCTTGAGTAATCACTTTCTCAGCGCATTTGTCTACGGTTTCACAGGCTTTGACAGCTGCATCGAAAACTCCGGTGTGTCCAACCATATCTGGATTGGCAAAATTCAGACAAACGAAATCAACTTCTCCCCTTTTCAGTTCGACTGTAATCTTCTCTGCAATCTCATAGGCACTCATCTCGGGCTGAAGGTCGTAAGTTGCGACTTTGGGAGAGGGACAAAGTATCCTGCTTTCTCCTTCGAAGATTTCCTCTCTACCTCCGGAAAAGAAAAATGTCACATGAGGGTATTTTTCTGTCTCTGCAATTCGGATTTGTTTCTTACCATAAGCAGCTAACACCTCACCTAAAGTATTGTTGAGGTTATCTTTGTCAAACAGTACTTTTACACCTTTGAATGTAGAATCGTAATTGGTAAAAGTAATGTAGTTGAGATTTAGCTTTTTCATCTTGAATTCCTCCAAATCAAACTGCGTAAGCACCTCAGTAATCTCCCTACCTCTATCCGTTCTGAAATTGAAGCAGATTACAACATCGCCTTCTTCAATTTTTGCCACAGGATTACCGAAATCATCAACTTGTATTATCGGACGGATAAATTCATCTGTAACGTCATTGGCATAAGATTTAATGATGGATGCAAGAACATCTTTGGACTTTTCTCCTTCTCCATGGACCATGGCATCATAAGCGAGCTTCACCCGCTCCCAACGTTTGTCCCTGTCCATTGCATAATATCTACCTACAACTGTCGCAATACGTCCTACTGAATGCTGAAGATGCTCTTTAAGCTCTGTCAAATAATGCAATCCACTTTTAGGATCTGTATCACGTCCATCCGTAAAAGCATGTATATAAGCCTGATCCAAACCATTAGCTTTGGCCGCATCACATAGTCCTTTAAGATGATCAATATGGGCGTGGACTCCCCCATCTGAAACCAAACCTATAAAATGTACTTTTTTCCCTGTTTGCTTGGCATAGGTAAACGCATCGACAAGAACTGGATGTACATCAAGCTCTTTATCTGAAACAGCTTTATTCACTTTTACAAGATCTTGATACACTACTCTTCCTGCACCAATATTCATGTGCCCCACTTCTGAATTGCCCATCTGTCCTTCAGGTAAGCCTACGGCAAGCCCTGAGGCCTGTAGTGTAGCATGCGGATACTTGAGGTAGAGGGAATCTATAAAAGGCGTCTTTGCTTTTTCAATTGCAGATACTGCGGGATTGGTAGCTATACCCCAACCATCCAAAATCATTAATACAACTTTCTTATTCATAGCGAAATCAGGTCTTTTATTCAATCATACGACTGAATGCAGCTGTAAAAATGAAGATTCTTTAGCAATGGCACAAAATAAGGCTATTATTATTTTGGAAAAAGCAGATGAACTTCCTGTTTTTTGAGAATAAGGAAATAGTTTGAGGAGCTATAGGACCTATTAGAGAAGTGCAATTTGATCTTGGAATATAATTGGCGCAATATTTGATAAAGGCTTTTCTATGAAAAAACTCCGGGCCTTGTTTTTCCTGGCTATTTTTACATTTTCTTTTCCACTTCAGACACAGATAATTGCTTTTCCAAATATCAGTGAGGACATCTCCGCGCCTTTTATTTCCGGATCAAGTAGTGGGGTAGCAAGATATTTTGATAATGGCCTAGGCATGAATCTCAATGGCAAGAAAGGTGATTATTCAAAAAATCAGGCTGAGTTACTTTTGCGGGATTTTTTCAGACAACATCCTCCATTACATTTTGAGGTCATCAGAAAAGGTGGTATTACTGAGCATGTTACCTATTTTTTAGCCAATTACCACTCTACAAAATCCAAGTTCAGAGTCTTGATCCAAGGCACCAATCAAAACCAGCGTATCAGTATTTTCAGTCTCGATATCATCAAACAATAGTTTTTTTTAGCCTTGCATTGCTAATATACCTAAATTTGGAGGGTGAAGAAATTAGCGTATTTGACCGAAGAAAACCTTACTCTTTTTATTGATAGGGCATTACAGGAAGATGTAGGAAACGGAGACCATTCCTCGCTTGGATCCATTCCAGCTACTGCCAAGGGCCAGGCACAATTGCTAATTAAAGAGCCCGGCATCATTGCTGGACTTGAGTTGGCAAGACGCATCTTCAATCATTTTGATCCAGAACTTGATGTACAACTCCTGAAAGAAGATGGTGAATCAGTTGAAGCAGGTGACGTTGGTTTAATAGTAAAAGGATCAGCTACTTCTATCCTCACTACAGAAAGACTGGTATTAAACTGCATGCAGCGCATGAGTGGAATTGCCACCAAAACCTTCAGACTCACAAAATTAATCTCTCATACCAAAGCGAGACTAATGGATACCCGCAAGACCACTCCCAACTTCAGGATGATGGAAAAATGGGCTGTAGTGTTAGGAGGAGGACTCAACCACCGGTTTGCATTGTATGACATGATAATGCTGAAAGATAACCATATCGATTTTGCTGGTGGTATCCGGCCAGCCATTGAAGCTACCAAAGCATACCTCTCCTCCAAAAATCTACAACTGAAAATTGAAGTAGAAACCAGGAACCTCGATGAAGTTGAAGAGGTCCTGTCTGTGGGTGGAATAGATTATATCATGCTTGACAACATGGACTATGAAACCATGCGCGCAGCCGTAAAAATTGTAGATGGTAAATATCCATTAGAAGCTTCCGGAGGGATTACTGAAGACACCCTACAAGCCGTAGCGGAATGCGGCGTAGATTTCATCTCTGTTGGGGCATTGACTCATCAGGTAAAAAGCCTAGATATTAGCCTGAAGGCTTATTAAACTTTAAAACTTTATTTTTATTGCAAAAAAAATAGCTGCTTGATCTAAGCAGCTATTTTGGTTTTTAGGGAAAAATCTGATCTAGTCTTTAGTTGCAAAATCAGGATAAGCCCGCATGCTGTGTTCGTGGATATCCAGACCCTCAGTTTCTTCAACCACATCCACCCGAATGCCTATTGTTCTTTTGAAGGTGAAGAAGATCAGCCAACTGGACAAGAAGCAAAATGCTCCAACAATTCCTATACCGATCAATTGGGAAATAACTTGGTCGATACCTGCAAGGTTACCAAAGATCCCTACAGCAAGAGTCCCCCAAATCCCACCTATTAAGTGAACAGAGATAGCACCAACAGGATCATCAATTTTGATTTTATCAAAGAAAACTACTGCAAAAACCACCAACGTACCGCCAATAAAACCGATAATCGCTGATTCTCCTACACCCATTTGATCAGCACCGGCAGTGATACCCACCAAACCTGCCAAAATCCCATTCAAAACCATTGTGATATCATAGGTCTTGAACTTGAGATAAGAAGCCAATAAGGCGCCAAACGCACCTGCAGCACCTGCAATTGCAGTAGTCACAAATACTAAGGAAACAGTGCCAGGATCAGCAGTCAATACAGAACCTCCATTGAAGCCGAACCAGCCAAACCACAACAGAAATACACCTATAGTAGCCATAGGAATGTTATGCCCTGGAATAGCTTTCATGCCCGAAGCAGTATACTTGCCCAATCTTGGACCAAGGAGATATGCACCAACCAAGGCTCCCCATCCACCTACAGAATGAACTATGGTAGAGCCTGCAAAATCATAAAAAGGTACGGCTAATGAATCAAGGAAACCACCTCCCCATTTCCACATCCCTACAATTGGATAACAAATCCCAACATAAATAATTGAAAAGAAGATAAATGGACCCAATTTGATCCTTTCAGCAACTGCGCCAGAAACTATAGTGGCCGCAGTAGCAGCAAACATGGCCTGAAAGATGAAGTCAGTAAAAAAAGTATAACCTTCATTATAATTGAAAGAGTCCCAGCCTTCAGGTAAGGCAAGGCCAAATCCGGAAAGTCCAAAAAAGCTACCCGCAAAATCTTCTCCCGGATACATCAGGTTAAATCCGACAAATGCATAGGTCAAAAGACCAATAGCGGGAATAATGGTATTTTTAAATAAAATGTTAACTGTGTTTTTGGCTCTGGTGAGTCCAGCCTCAAGGCTAGCAAATCCAAGGTGCATGATAAACACCAAAATGGTGGCAACCATCATCCAGAGGTTGTTGATTGTGAAAATTTCTTGATTCATAGGTTTGTCAGGTTAAAGGATAATGTGGATAATCAATTAAAGCGCACTCTCACCTTTATCGGAATTTCTTATGCGATAGGCCTCCAGCACCTCGTAGATGAAAATTTTTCCGTCTCCGATTTCACCGGTAAATCCAGTTTTGAGAATGCAGTCTACAACAGGCTGTACCAGATCCTCCATTACTACCATTTCTATCTTGGTTCTCGGGATATAGGTAGGCTCATAAGCGACTCCCCTATAGGTTTGTGTCTTGGCATGTTCCAAACCCATACCCTTCACCTCATAGAAGGTAAGGAATTTGACACCCAGACCTGCCACGCATTTGTGAATGTCATCAAATTTCGATGTTCTAATAATTGCTTCAATTTTTTTCATTTTTCACAATTTTTGGAGTGATTCATTAATGAAGTATCAAATGTAAATACAAAAACATAATTTCCACCAACTAAGCCTATTTTTTAAGCTCCTTTTTTCGATTTTTTCTATTTTTTCCATGTTTTACATGTCCAAAAAAGGCATCTGAACAATTTTTGATGTCCAAATTAAAAAAATAGGATATTTTTTAATCCTAAAAACAAAATTATACGCCATAAAAGAGAACCGCCACTTTCTGAATTAATCTGGAAAATTAGGCCGCGGTTTGAATAGGAAAACTTAAATTGGCGCCACATTGATAAGCATCGCTATGAGTAAAAAACCAACATTATTAGTGCTTGCCGCAGGTATGGGAAGCAGATACGGAGGAAACAAGCAAATTGATGGCTTTGGCCCCAGCGGCCAGACTATTCTGGAATATTCAATCTATGATGCCATCAGGGCAGGTTTTGGCAAAGTCGTATTGATCGTCAGAGAAGAAATTCTACAAATGGCAGAAAAGCTTCTTCTTCCAAAGCTTGAAGGGAAAATCGAAGTGGAATTTGTTCTTCAGTCAATCAAACATTTTGTACCCGAACATTTGCAAAACCCGGAAAGAAAGAAACCTTTTGGAACTGCGCATGCCGTGCTTTGTGCCAAAAATGCCATCACAGAACCCTTTGCTGTAATCAATGCTGATGATTTTTATGGAAAAGAAGCCTTTGAGGTACTTGGAAGTTTTCTTTCGGCAGGCGTACAACCCAACCTTCACGCGATAGTGGGATATGCTATTGAAAATGTACTTTCAGATCACGGAACAGTCAGCAGAGGCGTATGCTATATGAATGACGCCAATCAGCTCGTGGGAATGGAAGAAAAAACAGCTATAGCGCGTGAAAACGGAAAAATATTGGCTAAAGGAGATGGAGAAACCACCGAAATCACTGAAGGCACACCTGTATCGATGAACTTCTGGGGATTTCATCCGGCTGTGTTTGATGACATACAGCAGATGTGGGATGAGTTCCTGCCTGCAAATCAGGACAACCTCAAATCTGAATTTTATATCCCCACAGTAGCCAATAAGCTGATTCAATCGGGAAAAGCGGCCTTTGAAATATTGAAAGGAGGCAAAACCTGGTTTGGAGTCACTTATACAGAAGATAGGCCTACTGTGATTGAGTCTCTACAAAAACTACATGAAGAAGGGGAATATCCTGCCAATCTTTGGGAGTAAATGCAATAAAAAAAATCAACTGATTTTTGGGCATTAATAGTAGAATAGGCTGTCTTTTCATAGACAGCCTATTTGCATTTTTTTAATGAGGTTCAATTCGCTGATAAACCCGAAAGTAAAGCAAATGCCTCATCTCCAGGCCGAGGGGCATTCACCGTTACAATTTTATTGTCTTTTCCGATGATGAGGTATCTGGGTATCCCCCAGACTTTAAAATATTTCATAATCTCTGCCTCAAATCCCTTTCCGGCAAAGAGATGGATTCCTCTCATTTCATTTTTACTGAGGTAGTTTTTCCAAGGATCCTGTTTTTCATCTATTGACACATACATCAGCACCACATCTTCAAAAGGCCTAAGCTGCTTTTCAAACTCAGGTGTTTTGGTCCTGAAGGTATTGATACATGGCCCACACCAACTTGCCCATAAGTCCAGGTAAATGATTTTATCCTTAAAATCTTTTAATGACACTGTATTCCCTTGGAGGTCGACAAAATTAAAATCAGCCACAATCGCCCCCTCTTTATACTTTTCCAATTCCTTAAAATTAGCTTGAAGGGAAGATTTAAAGCGAGATTCAGGGAAACCAGTAGCAAACTGATTCAAATCACGTTCAAGTTCAGTGTACGGCTTGACAAGATTGCCCATATCATTCATGATGGCCGCTGCTTTTAAAAATTCCCTGGAAGCAGGTTCTAATTGATTGATGTAAGCATTCAGCTCAGCATCAGAAATTCCATAAGGCACTTCCATAGCGGTATGGAGCCCCATCAGGAGCGACCTGCCTAGGTCTTCAGTCAAGAAATCCACCCCCTCTATCAAACCTGTGTTTTGAAGGAATTGATGGAAGTAGGCCAACTTTTCCTCTGGCTCCTTGTCGCTGGCACGTTCAAGATACAATTCACCGAGCTGTACCATCATTTGATCTACATACGATTTAGCGGATTTTTTTTCGCTTTCCGACATACTCTTCACCTCTTTTTCCAGCATAGCATACATTTCGGCTTTCACTTGCTTGGAAAAGTTGATATAGTCGACAGCCAAAGGCGCCTCATCCGCATCAAAAAGCACTGCACTGACTTTGCCATAAAGATCATCTTGTATGTAACCTTCCACTTTCGACTTAAATGACTGGTATGCCTGTGTAGGCTGCTGCGCAAATGCATCTTGAAGAAAAAAGGCTAGCAGGACCAACAGCGCAACCATAAATTGATTTAGTTTTTTCATTTTCACAGAAATATGTAATAAATCCAATAGTCTAAATTAGCTAAAGGATTTAAAAAACTTACTACCTTTGACCACATTAACCACATTTAACTGAGTACAGCACACTCATGAAGCAATTTCTGTTTTCAGCCAGACCATGGATGAATGACCTGGCCATTGCAATTCTTAGGATAGTTTCCGCTCTGATGATGATGACCCATGGATGGTCAAAACTTGTCAACTTCGGCTCGAGACTAGCCACATTCGGTGATCCTTTGGGTCTTGGACCTGCCGTTTCCCTTCAACTTGCGATATTTGCAGAATTTTTCTGTGCTATACTCCTGGCTGCCGGATTATTTACCAGACTCTCCTTAATCCCTTTGATCATAACTATGGCAGTAGCTGCTTTTAGTGTTCATGCTGGTGATCCTTTTGGCGAAAAAGAAATGGCCCTACTTTATCTAACCGTTTTTTTAACCCTGCTGCTGACTGGCCCTGGCAAATACTCCTTTGATTATCGCATAGGAAAGCGCAAGCGTTATTGATCTTCTAACAAGACACTTCCAGCCTCAATTTTAAAAAACCTTACCTCAGAACCTAGCTGGGCTAAGATCTGCTTTGACCTTTCCGGACGCGCATCAGTAATAAACAACTGTCCAAACCGGCTGTCTGCGACCAATTCCATCAATTTACCTATCCTTTGGTCATCAAGCTTGTCGAAAATATCATCTAAAAGTAAGATAGGCTTTATTCCCTTTTTGGATAAAAAGAACTGAAACTGTGCAAGCTTCAGCGCAATGACAAATGATTTCTGTTGGCCTTGGGAGCCAAACTTTTTAATGGGATGACTTGCAATTGTGTAGATGAAATCATCTTTGTGAATCCCCTTATTGGTTCTTCTTAATGCCAGATCCTGTTGCAAATTTGACCGGAACACTTCCTCAAATCCCTCATCAAGGCAATGTGTCTCATAGACTACATCGACATCCTCTTGCTGCTGGGAGATAAAACCATAAAATTCAGCTATAAAGGGCAGGTACTCCACCATAAATGAACTTCTGGCTTTTGCGATTTGGACAGAAAGGGCTATCAATTCCCTATCATACAATTCAATCAGCTGCTTATCCAAACGCCCCCTTTCTGCAAACTGCTTGATGAGTGCATTGCGCTGCTTGAGAAAATGCTGGTACCTGACCAACTGTTCAAGATAGGATTTATCGAGTTGGGAGAGCATGTTGTCAACAAATCGCCTCCGCTCTTCACTTCCTTCACGGATGAGCTGGGTGTCATCTGGCGCAATGAGGACTATGGGAAGAAGCCCGATATGTTCACTCAATTTTTCCAAGGCTTTACCGTTCTGGATCAGCTGCTTCTTTTTGCCTGACTCCACGACACATCTGATTTCGATGTCTTTGCTTTGGATATCAAAATCACCAAACACAGTAAAATAGGCACCTTCATGCATGATAGTATTGGCATCAACATGGCCAAATGCGCTTTTGGTAAGACAGAGATAATGGATGGCGTCGAGCAGATTGGTCTTACCGCTACCATTAGGCCCAAGGAAGCAGTTGATATGGCTGGAAAAACGCACCGTAGCCTGCCGGTAATTTTTAAATTGCTGGAGGCGTATATTTTTCAGGTGCATATTTAGAATCTGTGGTGTTTTTGACTAATTTCGCGGTGAGCCTTTAAAATTTGACGCAAAGCGAAGAATTCAAGGCCCAATTTAGCATATTTTACATTAAACGATATGGCAAAAAAGAGTACTGCTACCAAAGCAAAAGCAAAATATTCCAAGGAAACTTATGCTTATTGGTACGAGAGCATGCTGTTAATGAGGAGGTTTGAGGAAAAAGCCGGACAGCTTTACGGACAGCAAAAAATCAGGGGTTTTTGCCACCTGTATATAGGTCAGGAGGCCTGTGCATCAGGTGCCATCACGGCATTGACCAAAGATGACAAATGGATCACAGCCTATAGAGACCATGCACATCCACTTGGACTGGGTACAGATCCTGGTGCAGTAATGGCCGAACTTTATGGAAAGGCTACTGGGACAACCAAAGGAAAAGGCGGTTCCATGCACATATTTGACAAAGAAAGAAATTTCATGGGAGGCCATGGTATTGTTGGCGCTCAGGTTCCAATGGGACTAGGAATCGGTTTCGCAGAAATGTACAAAGGAACCAAGAATCTTTGCATCTGTTACATGGGTGACGGGGCGGTGAGACAAGGCGCCGTACACGAAGCGTTCAACTTGGCCATGCTTTACAAAGTGCCTGTGATTTTCGTCATCGAAAACAACGGGTATGCCATGGGTACTTCCGTAGCCAGGACCTCCAACGTTACTGAACTTTATACAATAGGTGAATCTTATGATATGCCTTCATTCCCTGTAGACGGAATGAACGTAGAAGCAATCCATGAAGCTGTAGCCGAAGCGGCAGATAGAGCGAGGAGAGGTGATGGCCCTACCTTATTGGAGTTTAGAACATATAGATACAAAGGTCACTCAATGTCTGATCCTCAAAAATATAGAACAAGAGAAGAAGTAGAGGAATACAAAATGCGTGATCCTATTGAGCAGGTAAAAGCTACCATTCAGGAGCATGGTCTACTTTCAGAAGAAGAATTCAAGGAAATCGAAGATCGCGTCAAAAAGCAGGTTGAAGATTCAGTGAAGTTTGCTGAAGAGTCACCTTGGCCAGATGGGCAAAAGGCATTTGAAGATGTCTACATGCAAGAAGACTATCCATTTGTAATGGAGTAAATTCCTTTCCTACCATTTTCAGCCATGGCATTCAGTAAAAATGTCCATGGCTGATTTGTTTAGGACCATTCCTTCAAAATAAAAACCTTCACTTTTACCAGCTGAGTTGAACAGAAAAAGCGCTTCTAAATGCCTTAAATCAGCTCATTTCAAAAGATTCAAAGGTTTTGGAAATCAATAAAAGAAACATATCTTTGCGGCGGCAAAAAATTATAGCATGGCTAAGAAACACACAAATAAAGGCGAAGTAGAGTACGAACTCTTAGAAAATCCGGAAGTAATCGCGACCAGACTTGAAAGAGGTGAAGCCTTTTTGAAGAAAAACTCCAAAATTGTAGGAGGTATTTTGATTGCCGGCATATTGGTAATTGCAGGAATTCTATATTTCCAGATCGATAAGCAAAATCAGAATAAAAAGGCTCAAGCTGAAATGTTTCAGGCAGTTTATTATTTTGAACAAGACAGTACGGACTTTGCTCTGAATGGTGATGGGTCAAACCCAGGCTTCCTCAAAATCGCTGAGCAGTATTCCGGTACTGAAGCTGCTAATTTGGCCAACTTCTATGCAGGCTCCATTTTCTTGTCAGAAGGTCAGTTTCAGAAAGCTGTTGACCATCTCAAGAAATTCTCTTCAGATGACTATTTCGTACAGTCGCGTGCTTACGCACTTTTGGGTGATGCACACCTGGAGTTGGGCAATACCAAAGATGCTATCTCAGCTTATAGAAAAGCCGTAGACCATAAAGAAAACAAATTCTTCGCTCCAAGATACCTCAGCAAATTAGCAGTAGCTTATGAAGAAGCTGGTGATATCGCAAATGCCATCAAAACTTATGAGGCTATTGAGGAAGAATACTACGAATCTTACGAATATACCAACGCACGAAAGCATAAAGCAAGACTAGAAGGCCTTGCCTCTAATTAATGCTTTCTGTAAATAAGCATTTCAAGAAGAGTAAGGCTTTAACCTTACTCTTTTTTTTGTCTCAAATTTCTTCGATCAATATATGGCAACTTCATTAAAAAGCTTAAGTCACTACTCTGACAAAAACTTGGTGGACATAACATCAAAAAAATTCGGAATCGTCGTTTCAGAGTGGAATGATCAGGTGACAGAATCTCTTTTCTCAGGCGCAGTGGATACCTTAATCCGTCATGGTGCCAAAAAAGAAAACATTTTCCGCAAGAATGTTCCTGGTTCATTCGAACTCACACTTGGCGCACAATGGCTTGCAGAACTACCTGAAATAGATGCAGTTATTTGCCTGGGTTGTGTCATCCAAGGAGAAACTAGACACTTTGATTTTATCTGCGATGCAGTAGCACATGGCATTACGCATGTAGGGATGAAATTCAACAAACCCGTCATCTTTGGCGTTCTTACTCCTGACACTTTGCAACAAGCACTTGACAGAGCTGGAGGGAAGCATGGTAATAAAGGCGATGAAGCAGCAATAACAGCTATTAAAATGCTAGGGTTCTAATGCCCTTTTTGGCACGGATTTTACAACATGTAAAAACCCTTTCAGTCTGACAACAACTAACCATTAAACCATACCCCATTATGAAAATAATGAAGTTCGGGGGAACTTCCGTTGGAAAACCCGAAAGAATGTACCAGGTGAAAGACCTGATCACACGTGATTCTGAAAAGAAAATCGTTGTGCTTTCTGCGCTCTCAGGCACCACCAATGCACTAGTTTCTATTGGAGAAGCTTTGGCAGAAGGCAATAAAGATTTGGCTAAAGATCGGATCGACACGTTACATAAACACTACCTGTCCTTCTATATCGAGCTTTTGAAATCTGAAGCAGGAAGATCCAAAGCTGAAAAAATCATCAAGGAACATTTCGAGTTTCTAAACATTTTGCTTAAGATATCTTTCAATGAAGCTATCAACAGAGATATCTTGGCACAGGGTGAATTGCTGAGCACAAAGCTTTTCTATACGCTACTACAGGAGCTTGACATCAAGGCTGTTTTCTTACCTGCCTTGGACTTTATGAGCATAGATGAAAACAATGAGCCTGAACTCAAAAAAATATCTGCCAAAATCAAATCGATTCTAAGCAACTATCCTCAGGACAGAATATTCGTCACCCAAGGTTACATCTGTAAAAACCATAAAAATGAAGTGGACAACTTGAAAAGAGGTGGCTCTGATTATTCAGCCTCTCTTATCGGTGCAGCTATCAATGCTGAAGTCGTAGAAATATGGACAGACATAGACGGCATGCACAACAACGATCCACGAATAGTCGACAAAACCCGTCCAATCGCACAGCTTTCTTTTGACGAGGCTGCCGAGTTGGCTTATTTTGGGGCAAAAATCCTCCATCCAGCATCCATTTGGCCTGCACAACAAGCCAATATACCTGTGAAATTGCTGAATACCATGGAGCCGGATGCCATAGGAACCACCATCACCGCCAAAGAACAAGGTAGTGGGATCAAAGCGCTTGCTGCCAAAGACGGCATCACTGCAATCAAAATCAAATCAAGCAGAATGTTGCTTGCTTATGGTTTTTTGAGAAAAGTGTTTGAAGTATTTGAAAAATACAAAACACCTATAGATATGATCACCACCTCGGAAGTGGCTGTTTCAGTGACCATTGATGACCTTACACATTTGAAAGAAATCATCAAAGAACTGGAACAATATGGCACGGTCGAAGTGGATAAAAACCAAGCAATTATCTCAGTAGTAGGCAATTTAATCGCTGAATCTAAAGGGGTGATTGCCAATATCATGACTTCCATCCAAAATTATCCCGTGAGAATGGTATCCTATGGAGGAAGTAGGCACAACGTGTCGCTTCTTGTAGATGCTAAATTCAAAAATGATGCCCTGCGAAGTCTAAATGCTGGACTTTTCAAATGGGATTAACAATAGCTGAATCCAGATCTCCAAGAAAGGCTGTCCAATTGGACAGCCTTTCTCATTTAGTTTTTTCCATTTCAAAAGAAAGCACATCAACCATTTAAATTTTCAAGATATATTTTTGTCTTTTTAAGACAATTATCTTCATATTTCTATCTTATAAATCATTTTATAAAACTTTTACTATATCATTTTGTAATTTAGGAGAGAATGATTTGAATTAAATTGTATAGAAATGGAAATAACCGTAGAAGAAATATATTCCCGGAGAAAATTTACTGGAAGAAGATTGGTCATGCTAGACGGGGCAGCAGGATTTCAACAAATCGCCTCAGTAACACATAACGCTTCACTGGATCTGGCATTTTCCGGGGATTATAGCAGTATTGGGAGCAACTATGAGCAGGCATTCGAACAAGCGGACGGCTTGGTTTTTGAAAAATTGGGAGTGGCAATAGTAAAAGAGGCCTATGAAGAACGGATCAAGAAGCTTTCTGAAGGGCCTAAAGCCCAAAGGGTATTTCTTTATGATGAACCTGAGCGCTACCTATACAGCCTTGAAAACCCCCAAAAAGGAGTTGCAAGAAATTTTTTCCGTTGGCTGCTCCAACTTTTGGGCAAAAAAATCACATCCCCATCCCGACAACTTCCACTTCCTCCACTGCCCACATCCTATACTGATGATGCACAGGCATTTTGGGGAATACATGCTACTCAGGCACTTCAAAGTCCCTTCACAGGAAAAGGGGTGAAATTGGCTATTTTGGATACCGGAATGGTAACTACCCATCCAGATTTTATCAATAGAACCATTACATCAAGGTCATTTATCACGGGAGAAACTGTAGATGACTTGAATGGCCATGGCACTCATTGTACAGGTATAGCCGCAGGAGGCAGCCTTCCCGACGGACGTAGATATGGTGTGGCTTCTGAAGCAGATATCTATATCGCTAAAGTACTGTCTAATGCAGGTTCAGGGACAGACAGCAGCATCCTTGCAGGTATGGAATGGGCCCTGACTCAAGGTTGCCGAATTTTGTCCATGTCACTCGGTGGTCCTGTAAGTCCTGGTCAAACCTACTCCAGAATCTATAATGATATTGCGACAAGAGCTATGGATCAGGGTACCATTATTATTGCTGCTGCAGGAAATGACAGCAGAAGATCGCAACAACTTATTCGACCAGTAAGCCATCCTGCCAACTGTCCAGCCATCATGGCCGTGGGTGCCATAGACAATATGCTGAATGTAGCTGATTTTTCCTGCGGAGGTATCAATGAAGATGGCGGGGAAATTAACCTAGTAGGCCCCGGAGTATCAGTCTTTAGTGCCTACAAGGATCCCCAACAATTTGCCAATTTAAGTGGTACCTCCATGGCTACGCCTTTTGTTGCTGGCGCCGCTGCACTATATTGGGAAAAAAATCCAGAGGCCACAGCCAGACAAATTTGGGAGCTCTTGGTCAAAGATGCGCGTAAATTAGATTTCCCTCCAGCAGATATAGGTGCTGGTCTCGTAAAATGTCCAATATGATCCACAAAGCTGATATGGGAAATAAGAAAATCAACTTTATTGCTGCTGTCAACACACATGATCCAGAAGAAATGCAGCAGATTGCTGAGCGTCTACGGGAGAAAGGTTGTCGCATTGACCGGATACTTAACTTTACGGGTATCATTACTGGACAATCCCCAGGGACAGAAAAAAGTCTCGAATCCTTAATAGTACCTGGCATCAAATACATTGAAGAAGATGGTGAGGTAAGGGCGCTTTAAGCTCCTTAAATTGCTAATTATAGCATGTCTGATTTTTAACCGACAGTATCAAAGCATATTGTCGGTTGTTTTTTAACCTAGACTAGGACTGCATCACCCTTAGCGTATTTTTTTATATATTGATTGCCATTATCCCGCTTAATCATGAGAAACTTATTGACTGTATTGCTATGCTTGCTTGGGTCAGGTGTTTTTGCCCAACAAACAGCACTCCCAATTAAATTCAGGAACATTGGCCCCTTCAGAGGAGGAAGATCCGTCACAGCATCAGGAGTTGTCCAGGACCCCCTCACTTACTATATGGGAACAACTGGGGGTGGGGTCTGGAAAACAAGTGATGCAGGACAGCACTGGAGCAATATATCTGATGGGTATTTTGGAACTGGATCAGTTGGAGCCATTGCAGTAGCAGAAAGCAATCCCAATATCATCTATGTGGGCATGGGAGAACATGCCCCAAGAGGAGTGATGACCTCCTATGGAGATGGTGTGTATAAAAGTACAGATGCAGGCAAAACCTGGAGAAAAATGGGGCTTGAAAATACGCAGCACATTTCCAGAATAGCCATTCATCCTACCAATCCAGATTTGGTTTATGTAGCGGCACAAGGCGCGTTGCATGCCCCTAACGACGCACGCGGCATCTATAAGTCCACAAATGGCGGTGAATCTTGGGAAAAAGTACTTTTTGTAGACAACAAAACTGGTGCTGTGGAGCTCTCAATGGATATGCATACACCTGAAGTGCTCTACGCTGCCATGTGGGAACATCAAAGACTTCCTTGGAAAGTTATCAGCGGAGGACCTGGCAGTGGGCTTTATAAGTCAACTGATGCAGGAAAGACTTGGAAACAACTGAAAAATGGATTACCGACGGAAATGGGCAAAATGGCCATAGCTGTTTCAAGAGCTAATCCCGACAAAGTTTATGCTTTGATCGAAAGCGACTCCGATCGAGAACTTGGAGGACTATTTGTCTCAGAAAACGCCGGCAACAGCTGGCAAAAAGTAAATAGTGATCATAGACTGGTTCAACGCGCATGGTATTATATAGAACTTTTCCCTGATCCTCAAAATGAGCACATCGTATACGTCCTGAGCGCGCCTGCACTCAAATCTATAGATGGTGGCAAAACTTTCGAGCAGTTGCCCGGAGCGCATGGGGATTATCATGACCTTTGGATCAATCCGGCCAATGCCAAAAACATGGTAATAGCAGATGACGGAGGTGCTGCGATCTCCTTCAACGGGGGGAACACGTGGTCTACACAGGCCAATATGCCTACCGCTCAATTTTACAGGATCAATACTGACAACCAATTTCCTTATCGCATTTACGGTGGACAACAAGACAATACCTCAGTGGTCATCAACAGCATGGCTTTGGGACGTGGTGGAATCAGCCAAGAGCATTGGAGCTACTCCGCAGGTGGTGAGAGTGCGTTTCTTGCTTTTGACCCTAATGACCCGAGATATGTTTTAGGAGGTAGTTATCTAGGCACCATAGAAGTTTTGGATACCAAAACGTCCACCAGCCAGAATATCATGATCGCTCCCATACAATACCTGGGCAGGGATGCTGCTGATATGAAGTATAGGTTCAACTGGAATGCGCCTATCATTTGGTCACAGCATGAAGCCAACACTTACTACCATGCTGCCCAATATGTTCTTAAAACCCAGGATTTAGGTCTAAGTTGGGAAGTCGTGTCTCCAGATTTGACCAGAAATGAAAAAGCAAAGCAAGGAAAAGGTGGTGGACCTTATACCAACGAAGCCGTAGGAGCTGAGAATTATGGTACAATTGCCTACCTCTGTGAAAGTCCACATGAAGCAGGTGTGTTGTGGTCAGGGTCTGACGATGGTTTGGTTTACCTCACAAGAGACGGTGGCAAAACCTGGAATAACGTAACGCCAGCAGCGCTTAAAGAAAGCCTGGTCAATGCCATAGAAGTTTCACCCCATCATCCAGGTACTGCTTATATCGCTACCACTAGATACAAATTCAACGACTATACCCCTGCCCTTTTTAAAACCACAGACTACGGTAAAACCTGGAGCAGTATCAGCAAAGGCATTCCTTATGGTGCTTTCACCAGAGTTGTCAGGGAAGATGACGTAGTCCCGGGGCTACTTTATGCCGGAACAGAAAAAGGGATGTACCTATCCAGAAACGGGGGGCAGGATTGGGAACCTTTCCAACTTAACCTACCGATCACTCCCATCACTGATCTGAAGGTAGCTCACGGGGATTTGATTGTCGCTACCTCTGGAAGGTCTTACTGGATATTGGATGACCTGAACCTGGTGAGGGAATTGAAAAAATCGGTCTCCGAGCCGATGCTATACACACCTGAACCAGCCATAAGGGCGCAATGGTACAGCCAGTTGAGCAGCAGTGACCCTTCTTTTACAGGTAGTCATCCATTTGAAGGAGTCAATCCAGCAAATGGGATGGTTATCTATTATCATTTGCCTGAATCGATATCAGATTCAATTAAGCTAAGTCTGGAAATCCGAGATCCCAAGGGAACATTGGTTAGGAAATTTACCAATAGCAAAGACCCGAAATTTATCGCATATGATGGTGGCCCGGCTCCAGAAAAAACACTGTCACAGAATAAAGGTCTGAATAGATTTGTCTGGGACTTAAGACATCCAACCATGACTGGTGCACCATCGGCCTATATTGAATCCAGCTTCAGAGGTCGTAAAGCAGCCCCAGGAACCTACACGATAATCCTCACTGTAGATGGTAAACAGACAAGCAGCAAAGGTGAGATACTGGAACACCCGCTCCATAAATTCCCGGCAGAAGATTACGCTGCCCATGATCGATATATGGCAGAGATGGAGGCCCATCTCAACGAGATGCATGAGTTGTTAAACAAACTCCTGGAATATCAGGTGCAGCTACGAACATTTTTGGGTAGAATCAAGGAAAATGAGCAGCACAAAAGTCTATATCAAGCGGGTCATACATTGCTCAAAGAACTGGAAAATTGGGACGAGGACATGATCCAAAGAAAATCCAAAGCCTATGATGATGTGGAAAATTTTCCGAACAAGTTCACAGCCAACTACATGTTTTTGATCAACCAAACAGAAAGTGACCTTCCTAAAATTACCAAAGGCTCCAAAGAGCTTCGTAAGGAATTAGAGGAAGAGTGGGTAACCTTAAAAAGTAGAGGCGAAACGCTAGTGAAAACTTCCATCCCGACCTATAACAAGCTGTTGCAAAATGCAGGAATAGGAGTACTGTTTGTGGATTAAAGAATTTTAAATCATAAATTAAATGGGTTTGATTTTGAATTTATAATTATAAAAATAAAAATATTCAGGAATTAGAAGAATAATCCCACTTTTATAGTTACTTGCGTATGCTTTTACGTTGACAGGTAAAAGCATGCGCAGTGTGACATCTGCTTGATCTACGTACCCTTCTTTCATTTCTGTGAAAAAATATATTTTCATTTTCATTTGCTTTGGGATGACATCAGTTATCCATCCCAGCTTTGCACAAGGGGACGAAAGTGTTGAAGATTTGTATGGTTTTTACCAAAAATTCATAAGTGACATTAGGCCTGTAAAATGTCAGATGTATCCAAGCTGTGCCAAGTACTCCATGCAGTCATTTAGAACTAAAGGGGTAATCATGGGATTTTTGGATACCACAGACCGTTTGATGAGATGTGGCCATGAACATGATTTTTACACGGTAAGGTTGATCGATGGGGAGCCTAAGCTATTGGATATTATCGACCCAAGAGATTCTGTATATGCTGAAAAAACAATACGTCAATTTTCATCCAACAGCAGAATTTCCAAAACCACAGATCCGATCAAGCTACTTGTCCATTTGATTGACCAAGAATTATACAGAGAAGCCATTTTGGAGTATCACAGGATAAAGCTAGACCATCCTGAGTATGCGCATCAGGATTTATTAGAACTCAATTATTACAAAGCATTATTTGCATTAGGGGAATATGAAAGGATCATATTTCATTATGACCATACGCTAGCACCTGAATTAAAAGGAAATCCTCAAATTTTGATTAAAACCAGCGAATCTTGGTTCAAGTTGAAAAATTACAATGAAGCGATTAAGCTATTGAGCCAAATGGAAATCGCCACAGAATCTGATCAAAAATATGCTTTGAGTGGATTGGTCTATACACATTGGGATAAATATGAACAAGCTAGAGAAGTCTATAGTCTCACTTCTGATACATACATCTATTCAGCTTACATTCAAAAAAACCTTGCCTTAGTTAACCAACTGGAACGCTTGAAAAACAAAAGCCCAACACTAGCTGGGTTATTAAGCGTCATTCCAGGAGCAGGATACCTCTATACAGGACATACAACCACTGCAGCAACGTCCTTTATTTTGACAGGATTATTGGGCTATGGTACGTATACAAGTTTTAAAAACTCGAATTATGGAATAGGGGTCTTGACTGGCTTGTTTTCTACGGCATTTTATATAGGCAATATATCTGGTGGGGCAAAATCTGCCAAGAGATACAATGAAAGCGAAAAGAATAAACTGAAGAAAAAATTAATGTATCAATATCAATAATTATCCAAACCCAATATCTTATGTTAAAAACTATTTACAAATCCCAGTTCACAAAACTGTTCTGTCTATTGCTAACAGTGTCCATGTTGACCATGTCATTTACGCCTAAAAATGATGCAAATGTGGTAATTCCATCAGGAACAATTATTCCCTTGGAAAACAACAGTGAAATTACATCTGCAACAATGGTACCAGGACAAACCATCAATTTCTTTGTAAGATCTGATGTGAAAATTAACGGTCAGACAGTCATCAAAAGTGGAGCTGTTGCAAAAGGTTTGGTTACAAGAGCCGAAAAAGCTAAAGGCCTTGGTAAAGAAGGGTTTCTAGAAGTAGAAATCAAGTCAGTTGAAGCAGTGGATGGAACACAAATCCTACTGGCGGGTACTAGAATCAATCAAGTTGGAGAGGACAGACAAACAGCAGCCATTTTGCTAGGTGTTTTGGTTTGTATCTTATTCTTGACTAAAAAAGGAAAAGATGCTGCAATTCCAGCAGGCTATTCATTCGAAGGAAGAGTAGCTCAGGAAGTAACTGTTGCAGTTAATTAATAACGGCCTCTTGGTACATTTAAGATACCTGCTTCTAAAAAGCAGGTATTTTTTTTATATTTCGTGAACCCCTATCTCGATAAGCGCAATCACCATGAATTTACCCAAAGGCATCATTTTCGATATGGATGGCACCTTGGTGGATAATATTCCATTTCATAAAGATGCTTGGCTTTCTTTTTTAGGAGCAAATGGGTTGCTGCTTTCGGCTGAAGATTTTCAGGCACAAAACCATGGTACACTGATCGAAATGATGGCAAGGTTCTTTCCAGACATCACAGACCTTGGATTACTAAATGACAAAGGCCAGGAAAAAGAAGCTGCTTACAGAAAGCTCTATGCTCCATATCTGGAAGAAATCAAGGGACTTACGCCCTTTTTGGAAAAACTTAAAGATGCAGGAGTGACATTGTTATTGGCCACCATGGGTGATACAGAAAACATTGATTTTACCCTTGGCAAGTTGAGGATTGGCAAATATTTCAGCCATATCACAGGCGGACATGAAGTGAGGAAGGGAAAACCTGACCCCGAAATTTTTCAACGCTCCTTATTCAAGGCAGGATTGGCGGCAGAAGATTGCCTGGTCGTAGAAGATTCAATTGGAGGAGTCAAAGCAGCAGTGCTGGCAGGCATTCCCGTGGTAGGCATCACCACCTCCCATTCCGCAGAAGAGCTTATTGATGCAGGATGTGTAAGGGCATTTGGGGATTTTGAGGAAATGCAAGAAGCTTTCGTGTGAAAAATTAATATTCCAGCATATATCTAACAGAAATCAAATTCATCAACGCACCCGTTCCCTTATCAATGAAAACCTATTTATTTACGCTCCTTTTCGCATTGGTCTCTATGTCGATATTGGCTCAAAAAGAGCCCTTTGAAGGCCATATCATTTACCGGTATCAATTTTTTGATTTAGACGGCAACGACATCAGCGCCAAAATGCTGACAGAAAAAGATTCTGTCCAACATTACTACATCAACAAGGCCAATTACGTCACTTACAATCAAAACCAAGTTCTTTCTCAATTATACAATTCAGGGACAAATCAATATTTCTATTCAAGAGCAAACAACATCTACGTGTTAGACGCAGGAAAATCAACTACATCAAAACCTACCTACAAAAAGCAAAAAGAAGAAAAGACTATTTTGGGAAATAAATGCTATGCTCTACAAAAAGGGGAAGGATCAAACAAAATGATCTATTATGTCTCCGAAAACATATGGATTGATCCAAGCCCATTTCAAAACCATAATTTAGGCAACTGGAATGAGTTTTTAAAACAAAGCAAAGGACGCTTAGCACTTCAAATCACTACTTTTCATGAAGATTACTACCAAACTATGACCGCTGTCCGAATCCAAAAAATGTCCCTTCCAGATGAAGCTTATAACATTGACAAGCTGATCGGGAATTGAATAAGCATTGTTTAAAAGAGTAAAAAACAAAAACCTCCTTCAGCCTAGCCTTTTGAGGCAACCGAAGGAGGTTTTTTGCTACGGTAAAAAATCAGATTTCATCCTCTAACTCATCAATAGGGACTTCCTTAATAAAATCATCATAATAAGGATTGTCCTGATCAGAGTAGGGTCCGTAGGCATTCATTAAAAAACCTTTTTCTTCATCATCTGTATGGACTAGATAGACTACAGACATATCTCCAGGGTCTGATTCACCTTCAAATCGGTATACTTTTATAATGGTCAATTGATCTGCGGAATAAACATTGCCATTTTCCTCAAGTCGGGCACCGTCTTCAGAAATTTTCAACTCACGGTCATATCCTTTGTCTGCTATGCGTTTTAAAACCACTGAAAGTGGAGTCATGGATCTTGATGTGCTCATGTATCGTACATATAAAAGTTCATGAACAAGTTCATCAAATTCCGGGCTAAAGGCTTAACAGAATCTTGGAAAAAAGTTATGAAATTTCTTTAGAAGAAGAAGCTGCCTATGGTCTTATCGCTGCCAAAACTTCCCGCACGCATACGCCAAGATGATTTTTGACATCATGGTCCCAAAATCTCATCACCCGCCAACCTTTGCCAATATATAATGCATTGATCTCTTCATCCCGCTGCATATTTCTTTCGATTTTGGAAATCCAGAAATCCTTGTTGGATTTCAAACTGTGTATGCTTTCCTCCCAGTTGAAGCCATGCCAGAAACTCCCATCTACAAAAACTACGAGCTTATATTTGATGAAAGAAATGTCAGGTTTTCCAGGAAGTTTCAAGGTATTGCTCCTATGCCTCACACCTGCATGCCATAGTGCTTTTTTCAACAGGATTTCTGGTTTGGTATTGCTCCCTTTGATACGGGACATGTTGAATGACCGCTTCTTTGTGGTATAGAAACCATTTGCTTCGCAAAATTTAGGGACTGCTATTTTGGGCTTTTTATAGGCCATTTCACAATAAAGCTAATTTCATTTTTCAGTACCCAATAAAAATAAAATAGGTCTCTTTTTAAAATTAAAAGGCAATTGGGCCACCTATTTAAGAAGGTATTTGGTTCTTGTTAAGTTCAAGCCCTAAGCTATTACTTTGGTGATTTTTGAGCTCTATAATGTCGCCAGGCAAATTAAATCCTGCTTTCTCTAGGGCGGTCAGCACTGCAAGAATTGCATTCGACCTCACTTTCAAATCTGAATATTGACGGTTATGGGTGTTGACCCAATAAGCTACAGTCACATTCAAGGTACTTGCAGTCATTTCTGAGACATTTATAGAAGGTTTTCTATCCTCGGTCAATACACCGGGAACTTGAATAATGGCTTGCTCCATAATTTCCAATGCCTGTGCATAATTGCACCCATAATCCAAGCCTACTACAAAAGAATAGCTCAGGTAACCATCAATTGTGAAGTTGATCAAAGGGTTTTTGATAATGCTGGCATTGGGCAAAAACACATCTTTGCCGTCTCCGGTTTTGATCTGTGTATCCCGAAGATTGAGCGCCAACACCCTTCCCCTTACTCCTTGAATATCAACTGTATCTCCAATCCTAAAAGGTCTTTTGAATGCAAGAAGAATTCCTGCTAAAAAGTTTTCGCCTATATCTTTCAGGGCAAAACCTATTACAAAAGCCGTAATCCCTGCACTTGCCAAAATCCCACTAACCGCACCGGTGAGACCTAAAAACCTGAACAAGAGCGTAATCCCAAATATCAAAATAACAATTCTGATCCCTGAACCGATAAAATCAGCCAATAAAGGATCCTTGGTAGTTTTGGCAATTCTATTTGAAGTCAGGGCCTTTACCCACTTCGAAACAAACAGGAATACCAATATGATGAGCAAACTCATCAAAAGAGTGATGGCAATCCGCTCAAGGTTGCCAAGATCTCCCAAAAGGATTTCCTTTAGCCGCTGAAATGATTCTCTCAAGTCCATAAAACAATCAGTTGTAGCAGATCAAAAAGTAAAGTTGCCCACTGGCATTCAAGCCATGGGCAACTCCCTTTCTTCTAAAAAATGTAGCTATACATCAAATAATCAGTCAAAAGAATTAATTCCTGTGGCCTAATAGGTAAAATACCCCTACCTGAAACCCACGATTGGTATGAATGTCATCCGTAGCCTTATTGATATTTGTCAACCCATGGTTGTAACGGGCATCTACACCAAACCCAGAAGCGGTATGGACATAGCTTGCACCTACGCTCACTCCCACATCTATAGTGGCAATTTCATCATTAATATCTACACTCACTCTTCCCGTCCTTTCTTGGGAATTAAGAAGCAAACCTAATTGTGGTCCGGCCTGTAGCCTCAAACCATTATTGAACATATATTGGAAAAGCACCGGGATATTCAGGTAGCTTAAATCTACCCATGTATCGGTGTTCCGTATTGCGGTGCCTTGGGTTGATAGCATCAACTCCGGTTGTAGCGCATATTGATCCGTAAAATGAATGTGACCTAATAGACCTACATGAAGTCCTGACCGCATGGTAAAATCACTATCTCCGGCAATATTATACAGGTTCACTCCTCCCTTGATTCCTAAATTCACTTCCTGAGCCTCGGCCGTTCCGACGATCATCAAGGCCATGAGCAATCCAACAAAAAATTTTTTCATGATCTGACGCTGTTTGATTTATACAAAGGTCATTCAGATCCATGGTTGTTTTGTTATAGAATGAAAAATGAGGCTTATAAGATTCCAGTCTCGCCTCCTTGATTGAAGTGGATATATTCTAGAATAATCATTTAATGGCTTCAGACGCTACTGAAGAACCAAGGAAATAGGGAACTTAATTTTTAATATATAATTTTTTATTCTATTTCTTTAACTTTTTATATACATATAATTCCTTATATACCTTAAAAA